>JAGWIC010000093.1 GCA_028866435.1 Lysobacteraceae bacterium | reverse complement strand
GATCGACCCGGGCGCGCCGGCCGACAAGGACCTGTACGACCTGCCGCCGGAAGAGGAGAAGAACATCCCGCAGGTCTGCTCCAGCCTCGACGCCGCGCTGGAAGCGCTGGACAAGGATCGCGACTTCCTCAAGGCCGGCGGCGTGTTCAACGACGACTTCATCGATTCCTACATCGAGCTGAAGATGAAGGAAGTCACCCGCTACCGCGCCAGCACCCATCCGCTGGAATTCCAGATGTATTACGCGGGCTGATCGAACCGCCCGCCGTCGCCTCGCGACGGCGGGCAAACGATAACGGGCGCCTCGGCGCCCGTTATCGTTTGTGCCCTGGCCATCGGTGCCCTGATGGGCGCGGCCTGGCGTCAGTCGCGGATCGCCGCCGCGATGCGCGCGGCCAGCGCCGGACGGTCGAGGGTGCCGTTGGCGTTGCGGGCGAATTCCGGTGGTGCGTCGTCCCAGCGCGGGATCACGTGCACGTGCAGGTGGAACACGGTCTGGTTGGCGGCGGCGCCGTTGTTCTGCCTGATCTCCACGCCATCGGCGTGCAGCGAGCGCACTTCCGCCCGCGCGATCCGCTGCGCCACCAGCATCACCCGGGTCAGGTCCTGCGGCGACATCTCCATGATGTTCTGCGCCCGCGAGGTCCTGGAGATCACCAGCACGTGGCCCGGCTGCGACTGGTCCTTCGACAGGAAGGCCAGTACCTGGCCGTCCTCGTAGACCGTGTAGGCCGGCAGTTCACCACGAATGATCCGCGCGAAGGGATTCTGCGTGTCATACGCCACCTCGCCCGTGACCCACGGCCTGTCGTGGCCGCGCGCCGCCTGGGTGGCGCGCGCCGCCGGCGGATGCATGAGCAGGAGGCAGCCGAGCGCCAGGCCGCGAAACAGGGACTTCGGCGTGGATTTCAAGAGGTCATCCCGACAGTGCCGGCCGGGAGGCCGGCGCCAAGCATGCCCGTGTCCGGGGCGGTGCCCGGCACTATAGCGGCAAGCGCCAGCGCCGCGGAAGCCGCGGGCCGCGGCGTCACAGGTCGGCCCGTACGCCCTGCGGCGGCTCGCTGCGGGCCGGCGCGGCGACCACCCGCAGCGACAGCGCGGCGGCCACTACCAGGCCCAGCCCGGCCAGCCGGATCACGTTCTCCGGGTTGTCGCCCAGCAGGTGGTGGTACATCAGCGGGATGGTGAGAATCTGCAGCAGCATCGGCAGCACGATGAAGCCGTTGAAGATGCCCATGTAGACGCCGGCGCGTTCGGCCGGGATGCTGCCGGCCAGCATCGCATAGGGATTGCCCATCATGCTGCCCCAGCTCAGGCCCAGGCCGAGCATCGGCAGGAACAGCAGCCACGGGTCGTGGATCAGCGGCAGGCCCAGCAGGCCGGCGCCACCCATCAGCAGGCAGGCGGCATGCAGCCGCTGCGGGCCCATCCGCCGCGCCAGCGGCATCATCGCGAAGGCGGCGACGAAGGCGATGAAGTTGTAGAAGCCGCCGATGCGGCCGGTGATCAGCACCGCCTCGCCGAAGCCGGGCGTGGCCGCGTCGGTGCTGCCGTACAGGGTGCGTGCCAGCGACACCGTGATGTACTCCCAGTAGCAGAACATCGCGTACCACTGGAACAGCATCATCACCGCCAGCTGGCGCATGGTGCCGGGCATCTCGCGCAGCGCGGCGAGGATCTCGCGCAGGGTGGCGGAGACCGAACGGGGGACAGCGCGCATGCGCGCTCGTTCGGCCTCCGACAAGGGCAGCTCCGGCGTCGTCCACACCGACCAGCCGATCGACACCAGCGAAAAGATCGCGCCGATCACGAAGGCGGTGACCACCGCGTAGGGGATGCCGTGGGCATTGGTCGAGGCCATGCTCATGCCGAACACCACCAGCAGCGACGGGGTCAGGTAGGCCAGGGTCTGCGACAGCCCGGTGAACGCGCTCTGGGTGAGAAAGCCGACCGCGTGTTGCGCATGGTCGAGGCGGTCGCTGACGAAGGCGCGGTAGGGCTCCATCGTCACGTTGTTGGCGGCGTCCAGGATCCACAGCAGGCTGGCCGCCACCCACAGCGCCGGGCTGAACGGCATCGCCAGCAGGCACAGGCTGCAGATCAGCGCGCCGATCAGGAAATACGGCGTGCGCCGGCCCCAGCGGCTGTCGGTGCGGTCGCTCATCGCGCCGATCAGCGGCTGCACCAGCAGGCCGGTGATCGGGCCGGCCAGCCACAGGTAGGGCAGGTTGGCGTCGTGCGCGCCTAGATACTTGTAGATCGGGCTCATGTTGCTCTGCTGCAGGCCGAAGCTGAACTGGATGCCGAAGAAGCCGACATTCATGTTGAGGATCTGCCAGAAACTCATCCGTGGCTTGCGCGGTGTCATGGGGCAGCACTCGGGTGGGGAGAAGGCGGCGCCGCCGCCGGGGGCAACAGCCCATCGTAAACGCTGAGGTCTTCCGGCACCGCGCCGCGCCAGCCGACGCTGGCGCTGGCGAACGCCACCGCCGCGGCCAGCGCCTGCCCGGCGGGCTGCCCGCGCAGCAGCGCCGCCAGCATGCGCGCGCTGAAGGCGTCGCCGGCGCCGACGGTGTCGACCAGGCACGACGCCACCGGTGCGGCCACGCTGGCGCGGCACTGGCCATCCGCGCTCCACAGCGCGGCGCCGTCGCCGCCGTGGGTCACCAGGATCCAGCGCGCGCCGGTGCGTTCGGCCAGCGCGGCCAGCGACGGATGGCCGGCGCCGACCTCCGGCCTTGCCTCGGACGGCGCGGGAAGCTGCAGCCAGCCGAGCAGCAGGCTCAGCTCCGCTTCGCTCAGCTTGAGCACCTCGATGTCGTGCAGCAACGACAGGATCTGCGCCGGCGTGGGACCGGCCTCGCGCCAGTTCAGGTCGACGAACACGCGGAACGGGCGGCTGCCGCGAACCGCCGCGAGCGCCGCGCGCGAGACCTCGCTGCGCAGTGCCAGCGTGCCGTGGTAGAGCCAGCCCGCGGGCGTCGCCGCCAGGGCTGCGTCGACGGCGGCCAGCGCGCCGGCCGCCTCGATGTGGTCGAAGGCCAGGTCTGCGGGAATCTCGAACGCGTGACCGTCGGCGCGCTCGTGCACCAGCACGCGCGCGGTACCCAGCACGTCCTCGTGCTGGATGCCGTCCAGGCGCAGGCCGCAGCGCGTGGCCGCCGCGCGCAGCCGCGCCCCGCCGGCGTCGGCACCGATGCGGCTGAGCAGCAGCGGCTGCAGGCCCAGCGCGGCCAGGTGGCAGGCCACGTTGAACGGTGCGCCGCCGGGAATCAGCGCGTTCGGGAAGGCGTCGACCAGCGCCTCGCCAAAGATCAGCGGCGGAACCTGTCCGGCCATCAGTCGCGCATCCGCCACAGCGCGCCCCACGGTGCCAGCCGGCGGGTGTTGTCATCCGCGGCGGCGGCGGGCGCGCCGCTGGCCCAGGCGTCGCTCCAGCCGTGGCCCATGCCCAGTGCCTCCAGGTCGAGGTCGAGCGGCGCCTCGCCGAAATGGAACACCGCGCGGGCGTCGTCGCCGCGGTGCAAGACCAGCAGGGTTTTGCCCGGCTGCTCGACCACGCCGGCGCCGTGCCCGGCCGGCCAGCGCGGGTCGCGCCGCGCCGCCGTCAGCGCGCGCAGCGTGGCGAAGGTCGCCGCGGGCACGCCCTTGCCGGCGGCCAGCGCCTCCAGTGCCGCCAATGAAAGCGCCGGGCGCTGCAGCCAGCGGCCGTCCCAGGCGATCAGGCCGGCATCCGCGCTGGCCGCGTTGTTGGCCTGGCCCAGCTCGTCGCCCATGTACAGCAGCGGCACGGCGCCGACCCACAGCGCCAGCGCATGCAGCAGCGCGAAGCGGCGCAAGGCGGCCGGATCGGGCGTGGCCAGCGGGTCGTCGGGCAGGCCGACGAGGGAGGCGGTCATGCCGTTGCTGCCGTGCACGGCGGCGCCGGGGCCGCTGCTCTGGAACGCGGCGCCGCGGGCGAAGCTGCCGGGCGTGCGGCCCTCGAGGAAGTCCGCCGCCGCGCCGATGCGTTCGCGGAAAACCGAGCCGCTCGACTCGACCTGCTCGCGCAGCACGTTCCAGACGATGTCGTCGTGGCAGCGCACGTAGGTGATCCAGCCGGTGCACGGCGGGTTCGCCGGCGTGTCGGCGATGACCTGCTGCGGCAGCTGCGCGCTGCCTTCGGCCAGGCCGGCCCAGGCCGCGGCCATCAGGCCGGTGTGGTAGGCGAGATGGCACTCGCGGCCGCTCAGCGCGCCGCGTCCGAAGTAACGGGTCACCTCGGTGGTGGGCATGATCGCCTCGGCCTTCAGCAACACCCCCGGCGCCACCAGCCGCGTGCATGCGCGCAGCGCGGCGAGCAACAGGTGCACTTCCGGCTCGTTGACGCAGGCCGTGCCGAGGCGCTTCCACAGGAACGGCGCCGAATCGAGCCGGAACACCTCGACGCCGCGGTTGGCCAGGCCCAGCAGGGCCGTCGCCATCGCCGCGAACACCGGCGGGTGCGCGTAATTGAGGTCCCATTGATAGGGGTAGAACGTGGTCCAGGTCCAGCCCAGGCCGGGCACCCGGGTGAAGTTGCCCGGCGCGGTCTGCGGAAACACCTGGCCGACCGTGCTCTCGTAGGCGTCGGGCAGGGTGCGGTCGGGGAACACGTGGAAGAACGCGCGCATCGCCGGGTCGCCAGCGATCGCCGCCCGCGCCCACGCATGCTCGTCGGCGACGTGGTTCAGCACCAGGTCCGAGCACAGGCTGATGCCGGCCGTGCGCAGCGCGCGCGCCAGCGCCTGCAGGTCGTCCATGCTGCCGAGCGCCGGCTCCACTTCCTCGAAACTGGCGACGGCAAAGCCGCCGTCGCTGTCGCCGCTGCGCGCGCGCAGAAACGGCAACAGGTGCAGATAGTCGACCCCCAGTGCCTGCAGGTGTCCGATCCGGCCGGCGACGCCGCGCAGGTCGCCGCCGAAGCGGTCCACGTAGGCCGAATAGCCGAGCATACGCTGGCGCACGAACCAGTCCGGCTGCTTCTCGCGCTCCATATCCAGCGCCACCAGCTCGGCCGGGCGCAGCGACGCTTGCCGTCCGAGTTGGGCAAACAAGGTCGACAGCCACGACGAAAAGCCTTCCGTATGGCCGTACAGGGCAGTCAACGCATCGATCAGGTCGTTGCCGGCCAGCGCCAGGCGCTGGTCGGCAAGAGCATGCTGGTCGCGCGGCAGCATCGCGAGAAACTGCTGCCGCGCTTCCATCGAATCGGCGTCGAGCGCGAGGGGAGCGCTCACGCCTTCATTCACAACGAGTACTTCCAGCTGGCGTAGATGGTGCGGCCGAGGATCGAGCGCGCGGTGTTGAGGCCGTTGGCCTGCACCGCGCCGGGGCTCTGGTCGATCTCGGTCAGGCCGATGGTGTTGAACAGGTTGTCCGCGTGCAGCGACACCGACATGCGATCGTTGATGTCGTAGAGCGCGAACGCATTGACCTGGGTGTAGCCGGGCATGACCAGGCCGTTCGGGTTGCTGGCATAGGACTTGGTGGTGCCGATGACGGTGGCGCCGACGGTCACCGGGCCGAAGCGGTAGCTGGGGCTGAGCTGCCACACGAACTTCGCCTGGCGTTGCGGCATGTTACCCACGTCCGCCGGGGTGATCGCATCCTTGGTGATCTTGGAGTCGGTGTAGGTGGCGCCGCCGCGCACGCTGAAGTTGCTGTAGTCGACCGAGCCCTCGACTTCCAGGCCCTTGGACTTGTAGTTGCGGCTGATCAGCGACTGCGTCTGCGAGGTGACGTCCTGGTTCTGCTCCTGGGTGGTGGCATAGAACCCGGTGACGAACAGGCTGGTGTGGCGGGTGCTCCACTTCACGCCGGTTTCGTACTGCTGCACCACGTTGACCGCGACGCCCTGCGGCGCGTCGCCGGTGGCCAGTAGGCCGCCGCCGAACAGCAGGCGGTCGGCATTGAAGCGCGCGCCGCGGCTGACCCGGCCAAACAGGGCCAGATCGGTATCGACCAGGTAGTTGGCGCCAAACGAGTACTCGAGGTGATGCTTGGTGTAGTCGATCGGCATCACCTTGTTGTTGTTGACCACCGGCACGGTCAGCTCCGGTGTCTGCAGCACGCCATCGCCGTTCACATCGATCGGCGCGGTACCGGTGGAGCCGGCGTAGGTGCCGCTGGCCTGCATGCGGTCATAGCGCAGGCCGCCGTCCAGCTGCCAGTTGCCGGGCTGCCAGGAGAGCGAGACGAACGGGGCGTCCATCCGGTAGGTGGCGTCGTACGAGCGGACGCAGCAATTGCCCCAGTAGGGCGTGCCGTAGGCCGCCAGGCCGTTCTGGGTGACTGGCTGACCGGCCGCGTTGTAGACGTCGAGCAGGCTGGCCTTGCTGCCCTGGACGGTTTCCAGGTAGCTGTTCCAGTGCCAGTCCTGCTTGATGGTCTGGTTCGAGTGGTAGTAGCCCAGCAGCAGGTCCAGCGGGCCGTTGGCGGTATCGAACGCGCGCTTCAGGGTCAGGTTGTTGGTCGCGTTGCCCATGTCCGGCAGGCTGACGTTGAACAGGTGGACGCGCGTGGCCAGGCCGTTGCCGCCGACCGTCGCCGGGTCCGCCGTCTGGCCGGCCAGGGGGCCGCTGGCGTAGCGCAGCGTGGCGCCGGCACCGCCGATCTCGTTGGCCAGGGCCGACGCGGTGTTGACCTCGGCCGGGTACTGCCCGACGAAGTCGCCGGAATTCTTCGCCACCCGGAACTGTTCGTGCAGGTCCCAGCCATCGCCGAGGCTGAACTTGCCCTCGCCGCCGAAGGCGGCCACCTTGGAGTGGTAGCCGTCGGCGATATTGGTGACCACCCGGTTGCCGTTCGCGTCGACCGCCAGGTCGCGCAGGAAGTACGGCGACTGCAACGCGCCGCTCTGCGCGCTGAAACCCGGCAGCGAGTTCACGCTGGGGTTGCTGTTGCTGCCGGTGATCGAGATCGGCACCGGCAGGTACGCCGGGGACTTGTCGTCCAGCAGCTGGAAGCTGGCGCGCAGGAAGCCGCCCTCGATGTCGTGGGTCAGGTTGCCCATCAGCTGGCCGCCCTTCTGGGCGTTGTAGCCGACGTCCTTCGGGCCGGTGCCGTCGCGCAGGTAGCCGCCGACATGGAAGCGGGTGGTGGCGGAAATCGGCTGGCCGTAGTCGAAGTCCAGCCGCTGGCTGTCGTAGTTCAGGCCGGTGGTGACGCCGATGTCGCCTTCCTGCGTCTCGCCGGTCTTGGTGATGAAGTTGATCACCGCGCCGGGCGCGTTGCTGGCGAACACCGACGAGGAGCCGCCGCGCACCACTTCGACATGGTCGATGTTGAAATCGGGGCGCAGGAAGGTGTCGGGCGTGGCGAACGCGATATCGCCGAATTCCAGCACCGGCATGCCGTCGACCTGGAACTGCACGAACTTGCCGCCGCCGGAGGCCACCGGCAGGCCGCGCACGGAGATGTTCGCGTTGCCGTCGCCGCCGGAGGACTCGGCACGGATGCCTGGAACGTCGCGCAGGATGTCGGCGGCGTTCTGCAGGCCGCTGTTCTGGATCTGGTCGGCCTCGAGCGAGCTGACCGAGATGCTCGAGCTCATCTTGCTCAGCGCGCCCGGCGAGGCGGTGACCACGGTGGCGTTCAGATTGACCGCCTTGTCCGGGCCCTTCTTCGCGGCCGCTGGCGGCGCGGCCGCGCCTGCGGTGGTGGATTGTGCGGCGGCGGCGGCAGGCAGCAACGCCAGCGCGACGGCGATGACCAGCGCTGGTTTGCGCATAGCGTGAATGTTCATGAAATCTCCCCAGACGGTATGGATGGCGAACCTGGCGCGGCGACCCTGGTGGTATCGACGGCGCCGGTGCTGGTCACCCCGGTGGGTGGCCTGGGATCATCATGGGAATCTTTGCAATCGATTGCAATTCGCGCTGCAACATAAAATTAATAATCGGTATTTTTCCGAGGATAACTCCAAAAACTGGCCCGTGCGGCCCGTAATGACAACGATTGCATCAATCTTGCTTGGATCGCCCTGCTGGCGATCCGCGGAAGGGCAGTCGGCGGTTTATGCTGCAGCGCGTCAGGCGATTTCGCCGCGATGGCTGCTCTGGCGCACGATCAATTGCGTCTCCAGCTGGATCGACGGCATGACTTCGCCGTGCTCGATCATCTGCAGCAGCGCCTCGACCAGGGTGGTGCCGCCTTCGTGGATGGGCTGGCGCACGGTGGTCAGGTGCGGGCTGAAATGGGCGGCCAGTTCGACATCGTCGTATCCCACCACCGCCACGTCCTCGGGCACGCGGCGGCCGCTTTCGCGCAGGGCGCCGATCGCCGCCATCGCCAGCAGGTCGCCGCTGGCGAACACCGCATCCAGCTCCGGCTCCACTTCCAGCAGGGCCTGCATGGCCATGCGTCCGGCGCCGGCCAGGAACGGCGCGCTGGCGTGGCGCCGATCCGGCAAGGCCACCTGGTGGGCCTTCAGCACCTCGGCAAAGCCGCGGTAGCGCTCGGCCACCTCGGGCAGGCCGACATCGCCGAGGAAGCCGATGCGCCGGCGACCCTCGGCCAGCAGGTGCTGTGCCGCCAATTGGCCGCCGCGCCGGTTGTCGCTGCCCACCGTGCAGTAGCGCTGCCCGGGCAGCTGCGCCCCCCAGACCACCAGCGGCAGGCCGCGCTCGGCCATCGCATTGAGCTGGTCGTGATGGCGCCACTGGCCGATCAGGATCACGCCGGCGGCGCGGCCCGCGTCGATCAGCGCGCTGGCGGCATCGAGCTTCTCGGCGTCGATGCGCACCAGCAGCATTTCGTAGTCGCGCTGGGTCAGCGCATCGGCCAGGCTGCCGATCATGCCGTGCAGGAAAGGGTCGGCGAAACTCTGCCGGCTCGCCTGTTCATAGGGCACCACCACGCCGATCGTGCGGTTGATGCCCGAACGCAGGCGGGTGGCCGCGCGGTTGATGGTGTAGTTGAACTGCCGCGCCAGGGTCTGGATCCGCTCGCGCGTCTCCAGGCTGACCAGCTCGCTGTCGGCCAGCGCCCGCGACACCGTGGATGGCGCCACCCCGGCCAGCTTGGCCAGGTCGGCCATCTGCATGCGCCGGCGCGATTTCCCCGCGCCGTCGCCCTTGGGCGGTTTGGCGTCGTTCACCGGCAGGCGTCCCGAGCAACACGGGCGCAGCGGGCCGGACGCAGGTTGAGCCGGTAGGGAAAGGCAGACATGGGGGTGGCTTGCGCGAAAAGGGGGTTCAAACAGCGCCCAGCCTAATGCAGTACGCATCGACCACGCCAGCGACCGATGCACCGCGACCTGGGCAGGGCCGGAGCCGGCGGCGAACGCCGGCCTCCCCGCGGGCGGGTCGCCGCGGGGAGGCAAGGCGCGCGAAAACTACATGCCGAGCGCGGTCTCGGCCTTGACGTAGGGCAGGCCGAGCGCAAGCGCGACCGGCTCGCAGGTCACCTGGCCCTCGGACACGTTGAGGCCGTTGCGCAGGTGCACGTCCTGCTGCAGCGCCTTCTTCCAGCCGTGGTTGGCCAGCGCCAGGGTGAACGGCAGGGTCACGCTGTTGAGCGCGAAGGTGGAGGTGCGGGCCACCGCGCCCGGCATGTTGGCGACGCAGTAATGCACCACCTCGTCCACCACGTAGGTCGGCTCGGAGTGGGTGGTGGCGTGCGAGGTTTCCACGCAGCCGCCCTGGTCGATCGCCACGTCCACGATCACCGAGCCCGGCTTCATGCTGCGCACCATCTCGCGCGTCACCAGCTTCGGCGCGGCGGCGCCAGGCACCAGCACGGTGCCGATCAGCAGGTCCGCGCGACGCACCAGCTCCTCGATCGCGGCACGGGTGGAGAACACGGTGGAGATCGAGGTGCCGAACTGCGCGGCCAGCCGCTTGAGCGCGTCGGCCGAACGGTCGACCACGGTCACCTTGGCGCCCATGCCCACGGCGATCGTCGCCGCATGGGTGCCGGACACGCCGCCGCCCAGGATCACCACGTCCGCCCCCGGCACGCCGGGCACGCCACCGAGCAGCACACCGCGACCACCCTGCGCCTTCTCCAGGGCGTGCGCGCCCACCTGCGGCGCCAGCCGGCCGGCAACCTCGGACATCGGGGTCAGCAGCGGCAGCGAGCCGTTGGCGGCGGTCACCGTCTCGTACGCGATGCACACCGCGCCGGAGTCGATCAGGTCGCGGGTCTGCTCCGGATCGGGCGCCAGGTGCAGGTAGGTGAACAGGATCTGGCCCTTGCGGAGCTTTTTGCGCTCCACCGCCAGCGGCTCCTTCACCTTCACGATCATCTCGGCCTCGGCGAACACCCGGTCCGCATCGGCGGCGATGGTGGCGCCGGCGGCGGTGTAGTCGGCGTCGGTGATGCCGGCACCCAGGCCGGCACCGCTCTGCACCAGCACCTGGTGGCCGTGGTGCACCAGTTCCTGCACGGAGGAGGGGACCAGGCCCACGCGATACTCGTGGTTCTTTATTTCTTTCGGCACACCGATACGCATGGCTGGATCTCTCTCTGAAGTCGGAGGAAGGCGGGATCGGCAGCTGCGCGCCGCCGAGGCAGCAGTATGATCGGTGACCTGAGCAATTTCTCGCCCATTTGATGGCTGTTGCGCGGGTTATGTAGAATTTTCCACGACTTTATCCCCTTGCTACTGGAATTTTATGCTTCGTGCCGATCCGGCCCTCGATGAGCGCGATCGCAGCATCCTCAAGCTGCTGCAGCAGGACGGCCGCCTGACCAACATCGACCTCGCCCAGCAGATCAACCTGTCGCCCTCGGCCTGCCTGCGCCGGGTCAAGCTGCTGGAGGAGCGCGGCCTGATCTCGCGCTACGTGATGTTGCTCGACGAGAAGGCCGCCGGCCTGGCCGGCACCGCCTTCGTGCTGGTCACCCTGGACCAGCAGGGCCGCGCCGCGCTCGACGCCTTCGAAGCCGAGATCCAGCGCCACCCGGAAGTCACCGAATGCTGCCTGCTGGCCGGCGCCGCCGACTACATGGTGCGCGTGGCCTACGCCAACTCCGCCGACTTCGAGCGCATCCACACCGACATCCTCACCCAGCTCCCCGGCGTGGTGCGGGTGCAATCCACGCTGGCCCTGCGCACGGTGAAGAAGACCACGGCGCTGCCGGTGTGAATCAGGGCAGGCCGATATAGCGGACCGGGCCCGCGTCGTCGGCCGGCGCCAGGCAGGCCTGCGCGCCCACCGCCGCCAGCGCGTCGACCCGGCGGGCCTGGTTCGAGACAAGGGTCCAGCTAGGGCACG
>JAGWIC010000092.1 GCA_028866435.1 Lysobacteraceae bacterium | reverse complement strand
AGGTGGCGCAGTAAAGAGCATCGCGCACAAGGTGCGCTCCCGCATTCTCCCTATTTTATGAGCCGCTCGTCGACCAGGCTCTTCACCACGTTGGGATCGGCCAGGGTGGTGATGTCGCCCAGCTGGTCGGGCTGGTTCTCGCCGATCTTGCGCAGGATGCGGCGCATGATCTTGCCCGAGCGGGTCTTCGGCAGGCCCGGCGCCCATTGCAGGTAGTCCGGCGTGGCGATCGGCCCGATCTCCTTGCGCACCCAGGCGATCAACTCCTTGCGCAGCTCGTCGGTACCGGTCTCGCCGGCGATCAGGGTGACGTAGGCGTAGATGCCCTGCCCCTTGATGTCGTGCGGGCAGCCCACCACCGCCGCCTCGGCCACCTTCGGATGCGAGACCAGCGCGCTCTCCACCTCGGCGGTGCCGAGGCGGTGGCCGCTGACGTTGATGACGTCGTCGACGCGGCCGGTGATCCAGTAATAACCATCCTCGTCGCGGCGCACGCCATCGCCGGTGAAGTAGTTGCCGGGATAGGCGCTGAAATAGGTGTCGATGAAGCGCTGGTGGTCACCGTAGATCGTGCGCATCTGGCCGGGCCAGGAATCGGAGATCAACAGGTTGCCTTCCGTCGCGCCCTCCTTCACGTTGCCGTCGGCATCGACGATGGCCGGCTTGACACCGAAGAACGGCAGCGTGGCCGAGCCCGGCTTGGTCGCGATCGCGCCGGGCAGCGGCGTGATCAGGATGCCGCCGGTCTCGGTCTGCCACCAGGTATCGACCACCGGGCAGCGCTCGTCGCCGACGACCCGGTAGTACCACTCCCATGCCTCGGGGTTGATCGGTTCGCCGACCGAGCCGAGCAGGCGCAGCGAGGCGCGCGAGCATGCCTTCACCGGCGCCTCGCCGTCGCGCATCAGGGCACGGATGGCGGTCGGCGCGGTGTAGAACAGGCTCACCTTGTGCTTGTCGATCACCTGCCAGAAGCGGCTGACATTCGGGTAATTGGGCACGCCCTCGAACATCACGGTGGTCGCGCCATTGGCCAGCGGGCCGTACACCACGTAGCTGTGCCCGGTGACCCAGCCGACGTCGGCGGTGCACCAGTAGACGTCGTCCTCGCGCAGGTCGAACACCAGTTCATGGGTGTAGCTGGCGTACACCAGGTAGCCGCCGGTGGTGTGCAGCACGCCCTTCGGCTTGCCGGTGGAGCCCGAGGTGTAGAGGATGAACAGCGGATGCTCGGCATCGACCGGCGTCGGCGGGCAGTCCGCCGACTGGCCTTCCATCAGCACGTGGTACCAGCGGTCGCGTGGCGACTGCATCGGCACCGCGCCGCCGGTGCGGCGCACGACGATGACGGTTTCCACGCTGTTGGTGCCGGGACGCTCGAGCGCGGCGTCGACGTTCACCTTCAACGGAATGTGCTTGCCGGCACGCACGCCCTCGTCCGCGGTGATCACCACTTTCGCGGTGGAGTCCGCGATGCGGCCGGCCAGCGAATCCGGCGAAAAGCCGCCGAACACCACGGAGTGGACCGCACCGAGCCGGGCGCAGGCCAGCATCGCCACCGCCGCCTCCGGAATCATCGGCAGATAGATCGCCACGCGGTCGCCCTTGCCCACGCCCAGATGCTTCAGCGTGTTGGCGAACTTGCATACCTCGGCGTGCAGCTCGCGATAGCTGATCCGCCGCGTATCGTTCGGGTCGTCGCCCTCGAAGATGATGGCGGTCTTGTCGCCGCGGGTGGCCAGCTGGCGATCCAGGCAGTTGGCGCTGACGTTGAGCTGGCCGTCTTCGTACCAGCGGATATGCAGGTCGCTCTGGTCGAACGAGACATCCTTGATCCGGGTGGGTGGCCGGACCCAGTCCAGCCGCTGCGCGACCTTCCCCCAGAACGCATCGGGATCAGCGACGGAGGCCGCATAAAGCTTCACGTAGTCGTCGTGGTCAACGCGAGCTTTTGCTGCGAACTCTGGCTTGACCGGGTAAAGCTTCGACATGGCATGCCTCCTGTGGCTGTGGTCCGACGCTGGAAATGCGGGGGGAGCCCGCGATGGCGGGTGCGTCCCGAGTGTAGCGGCGGGGCACAACGGAACGGGCGGTCCGCAAGCTCGACTTTGGTCGAACTTAGACCAATGGTGAATGGCGCGACCCATGACAGCGTCCGCATGCTCTGGTGGGGCACAGCCGCGGCGCATCCGCACGGTTGCATCCCGGCCCGGCGCAGTCGGGGCCGGCGTGTTTCATTCCGATCGTTACCCAAGGGGATATCACCGATGAGCAGCGAGAAAGCACCTGCAATATTCTCCAACCCGGCACCACTTGGCCTGGCCGGCTTTGCACTGACGACATGGCTGTTGAGCATGATCAACGCGGGCTGGTTCACCGGCGACGCGATGAACATGGTGCTGGCCGTGGCACTGGCCTACGGCGGTACCGCGCAAATCATTGCCGGCGTGATGGAGTTGCCGCGCGGAAACACGTTCGGCTCGACCGCCTTCATCAGTTACGGCGCGTTCTGGTGGTCGTTCTCGCTGTTCGTGCTGTTCCTGCACGACAAGGTGCCGGCCGGTTTCGTCGGCTGGTACCTGTTCCTGTGGGGCGTGTTCACCTTCTACATGTGGATCGCCACGTTCAAGGCGGCGTTCGTCTTGCGCCTGGTTTTCCTGGTGCTGTGGATCACCTTCTTCCTGCTCGCGGCCGGTGAATGGACCGGCATGTCGGCCCTGCATGTCGCCGGTGGCTACGGTGGCCTGATCACCGCCGCGCTGGCGTTCTACCTGTCGGCGGCCGAGGTGATCAACGATACCCATCAACGCACGGTGCTGCCGATCGGTGCCCCGCGCGCAGGCTGACTTCTGCCGCACCGGGCCTGCGCGTACCGCGCTTCGCCCGGTGCCGAGGAAGCCGGCGTGGGCGACCCAACATTTCCCGGAGAGACTTACATGAAGCGCAATTCGTTGTTCACCGCATTGGCCCTGGCGATGGGGCTGACCCTGGCCGGCCCGGTGCTGGCCCAGTCGGGCAACCAGCAGGACCAGGTCAACGCACTCAAGGTGCTGGTGGAGAAACAGCAGCAGCAACTCAATCAGCAGCAGCAGGATCTGCAGCAGCTGCGCGACAGCCTGAAAAAGCTCGAGGGCGAGCAGACCCAGGCCGCCGCCGTCGCGGCGGCGCCCGCGCCGAAGGTCGCGGCACCGACCTTCAGCAGCGCCCCGGGCATCAAGGTGTCCATGAACGGCTTCATCAGCGCGACCGCCTTCAGCCAGGACCGCAGTTTCGTCTTCGGCAATGGCCAGAATGCGGAATTCCCGGTGGCGGGCGCGCCCTCCGGTTCGCTCAGTGGCGTCGACGTGCGCAGCACGCGGTTCTGGTTCGACTTCAGCGGCGCCAAGTTCACCGACAACTGGTCCGGCGGCGGGCACATCGAGATGGACTTCTTCGGCGGCTACAACGGCACCGGGGCATTCAGCCAGCAGCAACCGCTTCCCCGGCTGCGCCAGGCCTATATGGTGCTGACCAATCCCGGCAGCGGCAGCACGGTCAAGATCGGCCAGCAGTGGGATCTGATGTTCCCGCTGGACAACGTGCCCAACTCGCTCGGCCACATCGCCTTCCCGCTGGGTCTGGGCGTCGGCATGGTCGGCTGGCGCTTCCCCGGCGTGGTCTGGTCGCAGGATCTCAACAAGGGTTCGACCGGCGCGCAATGGCGTCTGGACATGGGCGCGTTCAGCGGCTCGTGGGACGGCCCGGGCAACAACGTCAACTACCAGACCGCGGCCAACGCCGGCTTCCGGCCACAGGTCGAGGCGCGCCTGCATGTGGAAGACGGCGACCTCAGCGGCTACGCGGTGGCCCACTACGCGCAGATCAACCTCGCCGGCGTAGGCGGCACCGCGCCGACGCCGATCGCCAGCACCATCACCAGCGAAGCCTTCGAAATCGGCGGCAGTTGGCATCCGGGGCCGTGGCTGTTCCGCGGCAACGTCTACACCGGCAATGGTCTCGGCGACCTGTTCGGCGGCCTGCTGCAGTTCGGCGACATCGGCGAGACCGGCGGTTTCGCGCAGGCGGGCTACAGCTTCGACAAGAACTGGAGCGCCAATGCGTTCTATGGCTACGTCAAGCCCAACACCAGCGACGTGGTGGCGTGGATGGGTCATGGCGCGTCCGGCCTGTTGCGCAGCCGCCAGACCGCGGTGAACCTGCAATATGCCGCGGGCGCCTACGAGCTGGGCCTGGAGTGGATGTATGGCACGGTGGATTCGACCACCAACGGCAGCAACCGCCTGTCCACCGACGGCAACCAGGTGATGTTGAGCGCGCTGTACCACTTCTGATGCCGATCGAGCCAGTTGCCGGCACGCCGGCAGCTGGCCTCGCCCTGCTGGCCGCCCGCGGTCGTGCTGCCGATGGCGCAGCCGCTATGCTGGCCGCTGGCTGGCGAGGGTGATCGCGGGAGTGTGTCGATGACGATGCAGGCAAGCTATGTCCATGGCGCTAGCGCCCGGCCGCTGCTGGGCGACACCGTCGGCTCGCTGATCGACCGCATCGCGGCCGTCCATGCCGATCGGCCCGCCCTGGTGGTGCGGTCGCAGAACGTGCGCATGAGTTACCGCCAGTTCCACACCGAGGTCGAAAGGGCGGCCGCGGGCCTGCTCGCGCTAGGCCTGCAGCGCGGCGAGCGGGTGGGCATCTGGGCGCCGAACCGGGCCGAATGGGTGGTGCTGCAGTTCGCGGTGCCCAAGGCCGGCCTGATCCTGGTGAACATCAATCCGGCATATCGCGGGCACGAGCTGGAGTACTCGCTGAACAAGGTCGGTTGCCGCGCGCTGGTGCTTTCGCGCCGCTTCAAGACTTCGCATTACCTGGACATGCTGGCCGGGCTGTTGCCCGAGCTGGCGGCAAGCACGCCCGGCGCGCTGAACGCGGCGCGGCTGCCGGCCTTGCGCGAGGTGATCCTGCTCGACGACGAAGCGCCGGCCGGCACGCGCAGCTGGCAGCAGCTGCTGCGGCTCGGCGATGCGGCGGGGCTGGAACGGCTGCGCGCGGTGGAAGCGCAACTGGGTTTTGACGATCCGGTGAATATCCAGTTCACCTCCGGCACCACCGGCGCGCCCAAGGGCGCCACCCTGACCCACCACAACATCATCAACAACGGCTATTTCGTCGGCCAGGCGATGCGCCTCAGCGAACACGACCGGCTGTGCATCCCGGTGCCGTTCTATCACTGTTTCGGCATGGTGCTGGGCAACCTCGCCTGCGTCACCCATGGCGCATGCATGGTGATTCCGGGCGAGGGTTTCGACGCGCTGGCGACGCTGGAAACGGTGGCGCAGGAGCGCTGCACCGGCCTGCACGGCGTGCCGACGATGTTCATTGCCGAGCTGGAGCACGCCGACTTCCGCCGCTTCGACCTGAGCAGCCTGCGCACCGGCATCATGGCCGGCTCGCCGTGCCCGAGCGAGGTGATGCGGCGCGTCGTCGGCGAGATGCACATGCACGAGGTCACCATCGCCTACGGCATGACCGAGACCAGCCCGGTGAGCTTCCAGACCGTGCCGGAGGATCCGCTGGAACGGCGGGTCGACAGCGTCGGCCAGATCCATCCGCAGCTGGAGGTGAAGCTGGTCGACGAACAGGGCCGGGTCGTGCCGCGCGGCACGCCGGGCGAACTGTGCACCCGCGGCTATTCGGTGATGCTCGGTTACTGGGACGACGACGAGCGTACCCGCGAGGTGATCGACGCGGCGCGCTGGATGCACAGCGGCGACCTGGCGGTGCTCGACGAAGCCGGCTACTGCCGCATCGTCGGCCGGCTCAAGGACATGATCATCCGCGGTGGCGAGAACGTGTATCCGCGCGAGATCGAGGAATTCCTGTACGGCCATCCCAAGGTGCAGGACGTGCAGGTATTCGGCGTGCCCGATGCGCGGCTGGGCGAGCAGATCTGCGCCTGGGTGCGCCTGCGCGAGGGCAGCGTGTCGAGCGAGGCGGAGATCCAGCACCACTGCCGCGAACAACTGGCCTATTTCAAGGTGCCGCACTACGTCCGCTTCGTGGACCAGTTCCCGATGACGGTGACCGGCAAGGTGCAGAAATATGTGATGCGCCAGGCCATGCTCGACGAGCTCGGACGGGAGCCGCCCGCGCCCGCCTGATCGTGCCGCTCAGGGGGCGTGCCGGTCCTGCTCCTGGCTGGCCGCCGGGTGGGCGTCGCGCAGCCGCTTCAACTCGTACTCCGACAGGCTGTCGCCGCGCGAGCCGTTCGCGATGCGGGCCTGGGCGAACGCCAGTGCGGTGGCGATGCTGCCGATGATGGCGAACAGCAGCCACCAGCCCATGGCGCCGGCGGAGTGGCGGGTGAAACTCAGCCCGTAGGCGGCAACCGTCGATACCAGCAACAACCAGCGCATGAAGGGCCTCGAACGCCAGGAGGAGATGACGGCCACGGGCCGTCGGCCAGCATCATAACGCCAGCCATCGTGGCGATGACAGGCGCCTGGTGCAGGCCGCCGCGGCGTCACGGCAAGGCGGATGAAGTTGCCGAAGGTCTCGCGGGTGGTGACGGTACCGTCGAAGTCGAACAGGGCGGGTTCATGCGCGGGCGTCGTCCGTGTCGAAGCGCTGGCGCAGGCGGCCGAGCGCAGCGTGGTTGGCGTCGGCGATGCCGCGGAACCCGTCGCTGATCTCGGGATGTTGCGCCACGCGCTGCCAGTACAGCCCGGCCCAGGCCGCCGCCAGGCGCCAGTACGGCAACGCAGCGGGTGTGGGTGGCGGTGGCTCGAACGCACGCGGCACCACGGCGCCGTTGGCGGCGGGGCGGTAGAGCATCGGCAGCATGTCGTAGTTCGGCGCGGCTTCCAGCGGCAGGGCGTTGCCGAGCAAGAAGCCGAGGTTGCCGAAGTGCATGTCGGTGTTGCCGATCAGGCGGCCGAACCACCAGCGCAGCCGCAGGTGTTCCGCGGCCGCGGCGTCGATCCAGCCGGTTTGTTGCATGCGGGCGGCCGCAGCGGCCCAGTCGTCGCGTTCGCCGTCATGGGCGTCGTTCCACGCGGCCAGCGTGACGAAGCCGCGCCGGCCATGCGCGCCGATGCGGTCGAAGCGGGTGGCCTCCAGGCACAGCCGGTTCTGCGACCAGACCAGTTCGGTGCGCGCGCTGCCGTGGCCGCGCTCGGCGAGCAGCCCGCCGGCGAGATGTTCGCAGACCAGCAGATCGGCCCAACGGCGTGCGCCGGCGTGGCTGTCCGCCGGCTCGCTGAATTTCACGATGACGTGGCGCAGGCCGCCGTCGGCATCGGCGACGCAGGCGGTGAACTTGGGCTGCTCGCCGGCGGCCGAGGAGCCGGCCAGCTCGCCGGCGAGCGCCGCCTGTGCCAGCCCGGCGTAGCGCTGTTCGCGCGCCGCGGCGGGAATGGCTTCCGGTTCCGCGCGCAGCGCACGTTCCAGGGCGGTGTCGCCCAGCACGAAATCCCCGGGGCCGTCGTCGCCGTGCAGCAGCAGGGCGGCGAGCACGGCGTCCTCGTTCCAGCGCAGGATGTCGGCGGGCAGGCCCAGTTCGCGCGCCCAGCGCTGGCCGAACTGGCGACCCAGGAAACCCTGTGGGCGCTGGTCGTCGAGGAACCACGGCAGGCCGGGGAACAGGCCGTCGGTGAATTCGCCTTGCAGCCAGTCGGGCGGCGTCGCGGCAGCGACCAGGCAGCCATTGCCGTGCAGGGCGGTCAGCCGGCCGAATTCATGCGGCCGGCCCTGTTCGTCGATGCGGTACAGCGGCCAGTGCGTGCCCAGGCCGCGCACGTCGCGCACGGCGGCGTAGCGACTGCGGCGGGCCTGGCCGATGCGCAGCACGTGCGAACCCGCCGCCGCCAGCGCACGCGAGATGCTCGGCTGGCTGGCGCCCAGCGCCTCGCCAAGCTCGCGCGCGCTGGCGAGCTTGCGCCGGCGCAAGGCATCGAGCAGGCGCTCGGGCGTGGTGGCTGGCTTGATCATGCATGAATAGATACTTGAATAGATACTTCAAGTCAAACCACTTCATAGTCAGTGACTTGAAATTCGAGTATCTATCAAGGTGAATAGATATCCATGGCTTGGCCGGCCTTCCTGCATGGCCCGGAGGCCGGCCGCGGTGCCGCTACTTCGACGCCGGCAGGTACTTCGCGAACCAGTCCAGCGAACGCTGCAGCACGTCATGCACGTGCTTGGGATCGGCGAAGTGATGGCCTTCGTTGGGGTAGACCACCAGCCGGGTGGGCACGCCCAGGGTCTTGAGCGCGTGCCAGTACTCGAAGGACTGCGGCGCGGGGCATTCCTCGTCGCGGTCGCCCACCACGATCAGGGTGGGGGTCTTCGCCTGCTTGACGAAGTTGATCGCCGAGCTCTTCGCGTAGGCGGCCGGGTCGTCGTACAGCGAGGCGCCGAAGTAGGGGATCATCCACTGGTCGATGCGGTTTTCGCCGTAGTAGCTCTGCCAGTCGGACAGGCCGGCACCGGCGACCGCGGCGCGGAAGCGCTGGGTCTGGGTGGGCGCGAACATGCTCATGAAGCCGCCGTAGCTCCAGCCGGTGAGGCCGAGGCGGTGGTCGTCCACCGGCGCCATCTTCTCCACCGCATCGACGCCGGCGAGGATGTCGCGCAGGTCGCCGTAGCCGAAATCCTTGCGGTTGGCCTGCACGAAGGCCTCGCCCTGGCCGAAGCTGCCGCGCGGGTTGGGCATGAACTGGAAGTAGCCGCTGGCCGCGTACATCGCGCCCATGCCGGGCCAGCTCGACAGCACGCCCCAGGCCGGGCCGCCGTGCACGCTGACGATCATCGGGTAGGTCCGGTGCGGGTCGTAGTGGGCCGGGTACAGCAGCCAGCCCTGCACGTGGCGGCCTTCGTTGGTCCACTCCACCGACACCGCCTTGCCCCAGTCCGGCTTCAGCGCGGCGTTGAGCGCGGTGACTGCGGGCGGCGGCGTGTGGTCCAGCGCGCCGGCATGCACTTCCGGCGCGTGCTCGAACGAGCTCTGCTGGAAGGCCAGCTTCCGGTGGTCGGCCGACAGCGACACCGAGAGCACGGCACCGCCCGCGCCGATCGTCGCCGGCAGGGTGAAGTACGGCGCGCGC
This sequence comes from Lysobacteraceae bacterium, assembly GCA_028866435.1. Taxonomy (GTDB): domain Bacteria; phylum Pseudomonadota; class Gammaproteobacteria; order Xanthomonadales; family Rhodanobacteraceae; genus Rhodanobacter. The sequence goes on along the minus strand of JAGWIC010000092.1, from coordinate 2,161 downwards.
ATGCTGGCGCGGTTGCCGTTTACCGCGTACGCGGCGAGCTGCACCTTGCCCCTGGCGTTCTGGCTCACCAGCAGCGCGTCGGGGGAGGTCCAGGCGAACCACTGCGGCGTCACCGTGATGCCGGGAGTGAGGTCGTTCACCGCGCCACCCGCGGCCGGCACGCTGTAGAGGTCGCCGCCGGTGGCGCCCTGGTCGCTCATCAGGCCGCCGATGAAGGCGATCCGCGAACCGTCGGGCGACCAGCGCGGCAGCGCCATCTGCAGGCCGTGCAGCGAACCCTGCCCGCTGGCCGGGTCGACCACCACGCGCGGCGTGGCGCCCGCGTGCGCGTCCTGCACGTAGAGCTTGGCCACCCACCAGTTGTCGTCGCCCGGCGGTGGCGCGGCGGTGTAGGCGATGCGCGTGCCGTCCGGCGACCAGTCGAATTCGTAGGCATACAGCGCATCGGGCGTCAGCGCGCGCACGGCGCCGCTGGCCACGTCGAGGCTGGCCACGTGCTGCCGTTCGACGTCGCCCTCGCCGATCACGCCCACCTGCGCCTTGCCGGCGGCGGTGGCGCTGGCGTGGCGCGTGGCGCCGGGCACGTAGAGGAAGCCCAGCGCCTTGCCGTCCCTGGTCCAGGCCAGGGCACGGGCGTAGCCGGAGAGCCTGGCCAGCTCGCGCGGCGCGGCCTTGCCGGCGACGTCGGCGAGATACACGTCGTTGTGCATCGCCTGGGTGTTGGTGAGGTCCTTGCTGCAGTTGGCGATGAAGGCGAGCCCGTGCGAGTCGGGTGCCCAGGCGATGTCGCGCTTGCCGCAGGCGGCCAGCGTTGTGCCTACGTCCAGCGCGTGCGCATGCCGGCCGTCGGCGTCGGCCAGCTCGATCGTGGACGGCTTGCCCTCCAGCACCCAGGCCAGGCGCGTGCCGTCGGGCGAGAGCGCCACGGCGCCGATGCGCTTGACCTGGTCGTGCCGGGCGAGCAGCTGGGTGACGTGCGAACCCGTCCCCGGGCTGGTGTCGGCGGCCGCGGCGGCGAAGGCCGCGGGCGCCAGCAGCGTCGCGGCGAGCAGCAGGCAAAGCGGCAGGTGCGGGCGGGAAAACATGGCGCGGCTCCGGCATGGGAAAGCCGCGACGCTACAACGCATGGCAGAAGCGGCCAAGTGCGGGAAGGCAGGGCGACGCCACCTGATCGTGCGAAGCGAAACCGGCCTGCGGCGGGCTTTCGGCGCTGGGCGTTGGAGCCCGCCGACGCGCTCAGGGCGTGGCGACGCGGACGCCCTCGCGCGCGGCGAGCTTGGCGCGGATCGCCGGTATCGCCGCCAGCGCGGCCTTTTCGCCGGCGAGGATGGCCAGGTTCTTCTGCTCGAAGTCGGTGGGGCCGATGCCGCTGAGGTCGGGCCGGATCACCACGTCGGCGCGGGCGATTTCCTGCCTGGCCAGTTGCCGGCCCATGATGGTGATCGACTGGCCCACGATGTTCAGCATGCCTTGCGGATTGCCGCCATCGGGCCGGGCGGAGATGTCCACCGCGATCACGAAATCCGCGCCGAGCTGGCGTGCGGCATCCACCGGGATCGGGCTGACCACGCCGCCGTCCACGTAATGTTTGCCGCCGATCGACACCGGTTCGAACACCCCCGGCACGCTGCACGAGGCGCGCACGGCCTGGCCGGTATTGCCGCGCACGAACACCGTGCGCTGGCCGGTTTCCAGTTCGGTGGCCACCGCGGCGAACGGCAGCTTCAGCCGCTCGATCGGCTGCTGGTTCACCAGCTGGTTCACGTAGTCCTCGAGCGCCTTGCCCCGCACCAGGCCGCCGGAGAACAGCCGCACGTCGCGGATCTTCGCCTCGTCGAGGCCGAACGCGACCTGCTGCATCTGGAACGCATCCATGCCGCTGGCGTACAGCGCCCCGACCACGCTGCCGGCGCTGGTGCCGGCCACCACGGCGGGATGGATGCCGCTGGCCTCCAGCATCTTGATCACGCCGATGTGCGCGAAACCCTTCGCCGCGCCGCCGCCGAGCGCCAGGCCGATCTTGATCGGCGCTGGCGGCGGCGGTGCCACGGGCGGTGGCGGCGTGGGCTTGCCGGCGTGGAAGCAGGCGCTCAAGAGCAGCGTGGCGAGCAGGGTCAGCAGGCGGCGGATGGGCATGGGTTGTCGCATCGGATGGGCGGAG
>JAGWIC010000124.1 GCA_028866435.1 Lysobacteraceae bacterium | reverse complement strand
TGTCGTAGTACTTGATGTTGGCGCTGGTGATGTCGCCCTTGAAGGTGCGGAAGGTCAGCGTCACCGGCTGCGTGGCGGTCGGTTCGGGCGCGCTGTCGAACAGCGGCCCCTGGTCGTGGAACAGGCCGTTCCACTCCACGTTGTTGTCGCTGCTGGCCGCGCTGGCCGCGACCGGCAGCAAGCCGGCGGCCAGCGTTGCGCACAGTGCCAGCCATAGCACCGTCCGGGCGCCGCGGGTTGCGTTGCGATGGTCTGGCGTACCGTGATCGAACATGACTCGTGTCCTCTGTCGGTGGTGGCGTGGCGAACGCGCACGCCGGTGATCCTGAAGCGGCAGGGCGGCGGCCCGGCGCGCCACTGGTCCTGGGGTTACTGCGCCAGGATCGCGCCGTAGTGGCCGTTGACGGTGACCGTGACCTGGCCGTTCTGCACGCTGTACTGCTGGCCCGAAACCAGGTCGGTGACCGTGCTGCCGTTGGTCATGCTCAGCTGCCACACGGGTAGCGTCACCGTGTGCGCAACCGAGTCGTTGTTCAGCGCCACCGCGATGCGGTTGCTGGCATCGAAGCGGCCGTAGGCATACAGCTTGTTGGTGTCGTCGGTCAGCAGGGTCATGAACGAGCCGGTGCGCAAGGCGGGGTAGGCGTTGCGGATCGCGATCAGCTTGCGGGTCAGGGCCACCGCGCTGTTGTTCAGGTTGCCCATGGTCCAGTCGAAGGTGCGGCGGTTGTCCGGATCGGCGCCGCCCTGCATGCCGTACTCGTCGCCGTAGTAGATCGTGGGCGTGCCGACATAGGTCATCTGGAAGAACAGCCCCAGGTAGGTTTTCCAGATGTCGCCGCCGGCACGGGTGCCGAAGCGCATCACGTCGTGGGTCCCCAGCGCGTTGCTCATCGCCTGCTGCACGTCGGTGGGGTAGTTGGCGCGGGTGCCGTGCAGCCAGCTGTCGAATTGCGAGACCGGGATCGAGGCCGCGTTGCCGCTGTAATCCTCCCCGGTGATCCACTCGGACACCGGCTGGATGAAACCGTCGTAGTTGATGGCACTGTCCCACTCGGCCCCATCCGTGGTCCACGGCCCGGCGTTGCCCCAGTACTCGCCGAGGATCTCGGCGTTGGGGTTGACCGACTTCACCGCCGTGCGCAGCTCGGCCATGATCTGGTGGTTGGTCGCATCGCTGCCGTTGTTGCCGCCGGCGTCGATGTATTGCGCCGCATCCAGGCGCCAGCCGTCGATGCCGTAGGGCGCCTTCAGGTAGGTCTTCACCACCGAGTTGCTGCTGCCGTAGATCGCATTGCGCACTACCGAGCCGCTGGTGCCGTAGTCGAGCTTGGGCAGGCTGCTGAAGCCAAGGAACGAGGAATAGCTGCCCGGCCACTGCTGGAAATCGTAGTAGGCATACCAGTTGCTGGACTGCGACTCGTAGGCGCCGTTGCTGCTCCACCAGTTGTACTTGTCGAACCACTGGTTGGTGTCGCCGGTGTGATTGAACACGCCATCGAGTACCAGATAGCCCCGCGGTCCGTTGCTGCTGCTGTGGATATCGGCGATCAGGGTTTGCAGGTAGGCGTTGGTGCCAAATGCCGGGTCGACCGTGCTGTAGTCCTCGGTGTCGTACTTGTGCACGGTCGGCGCATGGAAGATCGGGTTGAGGTAGATGATGTCCGCACCCAGCGTCTGCTTGATGTAGCCGAGCTTCTGGTCGATGCCGGCCAGGTCGCCGCCAAAGAACACCAGGTTGTTGTCGCCGCCATTGCTGGCGAACACGCTGCTGCCCCAGGCGTGTTGCTGGGTGGCGTTGCCGTTGTAGGTGTACTGGCCGCTGGTGACGTCGTTGGCGGTGTTGCCGTTGAAGAAGCGGTCGGGGAAGATCTGGTACATCACGCCGTTCTTCATCCAGTCCGGGGTCTTGAAACCGGGGATGATGAAGAAATCGCCGCTGGAGGGCTCGGTCGAGCTGATGCCCGCCGCGTTGTACCAGGCGGTGGCGGTACCGTCCTGGATCTCGAAACGGTAGTACTTCTCCGAGGCACTGGCCGGGATGGTGCCCTTCCAGTAGTCGAAGGTGCCGGTGGGGTCGTTGGACGACCAGCTCATCGGTACCCAGTGGAACTGGCCGTCGCCGCTGTCGTAGTACTTGATGTTGGCGCTGGTGATGTCGCCCTTGAAGGTGCGGAAGGTCAGCGTCACCGGCTGCGTGGCGGTCGGTTCGGGCGCGCTGTCGAACAGCGGCCCCTGGTCGT
>JAGWIC010000013.1 GCA_028866435.1 Lysobacteraceae bacterium | reverse complement strand
CCAAGGGCTGATCGACGCCATGGGCGAACGGCTGCCCTTCGCGCCGCGACCGCTCCCGGCTTCGGCCGGGATCGGCTTGCGCGCACCGCACATCGGGCGGGTGCTGAGCGAGCGCCCGCCGGTGCCGTGGTTCGAAGTGCACAGTGAAAACTATTTCGGCGACGGCGGCGCGATGCATGCGGCGCTGGCGCGGATACGCGCCGACTATCCGCTGAGCCTGCATGGCGTCGGGCTGTCGCTGGGCTCGGCCGACGGGCTCGACCTGCGGCACCTGGCCACGCTGCGGCGGCTGGTCGACCGCTACCAGCCGGCACTGGTTTCCGACCATGTCTGCTGGGGCGCGGTCGGCGGCGTGCACCTGAACGACCTGCTGCCGCTGCCGTGCACGCAGGAGGCGCTGGACCTGATGGTGTCGCGCGTGCAGCAGGTGCAGGACGCGCTGGGCCGCGAGTTCCTGGTCGAGAACGTGTCCAGTTACCTGGGTTTTCGCCACGCCGAGATGCCGGAGTCGGCATTCGTGGCCGAGCTGGTGCGGCGCAGCGGCTGCGGCCTGCTGCTGGACGTGAACAATGTCTACGTCAGCAGCGTCAACCACGGTTTCGATCCGCTTGCCTACCTGCGCGCGATGCCGCACGGTTCGGTGCGGGAGATCCACCTGGCCGGGTTCACCCGCAAGGATCGACTGCCGGTGCCCTTGCTGATCGACAGCCACAGCCGGCCGGTGGCCGCGGACGTCTGGTCGCTGTACGAGGCGGCGCTGGCACTGTGCGGTCCCACCCCCACGCTGATCGAGTGGGACCAGGACATTCCCGAACTGGAAGTGCTGCTGGCGGAAGCCGGCCGCGCCGAGGAGAGGCTGCATGCCTGCCGCGCCGCGATTGCATGAATTGCAGCAGGGCTTCGCCGATGCCGTGCTGGGCCGCAGCGACGCCGTGGCGGCCTGGGTCGACGGCGCCGGGCTCGAGCCGGCGGCACGCCTGCGCATTTATCGGCACACGGTCGGCAACACCCTGACGGCGGCGTTGCGGGAAAGCTATCCCGCCGTGCTGGCCCTGGTCGGGGACGATTTTTTCGACGCCATGGCGGAACGCTACCGGCGGGCGCATCCGTCAACCAGCGGCAACCTGCAGCACTTCGGCGGCGCCTTGGCCGGCTTCATCGAAGCCATGCCGGAAGCGCGGGCCCTGGGCTATCTGGCGGACGTGGCGCGGCTGGAGTGGCTGCGCCAGCTGACCGCGCTGGCGGCCGACGCGGCGCCCGTCGATGCCGCGGGCCGCGCGGCGGCGGCCGCGGTCGCACCGGACAGCTTGCGGGTCGCGCTGCACCCGAGCCTGCACCTGCTGCGCAGCGACTACCCCGTGCTGACGCTGTGGCAATGGTGCCAGGCGCCATCGGCGGCCGCTCCCGGCATCGATGGCGGCGGCGAACAGGTGCTGCTGTGGCGCGACGGCGGCGACGTGGCGATGGCCTTGCCCGATCCGGCGACGTTCCGTTGCATCGAGCGGCTGGCCGAAGGCTACAGTGTGGCATCGGCCTGGGCGGCGGCGACCGCGGTGGACCACGGATTCGATCTGCAAGCCTGCCTGCGGGATCTGCTCGCGCAGGGCCTGGTCACAACATTTATCAACGAGGAGAGCTCGACATGAGCAAGTGGATGTCCCGTATCGAAGGGTATTACGGCCAGCTGGCGCGGGGATTCTCCGGGCTGGGGCCGGTGGTGCTGCTGCTGTTCCGGGTATGGGTGGCGCTGGCGTTCTGGCGGGCGGGCGTGGTGAAGTTCGACGACCCCACCGGCACGTCGTATCTGTTCAACTACGAGTATCACGTGCCGTTGATGTCGGGCGACCTGGCGGCCTTCCTGGGCACCTGGATCGAGCTGATCACGCCGTGGTTCCTGCTGCTGGGGCTGGGCGGCCGGCTGACGGCGGCGTTCCTGTTCGTCTACAACATCGTGGCGGTCGTTTCGTATCCCGACCTGTGGCCGCACGGTTTCTGGGTCGGCCTGATCGGCAGCGACTTCAACGACCACAAGGTATGGGCGATGATGTTGCTGGCGGTGGTTGCCTGGGGGCCGGGTGCGTTGTCGATCGACCGGCTGCTGGCGCGCTGGTGGCCCGCTGCGGGGGCGCGCAACCCGCTGCTGACCGTGGCCGAATAAGGCGGCGGTCTTGTCGATGCCAGGCCTTTTGAATCCTTTTTGACGGTCGGCCCCTCTATCAGGGGACACTTAACCCGGACGCAGCACGCGGCGACGAAGCCGTGGCACGAGGACACCATGCGACACGACCCCCAGCTCCTGGAAGCGGCCCGTTTGGGCGACATCGCGGCGGTGCAGCGCTTGCTCGTCGAATGCCGGCCGGGCCTGCAGCGCATCGCCCAGCAGCAGTGTTCCAGCAGCGTCGACCCGGACGATGCGGTGCAGGAGTCGCTGCTGCTGATCTACCGCCGTATTGGCGCCTTGCGCACGGCGGCGTCCTTCCCGGCATGGACGTTCTCCATCGTCCGCCGCGAATGCCACCGGCTCTGGCGCGCGATGCACGGCGAGAAGGCGATGGAGCCCGAAAACCTGCCGGTGATGGTGTACGTCGATCGCCTCGAGCTGAGAAGCGACCTGGCCGCGGCGATCCAGTCGCTGCCGGAGAAGTACCGCGAGGCGATCATCCTGCGCGATTTCGAGGAATTCTCGATCAGCGAGATCGCCGAGCAGCTGCTGTTGACCCGCGAGGCGGTGAAAAGCCGCATCCACCGCGGCCGGCAGATGGTGCAGGAATATCTCAAGGACTGATCGGCTCCTGCGCCGCCGGGTCCGTCGCCAGGGTCGGGCATCCGTTGCACAACGATCACCTTTCGAATGAGGAGTACGCCATGAATATCTATCTGCGCGCCATGATCGGCGGCTTTGTCGCCACGGTGGCGCTGTCGGTGCTGATGCTGATGAAGTCGATGATGGGCGTGATGCCCGGGCTCGACGTCATCCAGATGCTCACCGGCATGGCCCACGGCATGATGGGCCTGCCGGCCGATCCGGCCGTGGGCTGGATGCTGCACTTCCTGATCGGCACCGTGTTGTGGGGCTTTGGCTTCGCGCTGCTGTACAAGGCACTCCCCGGCGGTGGCCCGCTGGTCAAGGGCATCGTGTTCGGCGTGCTGGCCTGGCTGCTGATGATGCTGATCCCGATGCCGATGGCCGGTGCCGGCCTGTTCGGCATGAAGATGGGCATGATGGCGCCGGTGATGACGCTGGTGTTGCACCTGATCTGGGGTGCCGTGCTCGGTGCCACCTTCGGCAGCCTCGGTCGTTCCAGCGCGGCGGCCTGAGCCGACCGCGCCATTCCGGGCGGCGTCCGCGGTTGCCGGCGCCGCTGTCCTTGAGCCTGCCTCGCATCTCCCAGAGCCTCTTGCGCATGAAGACAAACACCATCCTCATCCGCTGGGTGATCGTCGTCGGGCTGCTTGGCGCGGTGGTCGCGTTCTTTGCGCTGGGCTGGCAGCATCAGTTCACGCTGGACGCGCTCAAGGCCCGCCAGCACGCGCTTGACGGCTATCGGCAGGCGCATCCGTGGATACTGGCCAGCGGCTTCTTGCTGGCCTATGTGGCGATCGCCGCGCTGTCGCTGCCGGCGGCCACGCCGATGACCCTGGCCGCGGGCGCCGTGTTCGGCCTGCTCGAAGGCAGCGTGCTGGTGTCGTTCGCTTCCAGCATCGGCGCCGCGTTGGCGTTCCTGGCCAGCCGCTTCGTGCTGCGCGACACCGTGCAACAGCGCTTTGGCCAACGCCTGGCGGCGGTCGACGAGGGCATCCGGCGCGAGGGAGCGTTCTACCTGTTCACGCTGCGGCTGGTGCCGGTGATCCCGTTCTTCGTCGTCAACCTGCTGATGGGCCTGACCACGCTGCCGCTGCGCACGTTCTACTGGGTCAGCCAGGTCGGCATGCTGGCGGCCACGGTGGTGTTCGTCAATGCGGGCACCCAGCTGGCCAGCCTGCAGTCGCCGGCGGGCATCCTGTCACCGCGGATGATCGGCTCGTTCGTGCTGCTGGGCCTGTTTCCATGGCTGGCGCGGGGGGTGCTGGCGCGGGTCAAGGCGCGGCGCGTGTACGCGCGCTGGCCCAGGCCGAAGCGCTTCGATCGCAACCTGGTGGTGATTGGCGCCGGCTCGGCCGGCCTGGTCAGCGCGTACATCGCCGCCACTGTGCGCGCCAGGGTCACCCTCGTCGAAAGACAGCAGATGGGCGGCGACTGCCTCAACACCGGCTGCGTGCCATCGAAGGCGCTGATCCACAGCGCACGTCTGGCGGCACAGGCACGCGACGCCGCCCGTGCGGGCGTGCACACCGGCGACGTCCGCGTCGATTTCCGGGCGGTGATGGAACAGGTGCAACAGGCGGTCGACACGGTGGCGCCGCACGATTCGGCCGAACGCTTCACCGGACTCGGTGTCGATGTGCGCCATGGCAACGCGCGGATCGTCTCGCCGTGGGTGGTGGAGGTCGACGGCACCCCGATCAGCACGCGGGCCATCATCATCGCCAGCGGCGCCGAACCGCACGTTCCGCCGCTGCCGGGCCTGCAGGGCTCCACCTACTACACGTCGGACACGCTGTGGCAACTGCGCGAGCAGCCCGGGCGCCTGCTGGTGCTGGGCGGTGGGCCGATCGGCTGCGAGCTGGCGCAGGCGTTCGCACGCCTGGGCACGCGGGTGACCCTGGTGCAGAGCCACCCGCGCCTGCTGATGCGCGAGGATGACGAGGTGTCGGCGTTCGTTCGCGCCCGCCTGGGCGACGACGGCGTCGACGTGCGTACCGGCTACCGCGCGGTGGCGGTGGAGCAGGGCGGCGACGGCGGCGCGCTGTGGTGCGAGGCGGCGGGCCAGCGCGTGCGCCTGCCGTACGACGCCTTGCTGGTCGCGGTGGGGCGCCAGCCCCGTACCAGCGGCTTCGGGCTGGAGGAACTGGGCATCCCCGCCGCGCGCACGGTCGACACCGATGCCTATCTGGCCACGCTGTATCCGAACATCTATGCCTGCGGCGATGTCGCCGGGCCGTACCAGTTCACCCACGCGGCGGCGCACCAGGCCTGGTACGCGTCGGTCAACGCGCTGTTCGGCCAGTTCCGCCGCTTCCGGGTGGATTACACGGTGATCCCGGCGGTGACCTTCGTCGACCCGGAAGTCGCCCGCGTCGGCCTGAACGAGCGCGAGGCGAAGGAGCAGGGCATCGCCTACGAAGTCACCCGCTACGAACTGGACGACCTGGACCGCGCGATCACCGAGGCGCAGGCGCACGGCTTCGTGAAGATCCTCACCCCGCCCGGCAAGGACCGCATCCTCGGCGCCACCATCGTGGGCCAGCATGCCGGCGAGTTGCTGGCCGAATTCGTGCTGGCGATGCGCCACGGCCTGGGTTTGAACAAGATCCTCGGCACCATTCACGCCTATCCGACCTGGGCCGAGGCCAACAAGTACGCCGCCGGCCAGTGGAAAAAGGCCCATGCGCCCGCGCGGGTGCTGGGCTGGCTGGCGCGTTATCACGCCTGGCACCTGGGTTGAGTCCGCGATGATGCGCCGATGGATCCCGCACCGCATCCCCCACGAGGGCTTTTCATCGTGAACGCCGTTCTTTCCCCCGCATCGCCGTCGTTTGCCCGCACCCTGCGCGAGCACGGCCTGGCGCTGCCGCGCACGCCGCTGGAAATCCTGCAGGTCAATGTCGGCAAGCTGTGCGACCTGGCCTGCCAGCACTGCCACGTCGAGGCCGGTCCCAAGCGCACCGAAATCATGCAGGCGGCCACCGTCGAGCGCATCCTCGAACTGCTGGCCGACGCTCCCGGCGTGCATACGCTGGACCTGACCGGCGGCGCGCCGGAGATGAATCCGCATTTCCGCACCCTGGTGCGCGGGGCGCGCGCGCTGGGCAGGACCGTCATCGACCGCTGCAACCTGACCGTGCTGTTTCGCCCCGGCCAGGAAGACACCGCCGAGTTCCTGGCCGCGCAGGGCGTCAAGGTGGTCGCCTCGCTGCCGTGCTACAGCAAGGCCAACGTCGAGCGGCAGCGCGGCCTGCACGTGTTCGATCCCAGCCTGCGCGCGCTGCGCCGGTTCAACGAGCTCGGTTATGGCCGCCCGGACAGCGGGCTGGAACTGGACCTGGTCTACAACCCGCTGGGCGCCAGCCTGCCGCCGGCGCAGGCGGCGCTGGAAGCGACCTACCGGCGCGAGCTGGCCGAGCACTTCGGCATTGTGTTCAGCCGCCTGTTCACTATCACCAACATGCCGATCAAGCGCTTCCTGCACCTGCTGGAACGCGAGGGCCGCTACGAGACCTACATGCACACCCTGCTCGATGCGTTCAACCCGCAGGCGGCGCTGGGCGTGATGTGCCGAAACCTGCTGTCGGTGAGCTGGGACGGCCAGCTGTACGACTGCGATTTCAACCAGGCGCTGGAACTGCCGCTGGGCAGCCGCCCACGCAGCGTGTGGGACATCGTTGGGCTGGCGGAGATCGAGAGCGAGCCCATCGTCTTCGCCAATCATTGTTATGGCTGCACCGCCGGCGCGGGCAGCTCCTGTGGAGGATCGCTGACATGAACGTGGACCTGGAACACGAAACCGACGGCGCCGCCGGAGAACAGCAGTCGGCGGTGCGCAGCTATTACGGCGAGACCCTGCAATCGAGCCGCGACCTGCGCACCACGGCCTGCTGCAGCATCGATGCGATGCCCGAGCACCTGCGCGCGATCCTGGCGCAGTTGCATCCGGAAGTGCGCGACCGCTTCTACGGTTGCGGTTCGCCGCTGCCGCCGGCTCTGAATGGCATGACGGTGCTGGACCTCGGCTGCGGCAGCGGTCGCGACGCCTACCTGCTGTCGCGGCTGGTCGGCGAGCGGGGCCAGGTCATCGGCGTCGACATGACGGCGCAGCAGCTGGCCGTCGCCGAGCGGCATCGGGATTTTCACGCGCAGGCGTTCGGCCACGCCCGTTCCAACGTCACCTTTCATCTGGGCGACCTGGCCGACCTCGCCGCGCTGGGCATCGCCGACGCATCGGTCGACGTGGTGGTCTCCAATTGCGTGCTGAACCTGGTGCCGGACAAGCGCCGCGCATTCGCCGAGATCCTGCGCGTGCTCAAGCCCGGCGGCGAGCTGTATTTCTCCGACGTCTACAGCGACCGCCGGTTGCCGCGCGCGCTGCTGGCCGATCCGGTGCTGCTCGGCGAATGCCTGGCCGGTGCGCTGTACGTGGAGGATTTTCGCCGCCTGCTCGGCGGGCTCGGCGTGGCCGATGCGCGGGTGTGCGCGCGCAGCCCGATCGCGCTGACCGACGCGGCGATCGAGCAGAAGATCGGCTTCGCCCAGTTCGAGTCGATCACCTGGCGCGCGTTCAAGCTGCCGCTGGAGGATCGCTGCGAGGACTACGGCCAGGTCGCGACCTATCTCGGCACGCTGCCGGCGCATCCGCACCGGTTCGCGCTGGACGACCACCACCTGTTCGAGAGCGGCAAGCCGTTGCGGGTCTGCGGCAACAGCGCCGACATGCTGGCCGGCAGCCGCTACGCGGCGCACTTCCGCATCGACGGCGACAAGCGCCGCCACTTCGGCCTGTTCGACTGCGCCCCGGCCGCACCGGCGGGCGCGCCGGCCAGTTGCTGCTGAGATGACCGTGGACAGTCGCCCACCCGCTGCCTCGTGCCCGCTGTCGGTGATCGTGCCGCTGGCGCCCGGCGAGACCGAATGGCAGGGCTTGCTGCAGCAGTTGACCTCGCTGGCGGCCGGCAGCGAAGTGATCGTGGTGCACGCCGACGATGAATCCTGGCCGGCGCCGCCGTGGTGGCCGATGCATCTGCGTTATCGGGAGTGCCGCTGCCAACCGGGGCGAGCGCGGCAGCAGAACCTCGGCGCCGGGCTGGCCAGCGGCCACTGGCTGTGGTTCCTGCACGCCGATTCGCGCCTGCGGCCGGACAGCCTGCGCGCACTGCAGCGCTTCCTGGCCGAAGGCGTCGATGCGCTGGGCTGGTTCCAGCTCGCCTTCCGCCGGGATGGACCGCGCTGGACCGTCCTTAACGCGGCGGGTGCCAACCTGCGTTCACGCTGGCTCGGGCTGCCGTTCGGCGACCAGGGCCTGGTGCTGCCGCGGCATTGTTTCGAGGCCCTGCGCGGATTCGATGAGCAGGCGCCGTATGGCGAGGATCACCTGCTGGTGTGGGCAGCGCGCCATGCCGCGCTGCCGCTGCGCCGCATACCCGCGGTGCTGGAGACCAGCGCGCGCAAATACGCCCGTCAGGGCTGGCTGGCCACCACGCTCGGCCACTGGCAACGCACCGTCGCGCAGGCCTGGCCCGCCTGGCGCATGCCGCACCGGGCCAGGGACATGCCCGCGGCACTGGCCATCTTCGTCAAGACCCCCGGCTTGTCGCCGGTGAAGACGCGCCTGGCGGCGGTCCTCGGGACGGATCACGCCACGCGCTTCTATCGGCTGGCCGCCGCGGCTACCGCCGACGTCGTGCGCAGCTGCCAACCGGCGCTCATGCCGTACTGGGCAGTGGCCGAGGCCGGCCCGGAGGCCGCCGCCGCGTGGCGTGGCTTCGACCAGCTGGCGCAGGGCGAAGGCGATCTCGGCCAGCGGCTCGACCATGTGTACGCCACGCTGCAGGCGCGTCATGGCCAGGTGCTGCTGATCGGCGCCGATGCGCCGCAGCTGACGCCGGCCATGCTGCGGGCGGCTCGGGCCGCGCTGGACGACCCGGCCACCCCGTTCGTGCTCGGCGGCGCCAGCGACGGCGGCTTCTGGCTGTTCGGCGGCCGGCTGCCGATACCGAAAGCCGTCTGGTGCGCGGTGCGCTATTCGCAGGCCGGCACCGCATCCGAATTGCGCACCCTGCTGGCCGCCCATGGCGAAGTCGCCAACCTGCCGATGCTGACCGACGTCGACACCGTGGCAAGCCTGCCCGCACTGGCCCACGCCCTGGCGACGCTGGCCGATCCGCTGCCGGCGCAACGCGCCCTGCAGGACTGGCTGCACACCACCCTCGACCGCCGCTTGCTGACAGGAACCCACGCATGACGCTTGCGCTTTTCATCACCGTGTTGCTGCTGGCCGCGAGCAACGGCTCGAACGACAACTTCAAGGGGGTGGCCACGCTGTACGGCAGCCGCACCGTGGGCTACTGGACCAGCCTGGGCTGGGCCAGCGTCACCACCCTGGCCGGATCGCTGGCTTCGGTCTATCTCGCCCAGGCGCTGCTCAAGGCCTTCACCGGCGCAGGCCTGGTGCCCGCCGACATCGCCGCGCAGACCGGTTTCGCGATGGCCGTGGCGGGCGGCGCCGGCCTGACCGTCGCCCTGGCGTCCTGGCGCGGCCTGCCGATCTCGACCACCCATGCGCTGGTCGGCGCGATGAGCGGCGCCGGCCTGGTCGCGGCCGGCATGGGCGTGCATTTCGGGTCGCTGGGCAAGAGCTTCCTGCTGCCGCTGCTGGCCAGCCCGCTGATCGCGATGATCCCCGCCTTCATCATTGCGCCGCTGTCGCGCCGGCTGGTCGCGCGGGCGGAACGGAAGCCGGTCGACTGCCTGTGCGTCGAGCAGGCCGCGATGGTGACGCCGGAGGGCGTGATGATGCGCGACAGCGCGATGCTGCGTACCGGCAGCGTGGCCGAATGCAGCGCCAGCGGCGCGCGTCCGCTGGCGCGCCTCAGCCAACCGCGCCTGGTCGATACGCTGCACTTCCTGTTCGCCGGTGCGGTGGGCTTCGCCCGCGGGCTCAACGACACGCCGAAGATCGCCGCCCTGCTGCTGCCGATCGCCATGCTCGACGGCCATACGGCGGTGCTCGCGGTGGGGATCGCGATGCTGCTGGGCGGCCTGCTGGGCGCGCGCCGGGTGGCGCGCACCCTGAGCGACAAGATCACCGAGCTGGATCTCGGCGCCGGCCTGGCGGCCAGCCTGACCACCGCGCTGCTGGTCAGCACGGCCAGTTTCAACGGGCTTCCGGTCTCGACCACGCACGTCTCGGTCGGCGCGCTGGCCGGTGCCGGCGCCAGTGGCAGCCACGGCGTGAACGGCAGGATGCTCGGCACCATCGCGCTGTCGTGGGTGGTGACCTTGCCGGTCGGCGCCGTGTTCGGCGCCTTGCTCTACGCGGTGCTGCAGGGAGCCTGAACGGTTGTACCCTGTGGCGGGCCGCGCCGCGGGCAACGGCCGCCACTTCTGCCGCGAGGTCGCGCGATGACGTTGCACGGTTGCCGCCTGCTGCTGTTCCTGCTGATCTGCCTGGGCGTGGCGGGGCCGGCTGTGGCGACCGGTGCGCCGCTGCGGGTGATGACCTTCAACGTCCGCGTGCCGGTGGACCGCGGCATGAACGCATGGGAGCACCGGCGCGAGCTGCTGGTACGGGTGGTCAGGGCGCAGCATCCGGACGTGCTCGGCACGCAGGAGCTGACCGAGGAGCAGGGCGAGTACATCGCCGCCCATCTGCCCGGCTATGCCTGGTTCGGCCAGGGCAGGGAAGGCGGCAGCAAGGGCGAGCACATGGGCGTGTTCTATCGCACGGACCGCCTGCAGCTGCTGCGCTCGGGGGATTTCTGGCTCTCCGACACGCCGGACGTGCCCGGCAGCCGGAGCTGGGGCCAGCCGTATCCGCGCATGGTGACCTGGGCGCGGTTTCGCCTGCGCCATGGCGGCGGCGCGTTCGATTATTTCAATACGCACTTTCCCTACCGGGAACAGGATGTCCGTGCGCGCCTGCTCGGCGCGGACGAGATCCTGCGGCGGATCGGCCGGTTGCCGCCGACCGCGCGGGTGATCCTGGCCGGGGATTTCAACGCCGGTCCCGACAGCCCGGTCTACGCGAAACTGAGCGCCACGCTGCACGATGCCTGGGTCGTGGCGCGCTCGCGCGCCGGCCCGGCGCAGACGTTTCACGCCTTCACCGGCAAACCCGACCGGCGCATCGACTGGATCCTCAGCCGCGGCTTCCAGACACGTGCCGTGCGGACGGTCACCACGCACGAGGGCGCCCGCTATCCCTCGGACCATTTCCCGGTCGTGGCCGAGCTGGTGCCCGGGCGATGAAATCGACGGGGCGAACACGAGCGGCCGGCGCGCAGTAGGATGCAGGCCGGGCCACGACGGGTCCGCCATCCACCGACGAGGTCCGATCCGATGCGGGCAAGGCAAATATTCACCAGCGGGCTGTGCGTACTGTGCTGCTGTCTGTTGAGCGGCGCCGCGGTCGCCAGCGACAGCTTCAGCCGCAGCGAAGGTCTCAACCTCAACAGCTTTGTCCGCCAGGGCGACGTGGCCGCGCACGTGGTGCTGCGTTCGGGCACGCAGCCGCGGCTGATCGTGGCGTTTCCGGCCGGCAACAGCGGCGTCGGCCTGTGGTTCGACGCGGTGACGCCGGCGGCGACCTGGACCCTGGCCTCGCCTGTGCGGCCGCTGAGCGAGAAGGACGCGAAGGGACGGGCGCTGCACGGGGTGACCTTCGAAGCCCGCCTGCATGCGGCCACGCTGGTACCGAAGCAGGCGCTGCTGTCGAGCATCCGGGTGCTGCGCGACTACCAGGGCGCTGGCACCGCGCCGCGGGAAGTGCTCACCGCGGCGCAGGTGCACGGCGACAGCATGGCCTGGGCGCGCGACCGGCTGGACGGCGCGCCGGGTTACGCGCTGCGCCTGAAGATCGTCGATGGCGCGCTGCGCGACGGCCGCTTCGTGGCCGGTGCCGATGGCGCGATCACCCTGGCGGTGACCGCGCTGACCGGCGAGACGCCGTTGACACCGGTCGCCGGCAGCGCCCTGCTAAACGACCGGGCGCTGCCCGATGCCGGCGCGCGCGAGGCGCTGGAATTCCTCAGCTACCGCGAGAAATTCCTCGCCGGCTCGTGGCGCTTCGACACCTATTTCGGGCGCGACACGCTGATGTCGGTGCGCCTGCTGATGCCGGCGCTGCAGCCACGCGCGGTGGAGACCGGCCTGCGCTCGGTGCTCGAACGCCTCTCCGCCGACGGCCAGGTGGCGCACGAGGAGGACATCGGCGAATTCGCCATCCTCGACCACCGGAAAAAGGACGGCACGCTCTCGGCCGCGCCGGTCTACGACTACAAGATGATCGACGGCGACTACCTGCTCGCGCCGGTGGCCCAGGCGTGGCTGCTGGACGACCCGCGCGGCACGGCGCGGGCGACGGCCTTTCTCGCCGGCCCGCTCGACGGTGCGCATGCCGGCGACGCAATGATGCGCAACATCCGCTATGTCGCCGCGCAGACCGCCGCCTTCGTGCGCGCGCCGACCTGGCAGCACCTGGTCGGGCTCAAGCCCGGCGTGCCGGTGGGCGATTGGCGCGACAGCAACGACGGCCTGGGCGGCGGCCGCTATCCGTACGACGTCAACGCGATCCTCGTGCCGGCCGCGCTGCAGGCGGCCAGCGCGCTGTACCGCAGCGGCCTGCTCGCCGCCTATGCGACGCCGGCGGACCGGGCCATGCTGGATGGCCTCGCCCATGCCGCCGCGGTGTGGCGCGACAAGGCGCCCGCGCTGTTCGCGGTGACGGTGCCGCACGCCGTGGCGGAACAGGCCATCGGCGCCTATGCGCGGTCCCTCGGCGTGCCCGCCGCGCCCGCGCTGAAGGCGATCGGCAACGCACCGGTGCATTTCCAGGCGCTGTCGCTGGCCGCCGACGGCATCCCCATCAAGGTGCAGAACAGCGACGACGGCTTCGCCCTGCTGTTCGCCCGGCCCGGCGCGCGACAGCTCGAGCGCATGGCCGCGACGCTGGCCGCACCATTCCCCGCCGGGCTGATGACCCCGGTCGGCATGCTGGTCGCCAACCCGGTATTCGCGTCGAAAGGCGAGCAGGCGCGTTTCGACCAGGGTGCCTACCATGGCACCGTGGTGTGGTCGTGGCAGCAGGCGCTGGCCGCGGCCGGCCTGGCGCGGCAGATCGCCCGCAGCGATCTGCCCGCTGCCACCCGCGTCCGCCTGCGCCACGCCCAGGCCTGCCTGTGGCGGGCGATCGATGCCACCCGCGCCATGCAGAGCTCCGAGCTGTGGTCCTGGCGCTACATCGGCGGGCACTACCAGGTTACCGCCTTCGGCGCGAACGGCGGCGACGTGGACGAGTCCAACGCGGCGCAGTTGTGGAGCACGGTATTCCTGGCGATTCCCCCGCCGCGCGATGCCGGGCGCGGATGCAGCGACTGAAGGCGCTGCCGCGGCACTGATGCCGACGGCGGGCCGCCACCACCGCGCGGCCGGTGCTGCCGATGGCCGTCAACGAACACCGTGGGAGCAAAACCATGCCTGCAAACCCGTGGACAATATGCCTGGCGCTGCTGCTGTCGTCGATCCTGGCGCTGCCGGCATTCGCGGCAGCGCCGCCGTTGCTGCTGACCCACGTCGCGGTCATCGACGGCACCGGCGCGCCGGTGCAGGCGGACATGACCATCGCGATCGCTGGTGCGCGCATCGCCGCGGTCTATCCGAGCGGCAGCCGGGCGCTGCCGCAGGGCGCACGCGTGCAGGACCTGCGCGGCCGTTACGTGATGCCGGGCCTGATCGACGCGCACGTGCACCTCACCGGCGCCGAGCCCGACTTTGCCCACTACCGGCGGCACCTGCGGGCACTGCTGCTCGGCGGCGTCACCGCCGTGCGCGACATGGCCGGCGACGATCGCCTGCTCGGCTACCTGGCACGGGAGGCCAATGCCGATGCGCTGGCGTCGCCGGACATCTACTACGCGGCGCTGATGGCCGGGCCGGCGTTCTTCGCCGAAGACGTGCGCGCGCAGGAGGCGTCCGCCGGCGAGCGGCCCGGCTCCGCGCCGTGGATGCAGGCGATCAGTGCGACCACCGATATCCCGCTCGCGGTGGCCGAGGCTAAGGGCACCGGGGCCACCGCGCTCAAGCTCTACGCCGACCTGCCGGCCGGGCTGGTCCGCCAGCTCGCCGCCGAGGCGCATCGCCAGGGCCTGCGCGTGTGGACGCACGCGACGATCTTCCCCGCCACGCCGGCCGACGCGGTGGCCGCCGGCGCCGACACCATCTCGCACAGTCCCTACCTGGTGTGGGCAGGGGCATCGAGGGTGCCGGATGATTACCGCGTGCGTGCGATGGGCGATTTCGCGCACATCCGCCCGGATGCGCCGCCGATCCTCGCGCTGCTGCAGGCGATGAAGCGGCGCGGCACGATCCTCGACGCCACCTTGCTGCCGTTCCAGCAGGAAGCGGAGCACGATCCGGCGAAGGTGGGCGCCGGCATCATGCCGTGGAGCTACGCGGTGACCCGGCTGGCGCATGCGCAGGGGGTATGGGTCGATGCCGGTTCGGACAGCTCCGGGCTGCCGGATGCCAGTCACGGTCCCAATCTGCGCGCCCTGCCCGAGGTGCATGCGGAGATGGCCTTGCTGGTCGAGCATGCCGGTTTCACCCCGCTCGAGGCGATCCGCGCCGCCACCGAGGTCGGCGCCGCAGCCATGGGGCAGTCGGCGCGACGCGGCACCATCGCCGTCGGCAAGCTCGCCGACCTGGTCGTGCTCGGCGCCGACCCGACGCGCGACATCCGCAACACCGGCAGCATCGTGCTGGTGATCAAGAATGGCCGTATCCACCGGAAGGACGCTCCCCGGGGCTTGCCTCGCGCGCCCGAGGAGGGGGTCAATCAGCCGGCGGCTGGCACAGCAGCGTATCCATCGGTTGCGCCTGGCCGAACAGCCAGCCTTGCGCGTAGCTGACGCCGTGCCGGTGCAGGAAATCGGCCTGCAGGCGATGTTCGACGCCTTCGGCGATCACGGTCAGGCCGAGCGAATGGGCGATGCGTACGATGTGGAGGGCGACCTCGCTGGTGGCCGAGTCGGTGCCGATGCTGTCCACGAAGACCTTGTCGATCTTGAGGCAGTCGGTCTTCAGCGTGGCGAGGTGGGAAAGGCTGGAAAAGCCGGTGCCGAAATCGTCGATCGCCACGCGGATGCCGAGCGCACGGATCGAACGGATGTTCTCGCTGGCATGCTTCGGGTCGAGCAGCGAATGCTCGGTGATTTCCGCCAGGATGTTGCCTGCCGCGATGGCGGGCGTTTCGAGCAGGCCGCGCAACTGCCCGACGATGCGTGTCCCGTGCAGGTCGGCAGGCGAGAGATTGACGCTGATATAGCCATCCGGATAGCGCTGGAGGAAGGCCGGCGCCTCGGCCGCCACCCGCTCCAGCACGTAGTCGGTGAGGTCCCGTATCAGCCCGCAGTCCTCGGCGGCGCGGACGAAGGCGTCCGGCCGCATGATCGCGGTACCGTCATCGCGCAGCCAGCGCAGCAGCGCCTCGGCACCGACGGTGCGGCCGGAGCCGAGCTCGACGATCGGCTGGTAGTGCAGCACGAACTCGCGCTTCCTGATCGCGCTGCGCAGCAGCGCGGGCAGCGACGTGCGCTGGCGCACCAGGTAGAGGATCGCCAGCATGGCCGCCAGCCCCAGCAGCAGGCCGATCGGCACCAGCACGACGGCAAACGCGACGAAGCGCGAGGGCAGGTAAGCGATGGAAATGGCGCTGTAGCTGGCCAGGTCGCTTTGCGCGGATGCGCGGATCGTGACCAGCTTGCCGCCCTCGACAAAGGTGGCCTGGTTGGCGCGGCCGAGCCGCTTGCGCCAGCGCGGATCGGGCGTGCCGTTGCCGGCCAGGCGCAGCCACTCGTCCCTGCCGAACACGCCCGAGGACATGTGCTCCTGATCGAAGGGGATGTCGACCAGCGCCTCGGGAAGGATGGCGGCCACATAGTCATCCTTTTCGAACACCAGGAACCGCTTGCTGGTGCCCAGGTCGGCATTCGGCGCCACGCGGACGCCGAACCTGCTGGTATACGCAAACGGTGCGAGGCTGACCGCATTGGCGCGGGAGGCGAACGAGGAACAGGCGACGTGGCCATCGACGACATAGCCCACGGCCTTCAGATAGTTGTAGTCCAGCGCGATGGCGACCATCTGCCGCCTGCCGGCGTCCGAGCACGGCGGCACGGTGAGCGTCTGCATCCGGTGGTAGGCCGCCGCGGTCTGGGCAACCAGGCGTTCGGTCCGGACAAGCAGCTCGCCGGCGATGGCCTGCGTCTGCGCCGACGCCACGGAAACGCTCTCGCGGTGGGCGAGGTAGAGCGCGGCCAGCACCGGCAGGCCGGTGGCCAGCAGCGTGATGGCGACCGCAATCAGGGTGGTGTTGCGGCTTCGCATGCGACTTGCCGGGTTCCGTGTCGAAACCACCGGCGATCAACCGGATGGGGAAGTCATCATGCATCAACTCTTCGACCCGTGCAGCAGATCGCCGAAGTGCCCTCGACCGCGCCGATCAAGTGTGGTCCCGACCCGGGTCCTCAAGTTAGCCCGGTGATGGAGGGTGCCGGACAGCGTCGCCTGAAATCGCGTGGAGGTACACCACGCTGCAATCGCGCGCGTGGATCGTGACGTCGCGCCCGGGCAAGGCCCGAGGATCGTGCGAGCGGTTGGTACGACTGCGACGGGCGTGCCGCTGCCGCGCCGCGGCCGGCCGCTGGCTCAGCTCAGGTGCCGTTCGTCGATCGCGTCCCGGTAAGGCAGTTTCAGGTGGCCGTAACGGACCACCACCACGGATACCGCCAGCAGCAGGATGGCCAGCGCCGTGCCCAGCAGGTCCAGTGCCGGCACGCCCTGTTCGATCAGCATGTGCCGCGCCAGCGCCACCATGGCGATATACAGCGGCATGCGCACCGGCAGCTTGCCCGCACTCCAGTAGACCTCGACCATCGAGATCACCTCGACATACATGAACAGCAACAGCAGATCGCTCACGTTGGCCTGCCCGGACTCGATCATCCGGCGCACTTCGTGGTAGCCGATGAGCAGCGTCGCGACCAGGATGGTCAGCAGGCCGATCCGTTCGATGACCGAAAACGAGCGTCCGATGAAAGCGGTTCGCATGGCATGTCCTTGACGGCGGAGGCGGTCGCCCGCTGGCGGGTGGCGCGGCCCAGTTTAGGCGCGACGACGGCCCGCAGGTAGTGCACGCCCCGGGGACGCGCGGGCGGCGCCGCCAGAGTCGCCGCCGGCTTATTCGGGCACGCTCTCGCCGGAGCCGCCCAGTTCGGCCGGAAAATCCCGCAGCTTCGGCAGTCCGTCCTTCATCGGCAGCACGGTTTCGGCGTAGTTGACATGGACGCCGGGCACGAAGGCGAGGCTGGGAATGGTCGCGGCGAATACGTCGGTCAGGCCAAAGGTCGGGTGGGCCGTCATCAGATGGCCGCCGCAGCGGGTGCAGAACTGCCGGTCGCTGAGCGCCGTTTTCTGGAAATGGCCGATGTACTGGGTGCCCTGGGTGACCTTGACGTTGTCGGGTTTCCACAGGGTGAAGGCATTCACCGGACCTGCCGACCAGGAGCGGCAGGAGCGGCAGTGGCAGTAGCCCATCGCCTCCGGTGCGCCGGTGACTTCGATCGTCACGGCGCCGCAAAAACAGCTGCCCGCATGTTTGTCGGTCATGTCGTCTCTCCCATGCTGCCGGTGATGTCGCCTCATTCCCGATAACCATCGCAGCCGTTATGGTCCATCGAGCTCTCCAGCCGAGGCAACAACTCAAGAATACGAGGGGCCGCGTTGCCTAGTGCCGGCGGCCTGCCATGGACAGTCGAGCGGCGCGCGTTCGGGCGCCGTCGCGGCGATCCGCCATGGACCCTCCGGATCATGGTCACATCCGCCCGCCCAGGCAAGCGCCGGCAGCCGCGCGCGACCGCGGGGCGCTGCGGTGGTGGTGGATTAGCTCAACGGGCTTCGCCGTGGGCGGGCGTGGCTCCCGGGAGCGCGCGGCGGCGCCGGGTCGCGCTCAATCCAGCGGCCAGGGCAGTTGTGCGGCGAGCGGCCCGTCGGCGGTTTCCTCGCCTGGCGGGGCCGCGGCCGGCCGCTCGTCCGGCCCGGCCGCACTGCGCCACCACGGCACCGGTGGGCGCCGCTGCGCCGGCTCGACGGCCTGGCCCAGGCGCGGCAGCAGCAGCTGCGTCCGATCCGGATCGGCGAGCGACAGCAGGGTCTCCACCGGTTCGTCCCAGGCATGCGTGGACAGCGCGAACGTACCCCAGTGCACAGGCATCAGCACGCCGCCGCCGAGCAGCCGATGCGCGGTGAGGGCATGGGCCGGGCCGAGGTGGATGTCGCCCCAGGCGGGGTGGAAGGCACCGACTTCCAGCAATGCCAGGTCGAACGGGCCAAGCCGGTCGCGGATGGCTTCGTACTCGCGGGTGAGGCCGGTATCGCCACTGAAAAAGACCTTGTGACGCCCGCCCTCGATCACCAGCGACGACCACAGCGTGAGGTTGCGGTCCTTCAATCCGCGGCCGGAGAAGTGTTGCGAGGGCGCGGCCGTCACGGTCAGCCCGGTGCCGGGCAGGCGATGGCTTTGCCACCACTCCAGCTCGGTGATGCGGGCGGCGTCGATGCCCCACGCTTCGAGGTGGGCGCCGACGCCGAGCGAGGTGACGAAGGGCACCGCGGAGCGGGCCAGCGCGCGGATGGTCGGGTAGTCGAGGTGGTCGTAGTGGTCGTGCGAGATCACCACCGCATCGACCTCGGGCAGGTCGCGCAGCGCCACCGGCACCGGCTGGAAGCGGCTGGGGCCGAGCAGCGCAAACGGCGAGGCACGCTGGCCCCAGACCGGGTCGGTCAAGACGCGCCAGCCGTCGATCTCGATCAGCACGGTGGAATGGCCCAGCCAGGTGGCGCGCAGGCCGCTGGACGGCGGTCGCCGCCATGCCTCGCGGGGGTCGTCGGCGCGCAGCGGCGCGGGCGGCCTGCGGTTGCCGCCGCCGGACAGGAAGTCACGCAGGCCGGGCATCGGCACGCTGGCATCCTTCAGTCCGGGCCATACCGGATGGATATTGCCCAGCCGCTCGCCGTTCCACAGGGGCGATTGGCGCAGGCGTTCGAGGCGTTCGCCCTGGGCGGCTTTGCCGAAAGATCGCATCGGGGAGGCTTCCTGGTCGCCGCTGGAATGTCCCCTGGTGATGCGTCCTGCGCCGGACAAAACAAGGCCCCGCTGGCCGGCATGGCCGCAGCCCCCGGCCCTGCGACCCCCCGCGTGGCGGGGCCGCAAGGCACCGGGTCGCCGGCGATCAGCCCACGTTGGGTTCGCTGAATGCCTCGATCTCGCCCTTGAAGGCGTCCACCGGCACGCAGCTGCAGAACACGTTCTTGTCGCCGTAGATGTTGTCCACGCGGGCGACCGGCGACCAGTACTTCTGCAGTTTCAGGCCGGGCAGCGGGAACGCCGCCAGTTCGCGCGGGTAGGCATGGCTCCACTCGCTGGCCGTGACCATGGTGGCGGTATGCGGGGCGTGCTTGAGCGGGTTGTCCTCGCGGTCGAGCTTGCCTTCCTCGATCGCGCGGATCTCGTCGCGGATCTGGATCATCGCGTCGATGAAGCGGTCCAGTTCGTGCTGCGATTCACTTTCGGTGGGCTCCACCATCAGCGTGCCGGACACCGGGAAGCTCAGCGTCGGTGCGTGGAAGCCGAAGTCGATCAGGCGCTTGGCGACGTCCTCGGCACCGATGCCGGTGGCGTCCTTCAGCGGGCGCAGGTCGAGGATGCACTCGTGCGCCACCAGCCCGTTGCGGCCCGTGTAGAGCGTGGGGTAGTGCGGGGCCAGCCGCCTGGCGATGTAGTTGGCGTTGAGCAGGGCGACCTGAGTGGCCTTGCGCAGGCCCTGGCTGCCCATCAGGGTGATGTACATCCAGCTGATCGGCAGGATGCTGGCCGAACCGTGGCTGGCCGCGCTGACCATGCCCACCGCGCCCTCGCCGCCCAATGCCTTGGGCAGGAACGGCGCCAGGTGCGCTTTCACCGCGCAGGGGCCGACGCCGGGGCCGCCACCGCCATGGGGGATGCAGAAGGTCTTGTGCAGGTTCAGGTGCGACACGTCCGAGCCCCACTTGCCGGGCTTGGCCACGCCGACCAGCGCGTTCATGTTGGCGCCGTCGGTATAGACCTGGCCGCCGTGGGCATGCACGATCTCGCAGATCGCCACGATGTCCTCCTCGAACACGCCGTGCGTGGACGGGTAGGTGATCATCAACGCGGCGAGGCGGTCGGCGTACTTGCCGGCGGCGCGACGGATGTCCTCGACGTCGACGTTGCCGTTGGCGTCGCACTTGGTCACCACCACCTGCATGCCGCACATCTGGGCGGAGGCGGGGTTGGTGCCGTGGGCGGATTCGGGGATCAGGCAGATGTCGCGGTGGCCTTCGCCGCGCGAGCGATGGTAGGCGCGGATCGCCAGCAGGCCGGCGTATTCGCCCTGCGCGCCGGAGTTCGGCTGCAGGCTGACCGCGTCGTAACCGGTGCACTCGGCCAGCATCGCCTCGAGGCCTTCGATGAGCTCCTTGTAACCGGCCGTCTGCGAGGCCGGCGCCAGCGGGTGGATGTTGCCGAACTCGGGCCAGGTCACCGGGATCATCTCGGCGGTGGCGTTGAGTTTCATGGTGCACGAACCGAGCGGGATCATGGTGCGGTCCATCGCCAGGTCCTTGTCGGCCAGCGACCGCATGTAACGCAGCAGCTCGTGCTCGCTGTGGTAGGTGTTGAACACCGGATGGCTGAGGAAGGTGCTGTTCCGCAGCAAGCCGGCGGGCAGCGCGTCGGCGGTGGCGGCATCAAGCGCGTCGACGTCGTCGATGGCGCTGCCGAACAGCGCAGCCAGCGCGACCACGTCCTCGCGCGTGGTGGTTTCGTCCAGGCTGATGCCCAGGCAGGTGCCATGGATGGGCCGCAGGTTGATGTGCTGGCTCTCGGCCCTGGCGTGGATGGCGTCGGCATCGACGCCGCTGATGTGCAAGGTGTCGAAGAAATCGCCGGCGACGGTGACCCCGGCCCGGCCCAGCGCCGCGGCGAGGATCGCGGCGAGGCGATGGGTGCGGCGGGCGATGCGGATCAGGCCTTCGGGGCCGTGATACACCGCGTACATGCTGGCCAGCACCGCCAGCAGCACCTGCGCGGTGCAGATGTTGGAGGTGGCCTTCTCGCGGCGGATGTGCTGCTCGCGGGTCTGCAGGGTGAGGCGGTAGGCCTGCTTGCCCTCGGCATCGAGGGAGACGCCGATGAGGCGGCCGGGCATCGAGCGCTTGTAGGTGTCGCGGCAGGCCATGAACGCGGCATGCGGGCCGCCGTTGCCGAACGGCACGCCGAACCGCTGGCTGTTGCCGACGACGATGTCGGCGCCCCATTCGCCCGGGGGCGCGATCAGGGTCAGTGCCAGCAGGTCAGTGGCCACCGCCACCAGCGCGCCACGGGCATGGGCGGCCTCGGCCAGCGCCTTGTAGTCGTTGATGCGGCCAAACGTGTCCGGGTACTGCAGCAGCATGCCGAAGCAGTCCACGCCGGCACCCTCGGCGTCGGCGCCGACGTGCAGGTCGATGGCCAGTGTCCCGGCACGGGTCCTGAGCACTTCCAGCGTCTGCGGATGCACACCGCTGGAAACAAAGAACACGTTGGACTTCGACTTGCTCGAACGCCTGGCCAGGGCCATGGCCTCGGCCGCCGCGGTGCCCTCGTCGAGCAGGGAGGCGTTGGCGATCTCCATGCCGGTGAGCTCGGCGCACAGCGTCTGGAAGTTGATCAGCGCCTCCATGCGGCCCTGCGAGATCTCGGCCTGGTAGGGCGTGTAGGCGGTGTACCAGGCGGGATTCTCCAGGATGTTGCGCAGGATCACGTTGGGCAGATGGGTGCCGTAGTAGCCCTGTCCGATAAAGCTCCTGAAGATCCGGTTCTTGTCGGCGATGGCGCGAATCCGGGCCAGCGCCTCGACCTCGGTGATCGCCTGCGGCAAGGCGAGCGGGGCGGGGGACTTGATCTTGCCCGGCACGATCGCGTCGGTCATGCCGTCCAGCGAGTCGTGGCCGATGACGCGCAGCATCTGCGCGATTTCGGCATCGTTGGGACCGATATGGCGCTCGATGAAGGCGTGGTGGTGCTCGAGGTCGCGCAGGGAAGGCGGGGTTTTCTGGCTCATGACTGGGGCATCCGAAGGCTTGCGTGCCGTGCCGCACGCGAGGCGCCCCTCTGTCCTTTTGCCTGAGAGTTTGGAAGCCGGCAACGAGCTGCCGCCGCTTCGTGCACCTTCGGCGCCGGATTCAACCGGTCTCTCCAGAGTGTTCGCACATGGTGGTATGGGGGCCTGAGCGATTACGGGCGTTGCGTCTTCGGCAGCGGCAGTGCCCGGCGAGGGGCACTCCGCTTCTCCCACCATGTGTCTACCACGCCGATTATACAGAGGTCGGGCGGGTTTCCATCCGCCCCGGCCAGCGGCGTGGCGGAGCCGGCGCAGACAGGCGGGCCGCTAAAGCCCGGCGCCATCGGGCCGATACCTTCATGGTCCCCATACCGGGGCGGCGAGGTCGGCAATTCGATGGTGCTCAGCTTTCATTCCAGTCTCGCGCTGCTGTCGCTGCCGCTGGGAATGCTGCTGGCCTATCTGGCACTGGACAGCTGCCGGCGGTTGGCACGGGCGCGGGGCCGCTGGCAGCGGGCGATCTGGTGGAGCGTGGGCACGCTCAGCATGGGCGTGGTCCTGGCGGCACTGCGCCTGGTCGGCATGCTGACCTGGCTGCCCGGCTTGCCGGTGGCATTCGAGCCGCTCATGGGCATGGCGGCCCTGGCGGCGGCCATGTTCACCTGTGGCTGGGTGCTGCAGATGGGCAGCGCTGCAAGGGTGACGCCGCTCGGCGTCGTCGGCGGGGCATTGGTGCTCAGCGTCGCCGGGGTCGCGCTGGAATATCTGAGCCTGGTGTCGGTCGACATCCATCCGCCGCCGATCGACGCGGACTGGTGGCGTTCCGTGTTCGTCCATGCGTGCGCCGCGCTGGCTATCGTGCTGTCGGTGCGAGCCCTGCGCGCGAGCCTGCTGCCGTCGCGCGGGCAGGGGGTGGCGCAGTGGCAGTGGCTCAGGGCAACGGCCTGGCTGGGGCTGATGCTGGTCCTCATCCTGCATGCGGGCATGGCCGCGGCGATCGTGCCGCTGCACCTGCCGGCGGAGGCCGGTGGTGCCAGCCGCCTGCTGTGGCTGGGCGGTGCGGTCGGCATCCTGGGCCTCGTGACCGGGCTCGTCACGGTGATCCTGTCGCATTACTGGGTGAGGCTGATGCAGCGTGCCCAGCGCTTGCAGGGGTCGCTGGACCAGCTCAGCCGGCGGATGAGCCACCTGGCCACGCATGACCCGCTGACCGGCCTGCCCAACCGGGCCAGCCTGGTCGCCCGGATCGAGGGCGCGCTGGTCGGCGCGCGCAAGGGCAACCATCATCTGGCCATCCTCTACCTGGGCCTGGATGGCTTCAAGACCATCAACGACACGCTTGGCCACGCCTTCGGTGACGACCTGCTTCGTGCCACCGCGCACCGGCTGGAAAGCCAGCTGCGCGTGGGCAGCATGGCCCGGGTCGGCAGTGACGAGTTCGTGGCCGTGCTCGACCACATGCGCAGCCCGGAGTCCGCGCTGCGCATCGTCGAGCGGCTGATCGAGTCGATGCAGCACGATTTCGTGATCAACGGGACCGAGCTGCGGGTGACCGCCAGCATCGGCCTGGCGTTTCACCCGCGGGACGGGGACAGCGTCGAGGACCTGATCGCGCATGCCGATGTTGCGATGTATGGCGCCAAGGAGCGCGGCCGGAACGGCTACCGCGTCTACGACAGCGGGATGCAGACCCAGGCGCTGCGTGCGCTGAAGATCCAGCATGGGCTGCGCACCGCGATCGACGACGGCAGCCTGGTGCTGCACTACCAGCCCAAGCACGATGGATTGACCGGGGTGATCGTCGGTGCCGAGGCGCTGGCGCGCTGGCATCACCCGGAGCTGGGCACGGTGTCGCCGGCGGAGTTCATCGCCGTGGCCGAACGCAGCGGCCAGATCGTCCGGCTCGGTGAATGGGTGATCCGGGAGAGCTGTCGGCAGCTGCGCGAATGGCAGCGGCGCGGCTATCCGGGCATTCGCATCGCGATCAATCTCTCGCCGCTGCAGCTCAACCAGCCGGGCATGCTCGACAGCGCCTGCCGGATCGTCAGCGAGGCCGGGCTCGGGCCCGGCCAGATCATGTTTGAAGTTACCGAAAGCCAGGCCATGCAGGATGCCGAACGCACGACGGCGTTGCTGCGCGAGTTTCGCGAACGCGGCTTCGAGTTCGCCATCGACGACTTCGGCACCGGCTATTCAAGCCTGGCCTATCTGCAGAAATTCCGGGCCTGCCAGTTGAAGATCGATCGCCTGTTCATCCACGCGCTCGACGACGACGGCACCGAGGCGCGGGCGATCATCACCGCCATCATCGCGCTGGCGCATACCCTGGGCATGGGCGTGGTGGCCGAGGGCGTGGAGACGGCCGGCCAGGCCGAACAGCTGCGTGTGCTTGGCTGCGACCAGCTGCAAGGCTTCCTGCTGTCGCTGCCGATGCCGCCGGCGGAGTTCGAGCGGTGCTGCCTGGACATCGACACGGCCGCCGCGTTTACGCTGTGAACTGACGGCGGCGCCTGCGCTATCCTGTTCCGCGTGTTTCCCGCCGCGTTCGAGGTTTCCCATTATCAAGCTCGCCGGCATTGACCATGTGGTTCTGCGCGCGATCGACATCGCCGCCATGCAGAGGTTCTACTGCGAGGTACTCGGCTGCCAGGTGGAACGGCGGCAGGACGACATCGGCCTGGTGCAACTGCGCGCGGGAGCGCAACTGATCGATCTGGTCAGCGTGCAAGGCAAGCTGGGTCGGCGAGGCGGCAACCCGCCCGGCAGCGCGGGGCACAACATGGATCACCTGTGCCTGCTGCTGCAGGACTACGACGAAGCGGCCATCCTCGCCCACCTGCACGCCCACCGCGTGCGCGTGGGGGAACGCGGCCAGCGCTACGGCGCGCATGGTGAGGGACCCTCGCTCTATCTCTACGACCCGCAGGGCAACCTGCTCGAGTTGAAGGGACCGCCCGGCGGAGCCGCCGCGCCGGCAAGCCACCGCTGAAACCCTTGGCGGCGCCCTGCGGCCGCTGGCTGAGGCCGGCCGTCAGCCGTCCAGCCAGACCGCCAAACCCTGGGCATTCAGCTCGATGTCCGCACCGAGCAGCGCCAACAAGCTGGCATGGCTGCCCTGCCAGCCGTGCGCCGTGGCGCGGTCGGCGTACAGGCGGGTGAGGGCGGCGACCAGGGCGGCGTGGCGGTCCGCTTGCCGGTTGGCGGCATGGGCCAGCGCCACCATGGCGTCGATCTGTTCATGCAGGTCGGCCGCGAGGCGTTCGATTTCATCGACGCGGTCGAAGTGGGTGAGGTACATCGCGCTCGGCTCCAGCGCGAGCAGACGGTTGATCGAGGCGTGCAGGGCATCGGGGTCGAACTGCACCGGCGAGGTGGTGGGCAGGATGAAGGCGCCGCGTGCGGTGTCGAATTCGCGATAGCTCAGGCCGAACACGTCGCCGGTGAAGCAGACGTTGGCGCGGGTATCGTGCACGGCCAGGTGATGCCTGGCGTGGCCGGGGGTGTCGAGGCAGTGCAGGGGCCGGCCGGCCAGGTCGACCACGTGGCCGTCGGCGGCTTCCACCACGCGCTCGGCGGGTATCGGCCGCAGCCGTCCATATTCCCGCTCCATCACCGCCTCGCCGTAGACGGCGCTGGCGCCGGCCCACAGCTTCGCCGGGTCGATCATGTGGCGAGCGCCACGCGGGTGCACCACCAGTTTCGCCAGGGGCAGGTGCGCCATCAGTTCGCCGGCGCCGCCGGCATGGTCGAGATGCACGTGGGTGAGGATCAGCCAGTCGACATCGGCTGGTCGCAAGCCTGCGGCTTCCAGTGCGGCGAGCAGGCGCGGCAGCGAGTGGTTGGTGCCGCAGTCGACGAAGGCGCCACGGCCGTCTTCCACGATCAGGTAGGCGGCATCGAACCGCGGCCGCACGAAGCCGGTGTCGATGGTGTGGATGCCATGGCTGGGTTTCATCGGCTTCTCGCGGCGGTCGGGGCGATCCAGCCTAGCAAAACGGCCTGGCTCGTTCATCGGCATGCCGTGGCGGCGGCCTCGTCCTCGGCATGACGGCTTGGGCCGGCGCGGCGGAAGGTCAGGTTGATGCGGTCGCTGCCCAGTCGCGGGTGCTGCGCCGGTTTCAGCGGCAGCACGCCGTGAAAGCGCAGCCGCGCCGGGCCGCCCCACACCACCACGTCGCCGTGCGCCAGCGGCACCCGCTGCGTTGGTCCGTCGCGCTGCAGGCCGCCGAACAGGAACACCGCCGGCACGCCCAGCGACACCGACACGATCGGCTGGCCCAGATCGGCCTCGTCGCGATCCTGGTGCAGGCTCAGCCGCGTGCCGGTCTGGTAGCGGTTGACCAGGCAGGCGTCGGGCGCAAAACCCTCGAAACCGGCACGCGCCGCCGCGCTGGCGGCCAGTTCCCGCAGGACCGCGGGCAGCACGGGCCACGGCCTGCCGCTGAGCGGGTCGAGCGGATCGTAGCGATAGCCACGGCGGTCGCTGACCCAGCCGAGCGGGCCGGCATTGGTCATGGCCACCGACATGCGCCGGCCGCCGGGCGTGAGCAGGTGCCGGAACGGCGCCTGCGCCACGATCGCCGCGATCGCCCGCAGCAGGGGTTCCTGCCGCGCCAGCGCAAACCCGCGCAGCACCACCGCGCCATCGCACAGCGGCTCGTCGCGTAGCGTCGGCCAGGCCGGCTCGCCGAACAGGTCCGCGCTGGTCATCGTCGGCACCGGGCAAGCCGGCCGGCCGTGGCGTTCGCGCCGTCCCGTTTCATGCCTTCGCCTCGCGCCGGAGCAGGGCGCGCTTGCGCTCCACCCCCCAGCGGTAGCCGGACAGGCTGCCGTCGTTGCGCACTACCCGGTGGCAGGGAATGGCCAGCGCCAGCTTGTTGGCGGCGCAGGCCCGCGCCACCGCGCGCACGGCGCTCGGCGCGCCGATGCGTCGCGCCACCTCGCCGTAGCTGGCGGTGCTGCCGACGGGGATCTCGCGCAGGGCCTGCCACACCCGCTGCTGGAACGCGGTGCCGCGCACGTCCAGTGGCAGCTCCAGCCCGATGCCGGGGGCTTCGACCAGGCCGATCACCCGCGCCACCAGTTGCTCGTAGTTGCGGTCGGCACCGATCAGGTTGGCCCTGGGGAAGCCATCTTGCAGCTCGCGCAGCAGCGCGTCCGGATCGTCGCCGAGCAGGATCGCGCAGACGCCGCGTGGACTCTGCGCGACCAGGATCGCGCCCAGCGAACACTGCCCCACCGCGAAGTGGATGTCGCTGTCGGCCCCGCCGCTGCGGTAGCGGCCCGGCGTCATGCCCAGCCGCTGGCCGGCGCTGGCGTAGAAACGGCTGCTGGCGTTGAAGCCGGCCTCGAAGATCGCCTCGGTCACCGTGCCGGCTCGCGCCAGCTCGCGGCGCACCCGGTCGGCGCGATCGGCGCTGGCGTACTGCTTCGGCGTGACCCCGGTGACGCGCTTGAACACGCGGTGGAAATGAAACGTACTCAGGCCCGCCGCGCTGGCCAGCTGCTGCAGCGACGGCGCCGTGTCGGCGCGTTCGATGCTGTGGCAGGCGGCGGTGATCAAGGCCAGCTGCTGCTCGGACAGGGATGCCTGGTCGGGCTTGCAGCGCCTGCACGGACGGAAGCCGGCGCGCTCGGCCGCTTCGGCGCTGGCATGGAAGGCGACGTTTTCCGGGCGCGCGGCGCGCGCCGCGCAGGACGGGCGGCAATACACGCCGGTGGTGCGCACCGAGTAGAAGAAGCGGCCGTCGGCGCGGGCGTCGTGTTCGCGCACGGCGGCCCAGCGCGGATCGCTTGCGACCGCCGCGGCACGTTCGGCGTTTGTTGCGGAAACTTTCATGGCTACCTGTCCGAGCTTATCGCCTGGCCGCCAGCATGACGAGCCCGGCGGTCACCGGCATCCCGACTCTTGCGCCCGAATTCCACTTGCCATTCGCGGCGGGGACCCGGGCCGACCCCGCACCAGGCCCGATCACCAGCGCAGCATCAGCTTGCCGATGTGCTTGCTGCTTTCCATCAGCGCATGCGCCTGGGCGACATCGGCCGCCGCGAACACCTGGTCGATCACCGGGCGCAGGCGGCCGTCCTCGAGCAGGGGCCAGACTTTCGCATGCAGCTCGCCGGCGATCGCCGCCTTGAACGCGATCGGTCGCGCGCGCAGGGTCGAGCCGGTCAGGGTCAGCCGCCGGCGCATCAGCACGCCGGCATCGATGGCGGCCTTGCCACCGCCGAGGGTGGCGATGAAGACCAGCCGGCCGCCCTCGGCCAGGCAGTCGATCTCGCGCGGCACGTAATCGCCGGCGACCATGTCCAGGATCACGTCCACGCCGCGTCCGCCGGTGGCCTGGCGCACCACCGCGACGAAGTCTTCCTCGCGGTAATTGATCGCCCGTTCGGCGCCCTGGGCAACGCAGGCGGCGCACTTGTCCGCGCTGCCGGCGGTGGCGAACACCCGGTGGCCGAAGGCGTGGGCGAGCTGGATCGCGGTGATGCCGATGCCGCTGGAGCCGCCCTGCACCAGCAGGGTTTCCGCCGCACCGCCCTCGCCGCGGCCCAGCTGGCCGCGCTCGAACACGTTGCTCCACACGGTGAAATAGTTTTCCGGCAGCGCCGCCGCTTCCAGCAGCGACAGGCCCGCCGGTAGCGGCAAGCATTGCGGCAGCGGTGCCACGGCATATTCGGCATAACCGCCGCCGGCCAGCAGCGCGCAGACGGGAGCGCCCGGCTTGAGCCCGAACGGGTTGTCGCCGCTGAAATCGCCCTCGACCACGCTACCCGCCACTTCCAGCCCGGGCAGGTCCGACGCCCCCGGCGGCGGCGCGTAGTGGCCCTGGCGCTGGAACACGTCCGGCCGGTTCACGCCCGAGGCCGACACCTTGATCAGCACCTCGCCCGGACCCGGTTGCGGCACCGGCCGCGTGGTGAGGCGCAGCACCTCGGCCGGTCCGGGCCGGGTGATCTCGATGGCTTGCATGGTAGGCATCACGTTTGCACCCTTTGTTTTTGTAGGAGCGCACCCTGTGCGCGATGCTCCTGCTTTGATGCCGCAGCCAAGGGCATCGCACACAGGGTGCGCTCCTGCGGGGGAGTCGCTCAAGCGGCGCTGTCGACCAGGACGAGCTCGGCGTCCTCGATCGCGGTGATGCGCAGCACGGGCTCGTCGCGGATCGCGGCGCCATCGCGGCCTTCCAGCCGGGTGCCGTTGAGCTCGACCACGCCGCTGGAGGGCACCAGATAGGCATGGCGGCCGGCGCCCAGCGCATAGTCGACGGTCTCGCCCGCCTTCAGCGTGGCACCGAGCACGCGGGCCCTGGTGCGCAGCGGCAGCGCGCCGGCATCGTCGTGGAAACCGCTGGCGAGGGTGACGAAGCGACCGGAACGGTCGCCCTTCGGGAATGGCCGGGCGCCCCATGACGGCGGTTCGCCGTGGCGGTCGGGCATGATCCAGATCTGGAAGATGCGGGTGGTGCCCGACTCCAGGTTGTATTCCGCGTGGGTGATGCCGCTGCCGGCACTCATCACCTGCACGTCGCCGGCTTCGGTACGGCCTTCGTTGCCGAGGCTGTCGCGATGGCTGATCGCGCCCTCGCGCACGTAGGTGATGATTTCCATGTCGGCATGCGCATGCGGCGCGAAGCCGGTCTGCGGCGCGATGGTGTCGTCGTTCCACACGCGCAGCGCGCCCCAGCCCATGCGCTGCGGGTCGTGGTAGCCGGCGAACGAGAAGTGGTGCCTGGCATCGAGCCAGCCGTGGTTGGCGCTGCCCAGGCTGCTGAAGGCTCGGCGATCGATCATGGTCTCAACTCCGGTGGATTCGTCGCGCCGGTTGGCGCCTGGCGCACAACATGGGGCCGGGGGCCAGGCGGAGGAAGGGCCTGGCGGGAAACGGATTGTCGCCGATCCGTCGCCAGTGGTCCGGGCGCGCGCGGGCGCTGGCGGCCTACCAGTCGGTCGGCTTGTAGTCCTTGAGGAATTGCCCCCACACATGCTCGCCGGTGTTGATGCCGCTGATGATCGGGTCGACGATGCGCGCCGCGCCGTCGACGATGTCCAGCGGCGGATGGAAGCGTTCCTGCGCCACCTTGCGCGCGGCCAGCGCGGCGGGGTCCTCGTCGGTGACCCAGCCGGTGTCGACGCTGTTCATGTGGATGCCGTCGTTGTGGTAATCGGTGGCCGAGGTGCGCGTCATCATGTTCAGCGCGGCCTTGGCCATGTTGGTGTGCGGGTGGCGCGTGGTCTTGAAGTTGCGATAGAACTGGCCTTCCATCGCCGAGACGTTGACGATGTGCTTGTCGCGCCCGGGCGTGCGCAGCAGCAGCGGCTTCAGCCGCGCGTTGATGATGAACGGCGCGATCGCGTTGACCAGCTGCACCTCCAGCAATTCCACCGACGGCACCTCGGCCATCAGCAATCGCCAGGAGTTGCGCTCGCGCAGGTCGACCTGCTGCAGGTCCTGGTCGAGCCGCCCCTCGGGGAACAGGTGGCTTTGCGCCAGCAGTTCCTCCGGCAGCAGCGGCAGTTGCGACAGCTCGGCGGCGCGGGTCAGGCCCGGCACGTCGGCCTGGCCCGGCCGGGCCAGCGCGGCCGGTTCCGGCAGGATGCTGGAGCCGCGCAGGCCCTCATAGTGGCCGACCAGCTGGCGCAGCTCGGCGGGCATGTCGTGCAGCGCGGCCGTTTCGCCCTCCATCATGTGGGCGTAGAAGTCCGGTGGCCGGCGCACGGTCTGGCAGGCGTTGTTGATGATGAAGTCCAGCCGCGGCCGGGTCGCCACCAGTTCCTGGCAGAACGCCTCCACGCTGGGGGTGTGGCGCAGGTCGAGGCCGTAGATCTGCAGGCGGTGGCCCCATTGGCCGAAGTCGGGCTCCTGCGCGTAGCGCGCGGCCGAGTCGCGCGGGAAGCGGGTGGTCACGATCAGTTCGGCACCAGCACGCAGCAGCTTCAGGCCGGCCTGGTAGCCGATCTTCACGCGCCCGCCGGTCAGCAGCGCCACCCGCCCGTGCAGGTCGACCAGTTCGGTGCGCTTGGCATAGTTGAACGCCGCACAGCTCGGGCACAGCTGGTCGTAGAAGAAGTGGATCGACGAATACTTCTGCTTGCAGACGTAGCAGTGCTGCGGCTCGATCGACTCGCGCGGCTGCGCCGCATCCAGCTCGGGCGGAATGTCGCCGGGCTGGAAGTCCTGCGGCACGAAGGGGTTCGGCGTGGTGAACACCGGTCGCCGGCGCAGGGCGCGGATGCCGGTGTTGTTGAGCACGGCATCCTCGGTCTGGATCCTGGCCGCATGGCGGGCCTTTTCCGCGGCCTTCAGCTTGATCCGTCGCGCTTCCGGGTCGGGGTGGTAAAGCGCCGCCACCGCCTTGTGCAGTCGCGAGCGCTCGTCCGCCGGCAGCCGATCGAGCAGCTGGCGGTCGGCGGCGACCGCCTCGAGCAGGTGGGCGGCGGCGCGCAGGCGCTCCAGCAGGTGGGTGTCGCCGTTTTCGGACTGGGGAGTGGTGGTCAAGTGCTGGTCCAGGTCGGAGGGGCAGGGCAATCGCCGCGGGCCGTCGTGCAAGGCGGGATCGGGTGGTGCCAGCCGACTATTTTGCCCTTTCTGCGCGCGCTCCGGTGGATCGGGCCTGCGGCACGGATGCCGGCTCGGTCGGGCACGCCCAAGATCGGGGGCGACGAGGGCGACGGCGGGAGTCGGGAATTGCCGGATGGCGCACAGTCGCCGCGCCTTGTCCGTGACAACGTGGAGCCGAGCCTGTCCAGGCGGGACGGGCGGCGGACGTATCCGGGCAGGGCGCCGTGCCGGCGGAGTCGGGCAGGGCGAGGGCCAACAGCAGGAAGGTCGATTTGTGCGTTTGAACCCCGTGGCAGCAGCAAGCAGGCAGGACGTGGCTGCGGCCGAGTCGGCGATCGTCGCCACTCCGCCGGTCGAAGCCATGGTGAACAGGTTGCCGACAGCCCATCGCGCGCCGCCGATCGGTCGGCGCATCGTCGGCCAGGGCTGCCACGGCGAGACGCCGGCCGTCCCGCCGCGGACGCAGGCCACGCTGCCCCGGTCACCGCGTATCCGCTTCGTCTATGTTCCGGCGCTCGACAGCAGCGACCGCCACGCCAGCTACCACCGTCACCTGGTTGCCGCCGAGGTGCTGCTCGACCGCGTGCTGGCCGCCCGTGCCGCCGGCTTGCGGCCGATGGCACCGGCCCTGGACTATGCCGCCGAGGCCCGCGCCACGGTGCCGCCGCCACGCGGCCTGTTTCATGCTTCGACGCTGGAGCATCGCCGCTGGTACGACCGCGCCGGCAAGGTGCGGACGCAGCCGTTGTCCCGCGAGGCACTGGCCGCCGAACTGGTGGCCGAGGGCCTGTCGGCCGAGCATGCCCGCGACCGTGCCTGCCACCGCTCGCATGCCTTGTCCGGCGCCGACCAGACGTGGCTGATCGAGCGACGCCATACGCCGCTCGATCGGCGGCCACTGAACCAGGCCGAGTTCCATGCCCTGATCGCCGCGGTGGAAGGCGCCTACCGGACACCGGCGTTGGCTGGCCACGCGATCCATGCAAACCGGCAGATCGCGCTGCGGGTAGCGGAGTTGCTGGGCAGCCTGCTGGACGAATTTGTGGCCTCGCCATTCGCCGAGCCGGTGCTGAGCGAGGCGTTCAGTGCGCGGCATCTGTCCCACCTGCGCCAGACCATCATGGCCTCGCGCCAGGCCTCCGCGTCGGACGCCCGCGTGCTGGCCGGCCCGCGCGCCTGGTTTGCCGCCAAGGCGGCGAGGATGCGGGCCGAGCACCAGGTGGGCCTGGCGGCGGCGCCGGCCGTGGCGCCACCGATGCACCTGGCCGGTCGCCCGGTGGTGACCATGCTGGGCGGCAAGCTGCGCACCTTCGTCAATGGCTGGAGCTGCGGGCGGCTGGGTTCGTCCATTGTGGCCGCCGGACAGGTCAGGGTCGCCTGAGGCGGCGGTGTCCGGCCGCTTCGCCACGTCGCCGCACCAAGGCCGATGCGCGTGCGGCGAATGACCCGCCGATGAACGTGCGGCGCGACGATCCGCCCGCATAAGGCGCTGCTAAGAGCCCTTTGGGATAAAGGCGCGGCGACGGTTTTCGTCGCTTCACCAACGGGAGGAACCCAATGAAAAAATTCCTGGTCATCATCGCCGCCGGCGCCTTCGCCGTCGCCACCTTCGCCGCCAGCGCCGCATCGGGCAAGGCATTGACCGCGCAGGCCAAGGTATCCAAGCCGCATGCGCGCGCCCTGGCGCTCAAGGCCTATCCGGGGAAGATCGTCAAGGAGGAGCTGGAAAAGGAGTCCGGTGGCAGTGGCCTGCGCTATTCGTTCGTCATCAGGCACGGCAAGGTTTCGCATGAAGTAGGCATCGATGCGGAAACCGGCAAGCTGCTGGAAAACTCGGTCGAAGGCGCCGCCAGCGATTGATCGGTCACCATGCTCCAGCCGGGGCATGGGATGCCCGACGGCCATGGCAGCGGGATTGCCGCCGTGGCCGTCACCATGACGAGGCGCCGCCCATGCTGGTGAAGGCGTGCGAAGCAGCCCGTGGCTGCCGTGGCATGCGGTCGCACCCATTGGTAACGGTGGTCGCCGGGCATAGATTGCAGGCATGCCGTGCCCACATCAGGAATGCACCATGCCCAGCAAATCGTACAAACAGATTACCCACGACCTCAACCAGGCGATCAGCCGCTTGCGCGCCGCCCAGCCCGATACCATGGGCGGGTTCTCGGCGATGGCCAAGGCGGCATTGCAGCCCGGGGTGTTGTCGGCCGTCGACAAGGAGTTGCAGGCGTTGGCGATCGGCGTGGCCAAGCAATGCGACGGCTGCATCGGGTTTCACGTCAAGGCGCTGGTCCGGCTGGGCGCCAGCCGCGCGCAGCTGGAGGAAACGCTGGCGGTGGCGGTCTACATGGGCGGCGGTCCGTCGCTGATGTATGCCGCCGACGCGGTGCGCGCGTGGGAGGAATTCAGCGTCGAAGGGTGAACCCGGTGCAGGCTCAGGACACGCAGTTGAGCCAGTTGGCGAGGGAAAAGCTCTCGCGTCGACCGACGTCGCCGCCATGCGCCGTCCACCAGCTGTCGGCGGCCTCGCGGCCGAGGTCGCGCAGTGCCTGCAGCTGGGGCAGGCGGGTGTCCACGGCGGAATGCCCTTCGCGCAGGGTCAGTCCCTCGCTCGGCGTGATCACGTGCAGGCGCAGCCGTTTGAGTCGTTTCACCTCGGCGCTGACCACCAGGTGCGGGCCGATACGCTGGCGCGTTCGGGCCAGATCGCGCAATTCGCGCTTGAACGCGTTGGTGAACGACATTTGCGCCGCCAGCTCGGCGATGTCCCGCGCCGTGTCGGGCAGTTCGCTGCGCTGCAGGGGCTGCAGCAGCACGCACAGCAGGTCGTCGGCGCCGCTGCCGAGTAGGGGTTCGAGCACCGGGTTGCCGGCAAAGCCGCCGTCCCAGTAAGCCTCGCCGTCGATCTCCACCGCACCGAACCATTGCGGCAGGCAGGCCGAGGCAAGCAGGGCATCGTGGCTTAGCCGTGCGTTGTCGAACAGGGCGAGGGCGCCGTCGCGCACGCGCGTCGCGGCCAGATGCAGGCGGATCGGGCCGTCGCGCAGCAGGTCGATGTCGAACGATTCCTCCACCAGCCGGCGTAGCGGATTGGACGTCAGCGGTGCGCTCGGCGCCTTGCGCCACAGGCCGGGATCGAACATGCCTGCGGCCGCCAGCCACCAGTCGGCCATCGCATTCTGCCGGGACAGTTTCAGCCAGAACGTGTCCAGTGCCTCGCGCGCACCGGCGGCGCCGTTCTGTTGCCAGCCCTGGGCCAGCGCGGCAGCGTTCATCGCGCCGCTGCTGGTGGCGCTGATCGCCTCGATCCGCAGGCCAGGCAGCTCCAGCAGGCGGTCGAGCACGCCCCAGGTGAAGGCGCCATGCGCACCGCCGCCCTCGAGTGCCAGCTTGATCGTGATGGCAGAAGGAATGCTGCTATGCATCATCCGATCTTCCGGGCCGCAGTGGACGGAGTCAAGCGCGTGCGGTACGGGGCAGGGATGGTTACGCATCTCATTAGCAAATGAGCGCATACTGAAAGCCTTCGCGCTGCAATGGCGCGGGGAAGCTCGAGAGGGGGAATCTCTTGCAAGCAAGGCAGGGTAAGCATCCTGCGGGGAGTTCTTATGAAGAGCGTGTCTCTGTGTGTGGTATCGGCGCTGTTACTGGCGGGCATGGCCGCCGCGCATGCCGCCGAGATGGAGCAGGCAGGCGTCATGCGGGACTACACCGACGTAGTGTCACCACCGGATCAGCTGGCCTACGAGGCAGGGGTCAAGAGCTACAACAAGTGCCTGGCGGAGCATGGATTCAAGTTCGGCTGGACTGCCTGGACGCATGAAACCGGCGATACCTACCAGTATTCGTACGTGACGGACCCGGTCAGTTGGGCCGCTTTCGACCAGATGCACGAACAGGGCAAGCCATGCGGCGCCGTCTGGCAACGGGACGCCAACCCGCACATGAAAGGCGAGACGAGCGCATTCATGCAGGTGAAGCCTGAGTTGAGTTACGCGGGCAAGGAAAAAGCGGCATCGGCGACCTTGCTGGAAGTCACTTTCTTCAAGCTCAAGCCGGGTCACGAGGCGCATGAGGCGTTCATGGCCGCAGCGAAGAAAATTGCGGCGGCGGCGGCCAAGGCCCACTGGTCCAACCATTACACCGTGGCGCAGATCATGGACGCCGACCAGGGCGCACCCGACTTCGCCGTGGTGAGTTACGCCGCAAACTGGGCCGAATTCGGCAAGGATCCCGAACAACCCCTGTGGAAGATGGTGGCGGGCGTGTACGGCAAGGATGCGGGCATGAGCATGCGCAAGTCGCTGAATGCGGCAGTCCAGGAAAGCTGGTCGCATGTCGACCGTCGCAATGCGGACCTGAGCTTCACCGCGGCGAAGTGATGCCGGTGGCCGGGCCGCGGCGGGCCGTACCGCCGCGGCCCGGACGCTGTTCACGCCGCGGGCTCATCCCGCCCGGCGATGCCCGCTCAGTTCGTGCCCCGCATCGGCGGCGAAGCGCAGGTGCCAGCGGATCGAGCTGAGCGAGATCAGGCTCACCACGACGAAGGCGATCGAGAAATCCGGCA
The DNA here is from genome assembly GCA_028866435.1 of Lysobacteraceae bacterium. Lineage (GTDB taxonomy): Bacteria > Pseudomonadota > Gammaproteobacteria > Xanthomonadales > Rhodanobacteraceae > Rhodanobacter. The sequence goes on along the minus strand of JAGWIC010000013.1, from coordinate 11,267 downwards.
AGCGCGGTTCGGCATGCCCGCTCACGCCCATGCTCAGCTTCAGCACCAGCGCGCCGGCGCAGATGCCCACCGACAGCATCAGCTGCTGCAGGGTGGTGTACATGCTGCTGGCGGCGCTGACGCGTTCGGTCGGCACTGCCTCGTAGGCCACCGTGTTGTAGGCGGCGAACTGGAATGACATGAACGCCCCGCAGCAGAACAGCAGGCCGAACATCAGGGCGAAGGTCCAGTCCGGGCGGAACAGCGCGCAGACCGCATAGCCGAGGCTGGAGAGCACGCCGTTGACCAGCATGCCGCGGCGAAAGCCGACCCGCCGCAACAGGCCCGGCGTGACGCTGCGCATGACGATCGCACCGAGCGTGGTGGCGAGCACCAGTTCGCCGCTGCGCACCGCGCTCAGGCCGAAGCCGATCTGGAACATCAAGGGCAGCAGGAACGGCTGGGCGCCCTGGGTGACCCGCATCAGCGAGCCGGCGATCACCGACAGCCGGAACGAGCCGATCTGCAGCAGGGACAGGTCCAGCAAGGGGTTGCGGCAACGCCTCGCGTGCGACAGGTAAGCCAGGCCCGCCGTGCCGCCCACGGCGATCAGGACCAGTGCCCGGGCCAGCGCGTTGCCCTGGCCGATCATCTCGAAGCCGAACAGCAGGCTGCCCAGGCTGATCCCGCACAGCACGAAGCCGGCCAGGTCAAAACGGACCGGTTGCGCGCCGGCCGGAATCTCCAGGATGTAGCGCCGCACCAGCCAGTAGCCGAGCATGCCGATCGGCACGTTGATGTAGAAGATCCAGTGCCAGTCCAGGTAGGTGACGATGAAGCCGCCCAGCGGCGGGCCCATCAGCGGGCCGAGGAAGGCCGGGATCAGCGTCCACGACATCGCCGAGACCAGGTGCCGGCGCTCCACCGTGCGCAGCACGATCAACCGCCCGATCGGCGCCATCATCGCGCCGCCGGTCCCCTGCAGCAGCCGTGCGGCGACCATCGCCGGCAGGCTGCCGGCGAACGAGCAGGCGATCGAGCCGAGCACGAACACGGCGATCGAGGTGTTGAACACGCGCTTGATGCCGAAGCGCTCGGCCACCGCGCCGCTGGCCGGTATGAGGATCGCCAGCGCCAGCAGGTACACCGTCATCGCGATGCTCATCGACGGCGCGCCGACGCGGAAGTCCCGCGCCATGGTGGGCAGGGCGGTCGCCAGCACGGTCGCATCCAGCTGCTCCATGAAGATGGCGCAGGCGACGATCAGCGAAGTCACGCGGTAGTCGGGAAAGACCTGCGCCGGCACGGGGACAGCCGATGCCGCGGTCTCGTCCCCAGTCGACAAGGTCACGAAGCGTTTTCCTGGAGCGGAGCGCCCACCGGCACCGCGATGCGGGTCGGGACAGGTGGCGGTCCGGGTTGCCGCCGGCGCGGGCGTGCGCCATGCAGCGCGCGGATTATTCGCCTCCGGGCCCGCCGCGACAAGGGCGCGGTCCACGGCACATGCCGGCTTCCGTTCAGCCTAACGCAACACTACGCTATGCTCCGGTCGCGGGCCGGCATTGAGGCGATGCGCCCGATCGAGGAGAAGCAGCTCGCCATGAACATCCGCCGGCAGGGAGTGAAGATGACCGGACTGAGTTTTTTGCGCGGATGGTTCACGCGCGGCTCCGCCAAGCCCGCACGATCGGCGGCGAAGAGTTCCCAGGGCGAGGTAGGCATCACCGTCCGCTACCGGATGTCCCTGGCCAGTGAAATCCAGGCTCGCCATGCCCTCGCCAAGATGCAGATGCGCGCCATGCTCGACGCCTGTCGCGATGCCAATGTGGAGGCGGCCATCAGGTGCATGCGCCAATTCGCCACCACCTTCCGCCAGATCGGCCTGACCCGCAGCGTGCTGCTGTGCCCCTACCTGCGTTGGGCCCTGCAGCGCGACCGCGCAGCCTCCCAGCAATTCGAGTCGACCTACGCCGAACTGATGCATTCGACGCTGATGATCGAGGCGATACTCAGCGATTATCTCGGGTCGCCCTGGGACAGCGACCGCCGCCGCCGCTTCGTGCACGTGGTCGTGCGCGTGGCCAGCCTGTTCAGTCGCGGGGTGGAACTGGAAGCTTCCGTGCTGCTGCCGCTGTACCTGCCGCCGGGGCAATACCGTTACGTGATGGATCCGGCGGGGCAAACGTCGCCCGAAGACGGCACGACGGCCGGCGCGCGGCGGGGCGAGCCGGCCTGAGGCTCCGGGTGCCCGGCCGGCGCCTGCGCTCGGGTCCGGCGGCAGCACGCCGCTGCAGACCTGGTCCGGGCAGCGGGCGAAGACCCCGGCCGCCATCGGTGATGGCGCATGCGGCCCGGGCCGCGGAGAATGACCGCTTTGGGCCGATGCCGGCGGGAACGGCAAGCACATGACCACCGACCATGCCTCGGACCTTGCCGTCGCCGACGCGGCGCTGCTGGAGATCGACCGGGCCAGCGTGATGCAGGGCGAACGCCTGGCGCTGGATCGGCTCAGCTTGCGCATTGCGGCGCATCAGCACACCGCCATCCTGGGGCCCAATGGCTCGGGCAAGTCGAGCCTGGTCAAGCTGGTGGCACGCCAGCTCTACCCCTTGGCGCAGGCGCAGGACGACGGTGCCGGCGTGCGCATCTTCGGGCGACAGCGCTGGGCGGTGGCCGAGCTGCGCCGCCTGCTCGGCATCGTCTCGCCCGCCGTGCAACTGGACTACACCAGCGACACGCCGGTGGAAGTGTTCGATGCGGTGGTGTCGGCCTTTTTCTCGGCACGTGGGCTGGCGAGCCACCATCGGGTCACCGGATCGATGCGCGACAGCGCGCACGAGGCGCTGGCCCGGGTCGGCGCCGGCCACCTCGGCGGGCGCGCGATGGCGACGCTTTCCACCGGCGAGGCGCGGCGGGTGTTGATCGCACGGGCGCTGGTACACCGGCCGCGGGCACTGTTGCTGGACGAACCGTGCACTGGCCTGGACCTTGCCAGCCGTCGCCATTTTCTGGAAAGCCTGCGCGAGCTGGCGCGGGATGGCACCACCGTGCTGCTGGTGACCCATCACGTCGAGGAGATCCTGCCGGAGATCGACAACGTGGTGCTGTTGCGCGATGGCCGGGTGCTCGCGCAGGGCCGCAAGGCCGACACCCTCACCGATGCCGCCCTGTCGGCGACTTTCGACCTGCCGGTGCGGGTAAGCCGGCAGGGCGACTACTACGCCGCCGCGTTGCCCTGATCCGGGCCGGGGCGAGCGGGCATTTAACGTTTCCGCGACCCGTCGATCACCGGGTGGCGCGCATGCTTCCCGGTCCAGCCCCGGCCGCGGGGCGACCACAGGAGAACGAGATGTCCTACATCGATGGCTTCGTACTGGCCGTGCCCACCGCGCACAAGAAGAAATTCATCGCCCATGCCAGGGACAACGACGGCTTGTTCGTCGAGCACGGCGCCACGCGCGTGCTCGAGTGCTGGGGTGACGACGTGCCCGCCGGCAAACTCACCGACTTCCGTCGCGCGGTGCAGGCCCGCGACGACGAGACGGTGGTGTTCTCGTGGATCGAATGGCCGGACAAGGAAACCCGCGACCTCGGCATGGCCAAGCTCATGAAGGACCAGCGGATGAACACCGATGCGCAGACGATGCCGTTCGACGGCAAGCGGATGATCTTCGGCGGCTTCGAACCGGTCGCCGAAGTGGCGTCCGACGCCCACATGCACCATCTGCTCGGCAGTGCCTCGTCGCACGCCCGTGATGGCGCCGGCAGGCAGCGGCCGGCCAAGCACTGATCGCCGGAGCGTCGTCCCGACCATCGCCGGATGGCGTGACCTTGCCCATCGCAGGGAAGGGCAGGCATGCTCCCCGTCCCGGGGTGCGTGCCTGCCCGCGTACGGCGCGTTCATTCGCAGGACATGCGGCGGCAGACAGACTGCCCCATTTGACGGTTCGGAGTGCGCGTGCGGCCAGCCAGCCCAGTCCAACATGCCAGTGCCAGCCGACCCGCCCTGCGGCGGGCACGGTGCGTCGCATGGCTGGCATTCGGCGCCGCCACGCCGGTACTCGCCGGCAGCACGCCCGGACCGCTGAAGATCAATATCATCCGCGACCGCCTGACCCTGGCGGTCACCCGCTACCCGCAGGTCTACCTGCACGGCCGGATCGATGCGGGCGCACCGCGGCGCTTCGAGGCGCTGATGCGTGCCGGCCGCATTTCCGTCGGCTCGGACATCTACCTCAATGCGCCGACCGGCGACCTCGCGGCCGGCATGGCGCTGGGCCGGATATTTCGCGCCAATGCGATGGCCACGCACCTGGGCACGCCGCGCAAGCCCCGGCATGCCAGCGTGGCCGCCAAGAGCGCCCTGTGCGTCGATGCCTGCGTCTATGCCTACCTTGGCGGCCTCTACCGCTGGACGCCCAGCGGCAGCGACCGCATCGGCCTCACCAGCTTGCCGACCGCGGCCGCCGGCGATTCGCCCGAACTGGCCGCCTATCTGAAGGAGATGGGCATCGACCCGGCCGCCGTCGGACGTGCGGTGTCATCCTCCAGCGGCGGTTCGGCATGGATGACGGCGGACCCGATGCTGTCCGCCGGGCTGGCCAACAATGGCCGCCTGCCAGTCACCGCCACCACCCATCTGTCCAGCCCGGTGCCCACGCTGGAACTGCGCCAGGTCGAACGCAAGGGAACCCACCGCGTCACCATCGAATGCCAGCCCGGCAAGACCACCGTCACCGCCTACGACGAGGTGGGTCTGCGGCGTGCCCGGCAGATCGTGGCACGCGGCACCCGCTCCTACTTCCAGCTCGACGGCATGCCGGTCCTCGACCGGCCGCGCGACGGCGTCGGCGTGGCGGACAACGCGCTGATGATCCAGCGTTCCTATCCGCCCTCCGCGCTGGTCGACCTGGTGTCCAGCTGGTCCTTCGGTGCCTGGGTCGACAGCCACAACGACGCCTTCCGCGATGGCTTCAGCATGCCCCTGCATACCGTATTCGGGCAGCTCAGGGACTACTACGCCGCCTGCTGGCGCGCCGCGCCGTGGCCGGCACGGCAAAAGACGACCGGCTGAGCGGATACAGCGGCGCCACGGCCCCGCTGCCAGACGCGCGTTCATGGATGGGTAATGGTTCAGGCGGGATCATGCGCGGCTGGATGAGGGCGTGCCGCCGGGTCGATACCCGATGCACGCGCCCGACCCGCCACCCTGTTCCCGATGCGCGGGCCTGCCCGCGCGAGACCCACCCGGGCGGGCCATCGGTGCGCCACGCTGGCTGAATCGCCCGGTCGCGTGGTCGCCCAGGCGCCCGTCCGAAGCCGGAGACGCTTCTTGAAACGCTGGTTGCTGCTGTTCGTCTTCTCGTTCACCGCCTGTGCCCAGGCGCTGGAATATCCCGCGCCGATCCGCGTGCTTGCCAACAAGGGCATCGCGATCAAGGGCGCGCTGCCGGCGCCGACCGGCTTCAAGGGTTTTGTCGGCAGTTACCAGGGCGCGAACCTGCCGCTCTACCTGTTGCCCGACGGCAAGCACGTGCTGGTCGGCTCGTTGTTCGACGAGAACGGCAACAATCTGACGAAAGCGCCGCTACAGGAAGCCGGCAGGCTGCGATTGACCGACGCGACCTGGGACGAGCTGGCCAAGGCCACCTGGATTGCCGAGGGGCCGGTCGCCGCGAAGCGTGTCGTCTACGTCTTCACCGACACCGAGTGTCCGTATTGCCACAAGCTGTGGCAGGCGACCCAGCCGCTGCTGGCCGGCGGCGATGTGCAGGTGCGCAACATCCTGGTGGCGGTGATTGCGCCGGCAAGCCAGTATCGTGCCGCGGCGATCCTCGACTCGAACGATCCCCTGGCCATCCTGCGGCGGCACGAAAACAGCTTTGGCCACAGCATCGTCGAACCGGCCAAAACGGTGTCCGCCGCCACCGCCGGGCACATCGCCGCCAATATCGCCCTGATGGAGGCGCTGGATATCCATGGCACGCCCGCGGTGGTCTACAAGGACGGCAGCGGGCAGGTGCGGATGCTGTCGGGCATGCCGTCGGACGATCGCCTGAAGGCCATCTTCGGCCGCTGATGGCCGGGGCAGCACCTGCGTTCGCCCCTGGCTGGCGCACCGGCACCGGTGGCGAACGGGGCAGCGCGCCGGATTCGGTTACGCCATCCCCGCCAGCGACAGCAGCACCCCGGCCAGGCTCTTCAAGTCCTGCGCGTTGTGCGCGGCAACCCGTCGCAGGTTCCTGGCCGAGCCGCCGCGCAGGTAGGTGAGCCACGCGGCGGGAGCCTCCGCGCCGGGCAGGTCGTCCTCGCGCACCACGCCCAGCAGGCGCCGCTCCGCGGTGGCCAGGCGGCAGTTTTCCCACTGGCCCTTCCAGTGGCGGCGCACCGGATGCAGCAGGTCGATATGGGCAAGGCCGGCCAGCGGGTTCGGCAGCCGCGCGAGGCGGTAGCGGGTGGCGAGCAGGGGCGCGTCGTAGCATTTGCCGTTGTAGCTGACGAGCACGCTGTCGTCGCCGATCCACTCGGCGAAGCGGCGCAACATGGCGGTTTCGGCGGCGATGCTGGTGATGGTCAGCTGGCGGATGCGGAACTGGCCATCGATCCAGTCGGCGGCGCCGATCATGAAGGCGCGCGTGCCGGTGCCGCCGGCCAGGCCGGTGGTTTCGGTGTCGAAATGCAGCAGTCGTCGGTGATCGACCGGCGGCATGCGTGCGAAGGTGGCGTCGACGATGGCCCGCGGCTGCAGCCAGTCGATGCGGCACTCGGTGTAGCGCAGGCCGGGCGACAGTTCGATGCCCGGCACCTCGCGGTCGCTGGCGTCGAGGCGGACGGGCGCGCGCTTGAGCTCGGCGTGGCGTTGCAGCAGCCGGCGCAGGTCGTCCGACAGCGGCGAACCGGTCGGCCCCGGCAGGGCCGTCGCGCCGCCGGGACGCACCGGGACGGGTGCAGGCGGGTGCCCGGCCTGCGAACGCAACTGGCGCAACCGGGTATGCAAGGCGCTCACGCCGCCTCCAGCAGGGCCAGTACCCGCAACGCCAGCGCCTTGGGCGTGCCTGACGCGGCGGTGTCCTGCCGCCCGGATGCGCCTGCATCGGCGGCGTGTTCCGCGGCGGCCGGCACCGGGCCGACGCAGGCGGGGCAGCCGGCACGGCAGTCGCAGCGTTCGATCAGGCTGATCGCCTGGGCGATCAGGTCCTCGCGACGCTGGAACAGCGGCTCGCTGTGGCCGATGCCGCCGGGGAAGGCGTCGTACAGGTAGACGGTGGGCATGAACGGCGCGCCTGCGGCCAGCGCGGCAGGCTGGCCATCGCCGCCGCGCAGCTGGCTGCGCCCGTGGGTGTCGGTGCCGACGAACCAGGCGCCGTCGCCGCTGCCGACGGATCTCTGCAGGTCGCGCGCCGCGGCCATCACCGCCACGGTGGCGACCAGATGCAGCGCATTGGCGGCACCGAGAAAACCGTCGAGCGCCTGCTGCCGATCCTCGAACGCGGCATCCAGCACGGCCGGCTCCAGCTGCCACCACACGGCTGTCGTGTGCAGCTCCTGGTCGGGCAGGTTGACCGGGCCGTAGCCGATGTTCTCGTGCGAGTAGAAACGGATCTTCTTGTAGCCGGCGACCCGGCGCACCACGTGCACCTCGCCGTGATGGGCCTCGCCGGCACCGGCGTGGGCAGAGTCGAAACAGTCCAGCACCTTCAGTTTCGTGTAGTCGATGGCATCGGTGTAGTAGTCGACCTGGGTGCGCGTGACATAGGCCTTGCGGCCAGCCCAGTCCAGTCGCTCGACCTGGTAGGGCAGCGACTGGATCATGTGGATGGCGCCTTCGTACAAGGTCACCGGCGCGGCGCCGTAATCGACCTCGGCGATGATGGTCTGGCGTCCGTCGGTGCGGTCGACCACCACGAAGTTGCCGTCGGCGACCGAGCGCAACGACACCGCGATGGCGGGGTAGCTGTCGGCGATCCATTCCCAGCGATCGCCCTCGCGATGCAGCACGCCTTCCTCGCCCAGCAGCTCGAGCCAGGGCGCGGCGACGTCGCTGCCGAACAGCTCGTCGCCGCTGAACGGCAGCTCGAACGCGGCGCAGCGGATATGGTCGAGCAGGATCAGCGGTTGATCCGGCTGGATCCGTGCGTGTTCGGGGGTCGCGTCCCGGAAGAATTCCGGATGCCGCACCAGGTATTGGTCCAGCGGATCGGAACTGGCCACCAGCACGCCCAGCGCCGACTGCTGGCGCCGGCCGGCGCGGCCGAAACGCTGCCAGGTGGCAGCGACCGAACCGGGGTAGCCGTTGAGCACCACCACGTCGAGGCCGCCGATATCCACGCCCAGCTCCAGCGCCGAGGTGCTGACGATGCCGTCGATGCTGCCGGCACGCATGGCGCGCTCGGCCACGCGTCGTTCCTTCGGCAGGTAGCCGCCGCGGTAGGCGCGGATGCGGGCCGGCTTGCGTGGGTCGTGGTCGAACACGTCCTTGAGATACCTGGTCAGCACCTCGACCATCGTGCGCGACTGCGCGAACACCAGCGTCTTCATGCCGGACCGGATCGCCAGCCGCGCGATGCGGTTGGTCTGCGAGCGGGCCGAGGCGCGCAGGCCCAGGTCGGGATTGACCACCGGCGGGTTCCACAGCAGCACGTGCTTGTCGCCCGAAGGCGCGCCGCTCTCGGTGATCGCGGTGACCGCGTCCTCGATCAGGGCCTCGGCGTGCTGTTGCGGATTGCCGATGGTCGCCGAGCACAGGATGAACTGCGGCCGCACGCCGTAGAACGCGCATACCCGCTTGAGCCGGCGGATCACGTTGGCCACGTGCGAGCCGAACACGCCGCGGTAGCTGTGCACCTCGTCGATCACCACGTAGCGCAGGTTCTCGAAGAACTGCGCCCACCTGGTGTGATGCGGCAGGATCGCCTGGTGCAGCATGTCCGGGTTGCTGACCACGATGTCGCCGTGCAGGCGGATCGCCTGGCGCGCGTCGCCGGGCGTGTCGCCGTCGAAGGTGAAGGCCTTCACGCCCAGCGCGCCGGCTTGGTTCAGCTCCAGCAGCTCGGCCACCTGGTCCTGCGCCAGCGCCTTGGTCGGAAACAGGAACAGCGCCTTGGCGTGATCCGTCATGGCCGCAGCGACCACGGGCAGGGTGTAGCACAGCGACTTGCCCGAGGCGGTGGGGGTGACGATGGCCACATGCCCGCCCGCCTGGCTGGCTGTCCACGCCTGCGCCTGATGACTGTACAACTGCCCGATGCCGCGTGAGCGCAAGGCGGTGGCCAGCGCGGGCGGCAGATCCTCCGGCAGCGGCGCGAACGAACCCTCGCGGCCGGGCACCACGAAGGCGCCGGTGATCCGCGATGCATAGCGCGTGGACAGGCGCTGCGCCAACGTGCGGCCGTCGGCCGGGTCGCGCGGCAGCGGTTCGGCGGCGGTGTCATGGCGGTCAGGCAAGGCATTCATGGCGTATCCCCTGGAAATGCCCGCGATTAGGCCGGCACGGTGTCTCAGGACCTGAGATGACCGGATACGGATTGCTGGTGCACACAAACGCAAGGCGACGTTGGATACTCGCGCCTGGCACATCTCCGTTTACGGCCGGTACCCATGGGTAAAAACAGACTCGAAGCCTTCAGCGACGGCGTGCTCGCCATCATCATCACGATCATGGTGCTGGAGATGAAGGTGCCGCACGGCGAGACGGTGGCGGCGCTGCTGCCGCTGGCGCCGGTGTTTCTCAGCTACGTGTTGAGCTTCGTCTACGTCGGCATCTACTGGAACAACCACCACCACATGCTGCATCTGGCCGGCAAGGTGAACGGGGCGGTGCTGTGGGCCAACCTGCACCTGCTGTTCTGGTTGTCGGTGCTGCCGTTCGCCACCGGCTGGATGGGCGAGAACCATTTCGCCGGTGGACCGTCGGCGCTCTATGGCGCGGTGCTGCTGATGGCGGCGGCGGCGTACTGGATCCTGCAGCAGGCGATCATCCGCGGCGACGGCACCAATTCCACCCTGGCACGCGCCGTCGGGCGCGACTGGAAAGGCAGGATCTCGCCGGCGATCTATGTCGTGGGCATTGCCGTTTCGCTGCACGCGGCGTGGGCAGCGCAATGCCTGTACGCGGCGGTGGCGTTGCTGTGGCTGGTGCCGGACCGGCGCATCGAGCGGGTGCTGGATGCGCGGTAGCCCGCACCGCGCTGTCGCTCAGGCGCGGGTGTTGACGATAGTGCCGGTACTGCCAAGCCTTTCGAGGTTGTGCGCGAAGGCCTGCAGAAAGTTGCCCAGGCCGCGGGATGCCGAGCCCGGGGTGTTGCCCAGCGAACTGCTCAGGGCCTGAAAGCTCTGTTGCAGCGAGTCGAGCGGAGCGGAGGCGCCGGCGCTGCTGGTGCCGGACGACAGCTGCTGGATCAGGTCCTGCAGGTTCGACTCGATCGGCGAGGGAGCGCCGTGCCCGCCGAGCCGCGCTTGGCGGTAATACCCGGACGAACGGGCCACCGCGACAACGCCACTGGTCGACGCCGCCGCGGACGATGACGGGGATGCCGGCTGTGCGGTCGTAGCGGACGGGTTCTGCAGCGCTGAAATCAGGGTTTGCATGAAACTGCCAAGCGCCTGCAGCGGATTCGAGCGGGAGCTGCCGGTCGCGGTCGCCGACGACGTGCCGGCGACGCCGGACTGGGACAGCGCCTGGAAGATAGCGGCCACCAGGCTGCCGACCTGGCCGGCGTGGCTGTCGCCGCCGATCGTCCCGTTGCCGCCACTGCCGCCCGGGGTGTGGTAGCCCGGCAGCAGGGGCGAAATCGGGTAGATGCTCGCCGACATGCCGTTGATGTTCATCATGCGCTTTCTTCATGCCCCGCCTGCCGGTGACGGCAGCGCGCGGTGTTTGCAGCAGTGGTGCCGGAATACCTTCCCTTCAGGACCGTTGGCTCCTGGACATCGACCGACCGGCCGACGACCGAAAGGGGTTGGTGCGGGAGCGTACTGCAGGGGGGCGGCGTCGGGCCAGTGCTGTGCGGGGGCGGCATGGCTCGAGTCGTGCCCGGGCGTGGCGCGACCCGGACGGACGCGGGCGCCGTATCGCTACGGCGCCCGCGGACAGTGGCTGGATGCCGGCGCTTGCCGGCATGGCAGGGCAGGGCAGGCTACAGCGCCTCGAAAATCCCCGCCGCGCCCATGCCGGTGCCGATGCACATGGTGACCATGCCGTACTTCTGCTTGCGCCGGCGCAGGCCGTGCACCAGGGTGGCGATGCGCACCGCGCCGGTGGCGCCGAGCGGATGGCCGAGCGCGATCGC
>JAGWIC010000091.1 GCA_028866435.1 Lysobacteraceae bacterium | reverse complement strand
CTGGCCCGCTACGGCATGGCCAAGGCGCTGCTGCCGGCCGGCGACCCCGCGCTGCGCTTCGCCAAGCCCATGAACGTGGGCGAATTGACCCTGGCCCGCGTGAAGCACTACTACAAGCAGACCTTCCGCCCCGACATGACCACCATCGTCATCGTCGGCAAGGTCGATCCGGCACAGGCGAAGTCGGTGGTCGAACAGACCTTCGGCGAATGGCAGGCCAGCGGCGCCAAACCGGACGTGGACTACGCCGCGGTACCGGCGAACAAGCGCAGCCAGTTCGGCGTGCCCGACGCCAGCGCGACGCAGGACAGCGTGCAACTGGCGCAGACCATCGATGTCACCCGCGACGACCCGGCGCGCTTCGCGCTGAACCTGGGCAATGAAGTGCTGGGTGGCGGCTTCTACGCCTCGCGGCTGTTCCACGACCTGCGCGACAAGAGCGGCCTGGTCTACAGCGTCGGCACCTCCTTCAACCTGGACAAGCACCGCGGCACCTACACCGTCTCCTACGGCAGCGACCCGGACAAGGTCGCCGCCGCGCGGGCGATGGTCCTGCGCGACCTGAAGCAGATGCAGAGCGAGCCGGTGACCGACACCGAACTCAAGCGCGCCAAGGGCATCCTGCTGCGGCAGATCCCGCTGGGCGAATCCAGCTTCGGTGCCATCGGCGGCCAGCTGCTGACCCTGGCCAGCGAAGGCAAGCCGCTGGATGCGATGACCATCGCCGGCCAGCACTACCTCCAGCTCACCGCCAAGGAGGTGCAGCAGGCGTATGCCCAGCATATCCGCCCGGATGCGTTTGTCACCGCGGTGAAGGGGCCGATGCCGAAGTAGCGCACCGAAGTGCGCAAATGCTCTTGTGGGAGCGATTGGAGCGCGATGCTCTTGCAGCAGGGTGAAGAGCATCGCGCGCAAGCGCGCTCCTACCTCAGCAGGGAGCGCAGCATCCAGGCGGTCTTCTCGTGCTCGATCAGGCGTCCGGTGACCAGGTCGGCGGTGCCCTCGTCGCCGGCGGCGTTGGCCGCCTTGGTGGTTTCGCGCGCGGTGTGGGCGGCGATCTCGTGGCCTTCGACCAGCTGGTTCACCATCTCCTTCCAGTCCGGCACGCCGGGTTCTTCCTTGATCGCGGTGAGTTTGCCGAACTGGCTGTAGGAGCCGGGCGCGAATACGTCGAGCGTGCGGATGCGCTCGGCCACTTCGTCGGCGGCGAGCCACAGCGCGTTGTACTGGGTCTCGAACATCAGGTGCAGGCTGTTGAACTGCGGCCCGGTGACATTCCAGTGGAAGCTGTGGGTCTTCAGGTACAGCGAATAAGTGTCGGCCAGCAGTTTGGACAGGTGCCTGGCGATGCTTTCGCGATCCTTCTTGGCGATGCCGATGGAAATAGCCATGTGCCGTTCTCCTTGCGAGTTGGGAAATGGGATGGGCAAACCATAATCCCCCGCGCCGCGGCTTGGAAATGATTCCTGCCGATGCGGGCGATAGTTACGGTCTATCGATCAACTGTATTTCGGTAGTCGATGTCAAATGGACGCGGGCAGCGGCTATGATGCCCGGCTGATGAACGACACGACCGGTTCCCGCCCTCCCGCCGCCGATGCGCCGCTGCGTGCGCTGCGACGGCAACTCGATGCGGTATCCAGCCGCGACTTCGGTCGCCTGCTGGGCCGCTGGCGTGGGCTGTCGCGCCGGCCGGACGCGGGCAAGCTGGCGGCGCTGCAGGCGGAGATCGAGCGCTCGGCGGCCAGGCGCGCGGCGCGGGTGGCGGCGAAACCGCCGATCCGGCTGGATGAGGCGCTGCCGATCAGCGCGCGTGGCGAAGACATCGTCAAGCTGATCCGCGCGCACCAGGTGGTGGTGATCGCCGGCGAGACCGGTTCGGGCAAGACCACCCAACTGCCCAAGCTGTGCCTGGCGGCCGGTCGCGGCGAGGCGGGCATGATCGGCTGCACCCAGCCGCGCCGGCTGGCCGCGCGGTCGGTGGCGCGGCGGGTGGCCGAGGAGCTGGGCAGCCCGGTCGGCGAGATCGTCGGCTTCCAGGTGCGCTTCAACGACCAGGTGTCCGAGCGCAGCCTGATCAAGTTCATGACCGACGGCATCCTGCTGGCCGAGACCCAGGGCGATCCCTGGCTCAGCGCCTACGACACCCTCATCATCGACGAGGCGCACGAGCGCAGCCTCAACATCGACTTCCTGCTCGGCTACCTGAAGCAGCTCGCGGCGCGACGGCCAGAGCTGAAGATCATCGTCACCTCGGCCACCATCGACACGGCGCGCTTCGCCGAGCACTTCGGCGGCGCGCCGGTGGTGGAAGTGGAGGGCCGGGCGTTTCCGGTGGAAGTGCGCTGGCGACCGGTGGATGCCCCGGTAGGAGCGCACCCTGTGCGCGATCGCTCTTCGCCGGGCTTGCAAGAGCATCGCGCACAGGGTGCGCTCCTACGGCGGCAAAGCATGCAGCAGGGCAGCGCGGAGCACATCGCCGCCGTGCTCGATGAAATCACCGGCGAGGATCCCCGCGGCGACGTGCTGGTGTTCCTGCCCGGCGAGCGCGAGATCCGCGACGCGCACCTGCTGCTGTCGCGCCGGCAATACCGCGAGACCGAGATCATGCCGCTGTATGCGCGGCTCTCTGCCGGCGACCAGGACCGCGTGTTCAAGCCCGGCGTCAAGCGCCGCGTGGTGCTGGCCACCAACGTGGCCGAGACCTCGCTGACGGTGCCGCGGATCCGCTACGTGATCGACACCGGTACCGCCCGGGTCAAGCGCTACAGCCAGCGCAGCCAGCTCGAGCGGCTGCACGTGGAACCGATCGCGCAGGCCGCGGCGAACCAGCGCAAGGGCCGTTGCGGCCGGGTCGGGCCGGGCATCTGCTATCGCCTCTACGACGAGGCGGACTTCGCCGGGCGGCCGCCGTTCACCGACCCGGAGCTGCTGCGCTCGTCGCTGGCCAACGTGATCCTGCGCATGCTGTCGCTGCAGCTGGGCGACGTCGATGCGTTCCCGTTCCTGGAAGCGCCCGATCCGCGTGTGGTGCTGGACGGCTATCGCCGGCTCGCCGAAATATCCGCGATCGACGAGGCGCGCAAACTCACGGCGGTCGGCCGCACGCTGGCGCGCCTGCCGATCGACGTGCAGCTGGCGCGCATGCTGGTCGAGGGGGAAAAGCTGCAGGCGCTGCGCGAGCTGCTCACCATCGTCTCGTTCCTCAGCATCCAGGACCCGCGCGAGCGGCCCGCCGACGCGCGCCAGCAGGCCGATGCCGCGCATGCGGTGTTCGCCGATGCGAAGTCCGATTTCATCGGCGTGCTGAACCTCTGGCGCGCCTACCACGACGCCCACGAGGAACTGACCCAGTCCAGGCTGCGCGACTGGTGTTCGCGGCATTTCCTCAGCTTCATGCGCATGCGCGAATGGCGCGAGCTGCACCGGCAGCTGCTGCTGGTGGTGCAGGAGCTCGGCTGGCATTTTTCGCCCCCTCCCCCGGCATCACGCCAGGCGCCGCGGTCTGGCGACACGGCGGCGCGAAAGAGCAGGAGCGAGCCGGTTTCCCGCCAGCAGCGGCCCCCTGCCGCAACCCTCTCCCCGGACCGGGCCGCCGGTGAACGCGAGGGGCCGTTGACGGATGAGAGCCGCCTCCATGAGGCGATCCATCGCTCCCTGCTGGCCGGCCTGCCGACCCAGGTCGGGCGCAAGGACGAGAAGGGCGTCTACCTCGGCACGCGCGAGCGCAAGTTCCAGGTGTTTCCCGGCTCGGCCTTGTCGAAGGCGCCGCCGAACTGGATCTTCAGCGCGCAGATCATCGATGTCGGCGGGCGCGTGTGGGGCATGAGCAATGCGCGGGTGGAGCCGCTGTGGATCGAGCAGCAGGCGGCACACCTGTTGCGCACGCATTGCCGCGAGCCGCACTGGTCGAAAAAGCGCGGTTGCGTGGTGGCCTGGGAGCAGGTCAGCCTGTTCGGCCTGGTGCTGGTGGACAAACGTGCGGTCACGTTCCAGCCGCAGGACCCGGCGCTGGCCCACGCGATCTTCCTGCGCGAGGGGCTGGTGCGCGGCGATATCGACAGCCGTGCCGATTTCGTGCGGGCAAACCAGCGGGTGTTGCAGGAGGCGGCGGACATCGAGGCGAAGCAGCGCCGCGAGGGGCTGATCCGGCACGAGGACGATCTGGTCGCTTTTTTCGAGGGCAAGCTGCCCGCCGAGATCGCCAGCAGCCGCGCGCTGGATGCCTGGTATCGCAAGGCGCGCCCGGCCGAGCAGGCGGCGCTGCGCTGGTCGCTGGACGACGTGATGGCCGGCGGCGCCGGGCTGGATGCGAGGGCGTTTCCGGCCGGCATCGATCTGGGTGGCCACCGCTATCGGCTGGAATACCGCTTCCTGCCCGGCGACGAGGCCGACGGCGTGACCTTGCAGCTGCCGCTGGCGATGCTCAATGCCTTGCCCCCGGCGCGCTGCGAATGGCTGGTGCCGGGGTTGCTGGCGGACACGGTGGCCGAGCTGATCCGCGGCCTGCCCAAGACGCTGCGCCGCAATTTCGTGCCTGCGCCGGATTTTGCGCGGGCTTTCGCCGAGGCGGAGCTGCCGCGCGACGAGCCGCTGGCGAAGGTGCTGGCGGGCTTCCTCCGGCGCACCACCGGCGTCGAGGTGACGGCGACGGATTTCGCGGCGGTGGAGCTGCCCGCGCATTTCCGCATGCGCTACCGGCTGCACGATGGCGACGGCGCGTCCGGGCCGGGGCAGACCCTCGCCAGCGGCCGCGACCTGGCCGCGCTGCGCGGGCAGTGGGAAGGCCAGGCGCGCGCGGCGTTTTCGCGCAAGACCGACATCGAGCTGACCCGCGAGGACGTGAGCCGCTGGGATTTCGCCGAGATTCCGGCGCAACTGCGCTCCGATGCCGGACTGGTCGCGTTTCCGGCCCTGGTCGACCTGGGCGAGACGGTGGCCTTGCGCGTGTTCGAGCGCAGCGACGAGGCGCTGGCGGCGCACCGGCAAGGCGTGGTCCGGCTGTTGCGCAATGCGCTGGCCGGCGAGCTGAAGCAGGCGCGCCGACGGTTGCCGATCGGCAACGCGCTCGCACTGAAATACGCGCCGCTGGGCGGCGTGGACGGCTTGCGCGAAGACCTGCTGGAAGGCGGTTTCGGCGACCTGCTCGAACGCCACGACCTGAACGTGCGCACGGCGGCGGCGTTCGAGCTGCTGCGCGCGCAATGCACGCACGAGCTGTTCGCCGCCGGAATCGGCCGCCTGCAGCTGGCCGAGCCGATCATCGAGGCGCAGGCCGAGCTGAAGCCGTGGCTGCAGCCGCCGCTGCTGGGCTTTGCCCGCGCCAGCTACGACGACTTGCGCGAGCAGTTCGAGGCCCTGCTCACGCCCGGTTTCCTGCGCGAGCTGCCGGCGGCGCGGCTGGCCCATTTGCCGCGCTATCTGAAGGCCATGCGCCTGCGCGGCGAGCGCCTGCGCCAGGATCCGGCCAGGGACCAGCAACGCATGCTGCAGGTGCTGCCGTACTGGCGCGCCTGCCTGCAGCATCGCGCCGCCGGTACCGCGGCGCTGGAGGAGTTGCGCTGGCTGATCGAGGAGTGGCGCGTATCGCTGTTCGCGCAGGAACTGAAAACCGCCGAACCGGTATCGGCCAAGCGCCTGGCCAGGGCGCTGGAGGCGCTGGCCTGAGCGGCCTCAGCGGGTCCGGGTGACGTGGACGCTGTCGTTGCAGCCATTCACGTACATCAGCCAGCTGTCCATGATCGAGGGTTTGACCACGACCGCCGGATGGGTCGAAGTCATGCATGCAGGAGTCTCCTCGCCCAGTTGCTTCCACGCCTGGCCGTTGTCCAGGGTGTATTCGCCGTGGCCGCTCCAGCCGTCGAAGTGGCCAGCGATGTGCGCCTTGAATTTGCTGCGCTTTTGCCCCTCGGTATAGAACACCGGCTTGCCGCTGGCATTGACCACGCGGGTGGTGACCTTCGGGTGGTGGCTGAGCCAGGCATCGAGGTTGGCCAGCTGCTGCGACGACAGCTTGTCCAGCCCCGCCGCGGTGAACTCGGACTTGCTCATGCGTTGGCGCAGGCCACCGTCCTGCTGCGCCAGGGCAGGCAATGCAATCAGCGTGAGCAGCAGCGACAGCAGCAGGTGACGTGGGCGGATCGGCATCGGTTGAATCCTCATGGGCGCGAAAGGCAGGCGCCGATTCTGCGCGGTAACTCGCCGCGAGCCAAGCATTGCCGGTGCGAACCATTTGCGGACACGCATCCGCACCGGCTGTCGCTACTATGGGCCGGTGCAAGGGATCTCCGCCCAGATGGCTCAACCCGCAAAAATTTCCAGCCTGAAGCAGTGGCGCGATCGCGCCGGCGGCCTGCCGCCGGTGTTGGTCGACGCGTTGCAGGCGTGCCAGTCGCAGCTGCTGCCTGAGGCCGAATGCTGCGACGTGCTGGATTTGCTCGGCATGCTCGGTTGCGATGCGCAGACCCAGGCGGCGGCGTTGTGGTTCGAGCTGGCGCGGGTCGACCCGGCCGCCTGGCAGCTGCGCGCCGGCAACCTGCCGGCGCAGTTGCAACGCCTGGTGACCGGCCAGCAGGCAGCCGAGCAGGTCTGGACGCTGCACGCGCAGCGCTCGCCCCAGCAGGGCAATGAGGGCTTGCGCCGGCTGCTGCTGGCGATCGTGCGCGACCTGCGGGTGGTGTTCGTGCTGCTGGCGCGGCAACTGGCGCGCATGCGCGGCGCCGCGCTGCTGCCGGCGGAGCAGGCGGCGGCGCTGTCGCGGCTCACCCGCGACATCCATGTGCCATTGGCCAACCGCCTCGGCATCTGGCAGCTGAAGTGGGAGCTGGAGGATCTCGCCTTCCGTTTCCTGCAGCCGGATACCTACCGGCGCATCGCCACGTTGCTCGACGAGCGGCGCAGCGATCGTGAGAGCTTCATCCGCGAATCGCTGGATGAGCTGCACCGCGCGCTGGAGGCGGCCGGCATCCATGCCGAGCTGGCCGGGCGACCGAAGCACATCTACTCCATCTGGAAGAAGATGCAGCGCAAATCGCTGGAATTTTCTGACCTGTACGACATCCGCGCGGTACGCGTGCTGGTCGACAACATCACCGATTGCTACGGCGCGCTGGGCGTGGTCCACGCGCGCTGGCCGCACCTGCCGCACGAATTCGACGACTACATCGCGCGGCCGAAGGCGAATGGCTACCGGTCGCTGCACACGGCGGTGATCGGCCCGGCGGGCAAGACCCTGGAAGTGCAGATCCGCACCCACGAGATGCACCGAGCCAACGAACTGGGCGTGGCCGCGCACTGGCGTTACAAGGAGGGCGGCAGCGGCGATGCCGAATTCGAGGCGAAGATCGCCTGGATGCGCAAGCTGCTGGAGCCGCGCGGCGAGGACGACAGTTCGCTGGCGAGCGACCTGCAGACCGAGCTGCTGGAAGACCGCGTCTACCTGCTCACGCCCAAGGGCGAGGTGTTCGACCTGGCCCGCGGCGCCACCGTGCTCGATTTCGCCTACGTGGTGCATACCGAGGTCGGCCACCGCTGTCGCGGCGCCAAGGTCAACGGCCGCATCGTGCCGCTGACGTTCCAGCCGCAAAGCGGCGATCGGGTGGAGATCCTCACCACCAAGCTGGGCGAGCCCAGTCGCGACTGGCTGTCGCCGCATCACGGCTACCTGCATACGGCGCGGGCGAAGGACAAGGTGCGCGCCTGGTTCCGGCGCATCGCCCACGACGCCAACCTGGCGGCCGGCCGCGCGATGTTCGAGCGCGAGCTGAAGCGGCTGGGGCTGTCCAGCACGGACGTATCGCGCCTGCCCGCGCACTTTCACCTGCAGACCCAGGACGAATTGCTGGTGGCGCTGGCGCTGGGCGAAATCACCAGCGGCCAGATCGCCCGCGTGCTGCAGGAGGCCGCCCAGCCCGCGGCGCCGCTGGTGCCGGAGCTGTCCCCGGCGCGGGTGCCCGCGCTCGATCACGGCGCGTTGACCATCGACGGGGTCGGCAACCTGCTGACCACGCTGGCGCGTTGCTGCCAGCCGCTGCCGGGCGATCCCGTGCGCGGCTTCATCACCAGGGGGCGCGGGGTGTCGGTGCATCGCGCGGATTGCGCCAGCCTGGCGCGGCTGGCACGGCGCGATCCGGATCGGGTGATCGAGGTGAGCTGGGGCAGCGTCGCCAGCCAGGCCTACGAGGTCGACATCGAGCTGCGCGGCTACGACCGCAAGGAATTGCAGAAGGACGTCACCAGCGTCATCAGCAATGCGGCGGCGCACATCATCGCCTCCTCCAGCCGCCTGCAGGCGCAGACGGGGGAGGTCACCATGCGCTTCACCTTGCGCGTGCGCGACTTCGAGCAATTGTCGACCCTGCTGGCCAAACTGCTGGCGCTGCCGAACGTGGTCGACGCGCGCCGGGTCGGCGTGGGCTGAATGCTGAACGCCCGGCATGGTGGTGCGAAACGCGCAACGGCCCGATGCTAAGCTGGGCCGGTTGACCCAGCCGCCACGGATCATGAGCGCACGCCGAGACTCGCACGACCCCACCGCACACCATCGCACCGAGCCCACCCTGGGTGATCTCGACCAGCTCGACGCGCCCCGCAAACCGGGTGACGATGGTCTGCCGCACGTGACGGTCGAGCCCCGCCGCGAGCATCGCCCGGCGGATGGCGCGGGCCGATCCCGGCGCCGGAACCGCCGCTGGATGGTCGTCGTGCTGTTGCTGCTGGTCGCCGCCGCGGCGCTGTGGTTCAACCAGAACCGCCTGCGCAACATGCTGCCGCGCACCGATCTCAACAACGTGCTCAGCCAGGCCCAGGCGGCCCTGCAGCAAGGCCATCTGGATGGCCAGGACGGTACCAGTGCGCGGGAACTGTTCCAGCAGGCGGTGGCGCTGGAACCGGACAACGATCGCGCGCGAGATGGCCTGCATCAGGTCGGCGAGGCCGAGCTGTCCCAGGCCGACGCCGCGCTGCAGGCCGGCCATGTGGCCCAGGCCGCGCAGCAGGCGGCGGTCGCCCGCGAGTTGCTGGGCGGCGGCAGCGACGTGGACCGGCTGGATACGCTGATCAGCCGCGCGCAGGCATCGCAGGTGCAGACGGCGGATCTGGTCGATCAGGCGCAGCAGGCACTGGCTGCCGGCAAGCTGGACGGCCCGCAGGGCGCCGGCGCGCTGTACCAGCGCATGCTGCAGGCCGACCCCGGCAACGCCATCGCCGCGCATGGCCTGGACCAGGTGGGCAACGCGTTGGCCGCGCGGGCGCGCAGTGCGTTCGACGCGAACGACCCGGTCGCGGCCGGCGCCAGCATCGACGCGCTCGCCGCGCTGCAACCGAACAATGGCGCGCTGCCGGCGCTGCGCGCGACGCAGGCGCAACTGCGCCAGCAGCACGATGTCGCGCGGGACAATGCCATCAAGCAGGGTCAGGACGCCCTGCGCGCCGGGCGTGTCGCCGGCGCCGGCGACGATACCGCGCTGGCCTACTTCAAGGCGGCGCTGGCGTTGGACCCGGACAACGCGCAGGCCAGGGATGGCCTGGGCGACGTGGCCCAGGCGCTGACCGTGCAGGCGAATGCCTCGATCGATGCCGGTGACATCGCGCAGGCCAGGCAACTGCTCGCCCAGGCGGCGCAACTGGCGCCGAAGTCGGCGGATATCGCCGCGGCCCGCGCACGGCTGGCCGGCCATGCCGCGGCGGCGGCGAAGGACAAGGCCGCCGTGGCGGACGCGTCGCTGCCGCTGACCCAGCCGGTGCTGACGCCGCAGCAGAGCGCCACGATTGCGCAGCTGGTGCAGCGGGCGCAGCAGGCGGCGCGCAACGGCAACATCATGATGCCGCCTGGCGACTGCGCCTACGACCTGTATCGCAGCGCGCTGGCGATCAATGGCAACGACGCCCAGGCCCTGCAGGGCCTGCAGGGCCTGTCGGCGCAGGTCGAGAAGCTGTTCGACCAGGCGCTGGCCGCCGGCGACCTGGTGCAGGCCGGCGACAGGCTGGCCACGCTGGGCCAGTTGTCGCCCGGCGATCCCGGGCAGGCGGCGCTCGGCGCACGGCTTGCCAGTGCCTGGCTGGACAAGGCCGGGCAACAGCTGGCCAACGGCGACCGCATCGGCGCCGGCCAGTCGCTCGAACAGGCGCGCAAGCTGGCGCCGAACCATCCGCGCGTGCTCGACATGGCCGCCCGCCTGCAGGCGGGCCAGTGAAACCGGCGTGACGGTGCTGGTGATCGGCGGCAGCAGTCAGATCGGCCACTTCCTGTTGCCGCGGCTGGGCGCCAGCGGCGAGGCGATCCTCGCGCTGAGTCGGCAGCCGCAGGCACCCCGCGCCGGCGTCGACTGGCGGCATGGCGCCTTGCCCGGTCACATGCCCGAGCCGCTGCCGGCGTTGTCGGCGATCATCAGCTTCGGTCCGCTGCAGCCGCTGGCCGACTGGCTCGACCGCAGCGCGCTCGAAGGCGCGCCGCGGGTGATCGCCACCAGTTCGATGAGCGCCGAGAGCAAACGGGACTCGGCGGTGCCCGCCGAGCGCGAAATTTCGCGCCAGCTGCGCGAGGGTGAACAGGCGCTCGCCGCCGCATGCGCGCGTCATGGTTGCGCCTGGACCGTGTTGCGGCCGACCCTGGTGTACGGCGCCGGCCTCGACCGGAGCCTCAGCCCGATCGCCCGTCGCGCGATGCGCCTGCGCCTGTTTCCGTTGCCGTTGGCCAATGGCTTGCGTCAGCCCGTGCATGCCGACGATATCGCGCAGGCGGTGCTGGCGGCACTGGACTGTCCGGCCGCGGCGGGCAAGACCCTGTCGATCGGCGGTGGCGAGCGACTACCCTACCGGCAGATGTTCGCGCGGGTGCGGCACAGCCTGTCGCGTTCGACCGTGCCGCTGCCGCTGCCGGCCTGGCTGCTGCGGCTGGGGCGCGGTGCGGTACCGCGCCTGCGCGGCCCGTTGAGTCGGCTGGAGAGCGACCTGGTGGCGGACAATGCCGAGCTGCAGAGGCTGCTCGGTGTCCATCCCCGGCCATTCCAGCCTGACTGCTCCATGTGGTTCCCCCAGCCGTAGGAGCCCGCTCGCGGGCGATGCCGTTGCTCTGATGTGTCGATGGGGGAAATCAAGGCAACCGCATCGCCCGCCAGCCGGCTACCGCGGGATTGCCCGCGTTTTGCCCGCGAACCGGCCCCCGCGTTCATGGGCGCGCCGGGATGCAGGTCCTATGATCCTCCCACTTGACCGCCGGATATTCCCGCCTTGGCCTTTCTGACCCGCACCCGTTCACTCGCCCAGCGCAGCTGGCCGTGGCTGCGTATCCCGTTCTGGATCGGCATGGGTCTGTTGTTCGGGTTCGTGCTGCCCTATGTCCTGGTGTTGAACAAGCGCGTGCAGGACAGCTTCAACGACCTGGTATTCGCGGTACCGACGCGCGTCTATGCACGGCCGTTGCCGCTGCACGACGGCCTGCCTATGACCCCGGCCGCGCTCGAGCTGGAACTCACCTTCGCCGGGTACAGCCATGACGGCAGCGGCCAGGTTGCCGGCAGCTGGATGAAACAGGGCCTGCGCTACACCATTTCCTCGCGCGGCTACGCTGGCCCGGACGGTGGCGAGTTGCCGCGGCGCATCCGGGTGAGCCTGGGCGGCGGCCAGGTGCGGTCGGTGCAGGATGCGGCCAGTGGCAAGCCCATCACGCTGACCCACCTCGACCCCGCCCGCATCGCGACGCTGTATGGCGCCACCCAGGAGGAGCGCCGGTTCGTGCAACTGGCCGACGTGCCGCCGTTGCTGCTGAGCGGGCTGCAGGCGGTGGAGGACCGCAATTTCAAGCACAACATCGGCATCGATTTCGGCGCGATCCTGCGCGCGGCGTTCGCCAACCTGCGCGCCGGCCACACCGTGCAGGGCGGCTCCACCCTGACCCAGCAACTGGTACGCAACCTGTTCCTCAATCGTGACCAGAACCTCACCCGCAAGATCAACGAAGCACTGATGTCGCTGCTGCTGGAAGCGCACTACAGCAAGGGCCGCATCCTGGAGGCCTACGTCAACGACGTCTTCCTCGGCCAGCAGGGCGACCAGGCCGTGCACGGTTTCGCGGCGGCCTCGGAGTTCTACTTCGGCCGCCGGCTGCAGGAGCTGCGGCCGCAGGAGATCGCGTTGCTGGTCGGGCTGGTCAAGGGGCCGAGTTATTACGATCCGCGCCGCGCGCCCGCGCGGGCGCTGGCGCGACG
>JAGWIC010000090.1 GCA_028866435.1 Lysobacteraceae bacterium | reverse complement strand
CAAATGGTGCATCGACTGGTGGGTCGAGCGCACATCCTGGGGCCGCACGCGCGCCGCCATCGGCTCCACGCTTTTGCGTCCGCCCGGCAGCATCAAGCCTTGCAGGTACCATCTTGCCGGCGCCGCCCGATCCGCGTGCCCCAAGGCGGACACTATCGCCTCACCATACCGCGCAAAGCGTGTTTCCAGACTCGTGCCCATGACCCACCTCCTTGCGTGTTGCTCGAAGATGGCGTCATCATGCCATAAGTTTAATAACACAGTAGAATTAAGGAAGGTCTGGTCAATAAGTTTCTTTTTCTCGTCATTCCTGCGAAAGCAGTGCGTCGATGTTCTCGAGCTAGCCGTTGGCGCACTCGTCCGTTAAGCGCGTAGCTGTCAGTCAGCGCCTGCAGCCCTTGTTCTGCCGATCCTAGGATGCAGTTCTCGCATGGTAACCGCTTGATCACCGAGAATTCGTCCGAGGCGCTCTGCGCCGTGCGATCGAATGCGGCGAGGCCGGGTGGGAGCGGTGCGGAATCGCGTCTTGCGCTTTTCGCTGCGAAGCAGTCATTGGCTTTGACCCGTTGAATTTCCGCTTCGGGTCGATAGCAGTCATTGCCATACATCAGCATGACATGCGACACGCACACGTCATTGGACACCACTCTACGCGCCATCCGCCCCCGACCGCTTGAGCTCGCTCACTTCCAGCACCTGCGCAATCCGCGTGCCATCCCAGCGATACACCAGGTGCTGCGCCTGCACGCACGGTGCCACCACGTCGGGATGGAACGCGGCGAGGCATTCGCCGCCGGCATGGCGGGCACTGTCGTAGACGATGCCATTCGAGCCGGCAGCGCGCAGCTGGCGGGCCAGCGTGACGCTGGCGGCGTAGCTGTGCGGGTCGTGCGCGGCGGGCCAGCCGCCGCGGATGTCGTGCAGCTTGCTGTCGACGCTGGTGCGGTAGCAGCGCATCGGGATCTCGCAGGCCGATTCGGCGGTGGCGGCGAGGAAGCGTTCGCGGTGATACACGGTTTCCTCGACCGCGGTGGCGACGCTGTGGGCGGCGTAGAACACGCCCCAGGTGCCATCGGAGAAGCGGCTGCCTTCCGGGTTGAGGTGGGTGAACGCGGCCATCACCGGGGTCGCGCCCGGCCCGCTGATGCGGTGCTCCTTCGGCACCAGCGCCAGCGCGCCGGCTTCCTCGCGCAGGCGCGGGTTGGTCAGCGCCTCGATCGCGAACAGTGCGTCGAGGTCGGCCGGGTCGGCGATGCGGTCGTATACGCCGACCGGCGGAAAGCGGCTGGGCACGATGCGATACGCGTGGGCCCAGCGGATCCGTTTGATGGGTGGCGGGTCGATTGGCATGTGACGTTCAAAGGCTCTCTTTCGTGGGAGCGACTTCAGTCGCGATGCCGTTGATTTCCAAGCCGTGCCGACCCGAGAGCATCGCGGCTGAAGCCGCTCCTGCAACGTTCCTCGGACAGCATCGCAGGCACTCGTCTCGCCAACCGCGACGTGCGCAGGCACGACCCGGTTCAGCCGCGCTGCGCGTCCAGGTACTGGCGCACCACGTAGAGATCGGCGACGTTGCCGGACAACATGCGCTCCAGCGCGGAGTGGCCGCCGAACAGCGACGCCGTGTTCGGCCTGTGCAACCAGGCATCGGCCTGGGCCGGGTCGGGGAACAGGATCTGCAGCGACTTCCAGATGCCGAGCAGGTAGCTGATCCGCTCCAGCGTGTCGCGCCCGAGCGCGCCGCCCTGCTGGCGCTTCCACTTGTAGAAGGTGGACTCCGGCGGGTCGCCGAGCAGCTTGCGCTGGTCGGCGATGCGCAGCTTCCAGTGTTCGGCGAGCCTGAAGAACGCGCGCAAGGCCGGATCGGCGAGCGTATCCGGCGTCGCATGGCGGGGCGCGGCTTGGGCGATGCGGGTCGAATGAGCGGTCATGGCGCTTACTCTCCCTGTGGAGTTGTTTTGGATGATACTCCACGAATGAAGTCAAGCCAACGGACCGCCGCGCCGCCTCAATGTGCCGAGGCGGCCTGCGCCTTCGTGCCCTCGCTGGCGTAGTCCGGCTCCGGGCCGCCGTCGGCGATGAAGCGGTCGATGCGCTGCTCAAGCACCGGCAGCGGCACCGAGCCGGTGGACAGCACGGTGTCGTTGAAGTGGCGGATGTCGAACTTCGGGCCCAGCGCCTTTTCCGCCCTGGCACGCAGCTCGAGGATCTTCAGGTAGCCCAGTTCGTACGACAGCGCCTGGCCGGGCCAGCTGATGTAGCGGTCGACTTCGTTGGCGATCTCGCGGTCGGACAGCGCGGTGTTGGCGGTGAGGTAGTCGATCGCCTGCTGGCGGGTCCAGCCCAGGTGGTGGATGCCGGTGTCGACCACCAGCCGGCAGGCGCGCCACATCTGGTAGGTGAGGTAGCCGAAGCGTTCGTACGGGGTGTGGTAGATGCCCATGGCATTGCCGAGGTATTCCGAGTACAGCGCCCAGCCTTCGCCATAGGCGGAGATGTAGCCGTCGCGGCGGAACGCGGGCTGGCCGTGGCTTTCGTCGGCCAGCTCCAGCTGCAGCGCGTGGCCCGGATACGATTCGTGCAGGGTCAGCGCCGGCATGTTGAACAGCGGCCGCGACTTCAGGTCGTAGGTGTTGACCAGATAGACGTGCGGACCGCCGCGGCCGGAGGTGTAGTAGGGCGCGATGTCGGCCGGCACCGGCTCGATGGTGAAGCGCTCGCGCGGCAGGTGGCCGAAGAATTTCGACAGCTGGCCGTCGACCTCCTTGGCCACCCAGGCGGTGCGGTCGAGCAGCTCCTGCGGCGTGCTGGCATAGAACTGCGGGTCGCTGCGCAGGAAGTGCAGGAACTCGGCGAAGCTGCCCTTGAAACCGCTCGCCTGCATCGCCGTGAGCATCTGCGCATGGATTTTCGCCACCTGCTCCAGCCCGATCCGGTGGATCTGGTCGGGGCTGAGGTCGAGCGTGGTGTATTCACGGATCTGCTGGCGATAGAACGCCTTGCCATCGGGCAGCGCCTCGGCGGCCAGGGTGGTGCGTGCCTGCGGCACGTACTCGTTGTCGAAGAACGCCAGCAGCTTGGCGTAGGCGGGAATCACCTCGTCGCGGATCTCCTCCAGTGCCTGCCCGCGCAGTGCCTGCGCCTGGTCGGCGGGGATCGATGCCGGCAGCTTGCGCAACGGCGCGTAGAAGCTGCTCTGCAACGGGTCCTTCAGCCCGGCCACCGCCGCGATCGACACGTCGCGCCCCTTCAGCACAGCGCGCGGCACGCTGAAGCCGCGCTTCAGGCCGAGCCGCATGTTGGCGATCTGCTGGTCGAAATAGGCCGGGATCTGCCGCAGGCGCCTGAGGTAGCCGCGGTAGTCGTCGACGCTGCGCAGCCGGTCGCCGCCGAGTTCGTCGCCGATGTCCGACCAGAACGCCGAGTCGCTGTTGAACGGCATCTGCCAGTTCCTGAATTTCTGGTCGGCGATGAAATTGCCGATCTGCTCGCGATACACCGCGTAGTTGACCTGGTTGGCCGGCGACAGCTGGGCGACGTCGATGCCGTCGAGCTGCTTCATCACGCCCTGCCAGTACTGCAGCCGCGCCTGCTGGCTCGCCGGATCGACCTGGTCGAGATTGGCGTCGGCCGTCGACGCGTCGGCCGAGGCGCCGACCCCGGACGGGCCGGTGCGCCAGGCCCACTCGCTGGTGTAGATGCCGCGGAAACGCGCATCGGCGCCCTGTTCCGCATGCGCCACGCCCACCAGCAACGCCGCCGCCAGGGCCAGCCACGTCCATCTTGTTGCACTCATCACGATGCAGCCTCTTGTTGGGCCGATGTGCCGGACGGAACCGTCGCGGCATCCTCGACACTCCAGTAATCCAGTGCCGCGGCCGGCAACTGGGGCAGGTCGGCGCGCTGCAGCACGGCGCGCACGAGATCCTTCAATCGCGCCACACGCAGGCGGATGCCACGCGCGGCGAGCCAGCGGGAAAAGTCGGCCAGCGACTCCAGCGTGGTGCTGTCCAGGTCGGGCGATTCCTCCAGGCTCAGCACCACGGCACGCCTGCCCGCATGCGTTTCCACGCGCTGGCGCGCCAGCGCCATCACCGCCTCGGCATTGGCGAAGAACAGCGGCTGCTCCGGCCGCAGGATCAGCACATCGGCCGGTTCGACCGCCTGCGGGTGCGCCTGGATGTCGACATAGTCGTGGCTGTCGCCCAGCCGGCCCAGCACGCTGATGCGCGGGGTGGCCAGCTGGCGCAGCAGCATCACCAGGCTGAAGGCGATCGCCACCAGCAGGCCGTTGAGGATGCCCAGGGTGAGCACCGCCACCACCGCCGCCAGCGCCACCAGCCGGTCGCGCTTCCAGCGGAAGTAGGGCCGGAACGCCTCCAGCCGCCACGACTTGCTCACGGCGTGGATCACGATGGCGGCCAGCACCGGCTCGGGGATGCGCTCGATCCAGCGCAGCAGCAACCCCACCATCAGCAGCAGCACGCCGGCGGCGACCAGGCCGGCCAGCCGCGAGCGCGCCCCGGCGGCCTCGTTGGCGGAGGTGCCCGAATAACCGGCACCGACCGGCATGCCGTGCAGCAGGCCCGACAGCGCATTGGCGAGGCCCAGCACCAGCAGGTCGCGGTTGGCCTGGACCCGGTCGCCGTGCTTCAGGGCGAAGGCGCGGATCGAGCCATACGACTCGGCGTACAGCACCAGCAGCACCGCCGCCGCCAGCTCGATGCTGGGCAGCCATTGGCCGCTGCTCGGCCACAGCGGCATGCTCCAGGCCGGCAGCAGGTCGATCGCGCCGGTCAGCTTCACGCCATGCGCCGCCAGCCAGCCGGAGGCGGCAATGCCCAGCACGATGACCACCAGGCTGCCCGGCACGCGGCGCCAGCGCTCGGCCACGAACAGCAGCAGCAGGGCGACCGTGCCGACGCCGGCGGTATACGGCTGGATCTGCGCCAGCGCCGCGAACGCGCCGACCAGCAGCGAGGGCACGAAGTCGCCGCGCATCGGCGGCAGGCCGGTGAGATTGGGCAGTTGCTTGAGCGCGATCACCGCGGCCAGGCCGAAGGTGAAGCCGCGCAGCACCGGCCGCGCGATCATGTGCGACAGCCCGCCCAGCCGGGCCATCCCGGCGATCAGGAAGCAGCCGCCGGTGAGCAGCACCATGGTGGCCGCCACCGCGGCGCGCACCGGGCCGTCGGTGCCCGCCAGCGCCAGCGTGCCGGCCGCCAGCACCGCGGCCGAGGACGAGGTGGCCGAGACGATCGCGTAGCGGCTGCGACCGAGCAGGCCATAGCAGGTCAGCCCGACGAACAGGGCGATCACGCCGGCCTGGGGCGGCAGGCCGGCAATGCCGGAATAGGCCACCGCCTCGGGCAGCAGCAGGCCGGCGATCGACAGGCCGGCGACCACGTCCATCAGGCCGTCTCCGCGCGGGCGCGCCGGCGCCGGCACCGCGTTCATGCGATCGCCCCACTCCATCCGGGCAGGTAGCCGGCCTCGTGGGTATGGGCCAGCGCCAGCGCCTGCTGCAAGGCCTTGTCGGTGATCCGGCCGCCGCCCAGCTTGATCCGCGTGCGGTAGAAGTCGGCCCACAGGAATTCGGCGTAGGGGGTGGCGTCCTTGGCGCAGCCGCCGGCCCCGCGCACGCGCGCGGCGAGGGTGCGGTACGGATCGTCGGCCAGCGCGGCGAGGCTGGCCGGAAACGCCTCGTAGTCGCTGCGCCGGCCGCGCCAGTCGTACGGATGGGCCCAGCGGTTGAACTCCATGGTGCGCCAGAACACGGCCGGCGACAGCCAGGAAAAATCGCGCTGGATCAGCACCGCCACCTTTTTCACGCCCTCTTCCAGCAGGGCCAGGCCGAGGTGGTGATGGTCGACGATGTAGATGTGCTGCTTCGGCCCCAGTACGCCGGGAAAGCAGTGCGCCTGCAGCAGCTGCTTGCGTTTCTTCCGGCCCAGCGTCTCCCACTCGGCGCGCTTGGCCGCCACTTCGGCCTTGCCCACGGTGAGCTGGGTCGGCCGCAATGCCGCTGGCGCGACCGACAACAACGGATGATGCACCCCTGACGACATCGCATGTCTCCCGGCAGCCTGTCCTGCCGCGCAGCGTACCTGAGCGGCGCGGCGATGGTCACTCCATGCCGGCGTAATAACCGCCCATGGCCTTGAGGTAAGCCTCCATGTTGCAGCCCGCGCGATCCTCGAAGCACTCGGCGGTGTCGGCCAGCGACTCGATCCGGTCGGGCCGGAAGTTGCGGAAATCCCGGCGCAGGCGGCACCAGCTGCCCAGGGTCCACTTGCCGCCCCAGAACGCCAGGCACAGCGGCTCGACCTGGCGCGTGCTGAGCGCGCCGCCCTCGTCGCGATAGGCCAGCTGCAGCACCTGGTGCGCCTCGATCGCCGCGTGCAACCGGTCCAGCCGCGCGGCGAATGCGGCCTGGTGCGGGTCGCGCCATACCGGCGCATAGATGCGCGTGCGCGCCGAGCGTTCACGCAGGGCGGGCGGCAGCACCGCCTCGATCTTCAGCAGCGCCGCCTGCGCCCCCTGGGCCAGCTTTTCACCGGCGAAGGCACGCACGAAACGGGTGCCGACCACCAGCGCCTCGAGCTCGTCGGCGCTGAACATCAGCGGCGGGATGTCCGCGCCCTTGCGCAGCACGTAACCCACGCCGGCCTCACCCTCGATCGGCACGCCGGACAGCTGCAGGTCGGCGACGTCGCGATAGACCGTGCGCAACGACACGCCCAGGGTCTGCGCCAGCGCACGCGCCTGCAACGCGGTACGCCGGCCGCGCAGGGCGTGGATGATGAGGAACAGGCGGTCGGCGCGACGCATCCGCGCATCATCGCCGAGGCAGTCGACGGCGAACAGCGCCGAAGGTCACGCCCTGCCGCGCGCACCGGCTCACGCCCCCTGGGTCGACGCCAGCTCGGCGTCGAGCGCCGCTGCCCGCCGCATGGCCGGACGCGACGTCACCCGCTCGACGTAGGCGAGGATCAGCGGCAGCGATGGCACCAGCTTGAACCGGGTCATCCAGTTCAGGGCCGTGCCCCACAGCACGTCGGCGGCGCTGAAGGTCTCGCCGAGCAGGTATGGCCCGCGGGCGAGCTGGTCGGTGAACGTGTTCAGCATGGTGTCGTAGTCGCCATAGGGCGACGTCGACGGATGGGCCGGCTCGCGCTGCATGTGCCTGTCGATCACCGCCGGTTCGAAACACGAACCGTAGTAGACCATCCAGCGCAGATACGGCCCGCGCAGCGGATCGCCGATCGGCGGCGCCAGGGCCGCCTCCGGATAGAGATCGGCCAGGTAGATGAACACCGCCGGCTGTTCGGTGATCAGCGCGTCGCCGTGGCGGATCGCCGGCACCTTGCCCATCGGGTTGACCGCCAGGTACTCGGGCTTGCGCGTGTCGCCGGCCTTCAGGTTGAGCACGTGCAGGTCGCAGTCCACGCCCAGTTCCTCGAACAGGGCGCGGGTGGCGCCGGAACGGCTCTGCGGTGCGTGGAAAAAGCTGACGCGTGGTGGCGTGGGCTGGCTCATGATCTGCTCCAGACGGTGGCCGAGGCGCGGCGGCCGGCGAGGCGCGGCGGCATGGGTTGGCGGGCGCCGGGCGATGCTTCCGGCGACGCGCGGCGGCGCGCCGCCGGCCACTGGCCCGGCCCGTCCAGCAGCATGCCGCGCAGACGCAACGGCGCATAGGCCTGCACGATGCGCCGCAGTAGGGGATTCATGCCCGCCATCTCAGGCCGCCACCGCTTCGCCGACGCACCATGGCGGCAGCTGCGCGTGCTTGAACAGCCGATACCAGTCTTCGCGATCGGCCGGGCCGTACAGGTCCAGCGTGCGGATCACCTCGCGCGCGAACTCCACGCAGCCCAGGTGGCTGGCGCTGATCACGCCGGCATCGCTGACCGCCAGCACCCCGGCGTCGTATTGATCCGCGCCGGCGTAAGCCGGTACCTGGGCGAGTTGTCCGGGCCAGTTGCCGGTATGCCGGCAATGGTCGAGCAGGCCCGCCCGCGCCAGCGCCAGCACGCCGCTGTCGATGCCGGCCACCGGCGCGCCGGCCGCGTGCACGCGGCCGATCATCGCCACCGCCGGGTCGCCCTCGCCGCGCTGCCACAGGTGGCCGCCGGGCACGATGAGCAGCGCCGCGCGAGCCGCGTCCAGCTGATCCAGCACGATCTCGGGCCGCACGCACAAGCCGCCCATCGAGGTCACCGCCGCCGCGGAGAAGCCCACCGTCCGCACGACCCAGTCGCCGGGGCGGCGGATCTCGCACAAGGCCAATGCGGCCTGCCAGTCGGCGAAGCCGTCGAACACCAGGAAATACACCGTATCGCGCATGTCATGCTCCTCCGTGATGGAACCGCAGCATGGCAAGCCCCTGCTGCCAACGTGCTGTCAGCAGGGGCTGCCATGCCGTGTTTTTTGCTATGGGCCGACGGATGCGACAATGCCCGCCTCACGCCTGTCACGGACCCACCATGAAGCCCATTTCGCTGATCCAGTTCCTGATCGAAGAACGCCGCGCCGGCCACATCAATGCCGAGCTCTCCCTGCTGATCGAGGTGGTGGCGCGCGCCTGCAAGCGCATTGCCGTGGCCACCAACAAGGGAGCGCTGGGCGACGTGCTGGGCATGGCCGCCGGCGTCGGCGACGCGGCGAGCATCAACATCCAGGGCGAGGCGCAGAAGAAGCTCGACGTGATTTCCAACGAGATCCTGCTCGAAGCCAATGCCTGGGGCGGCCACCTGGCGGCCTGCGCCTCGGAGGAGATGGAAGACCCGCAGCCGATCCCCGATGGCTATCCGAAGGGCAACCACCTGCTGCTGTTCGATCCGCTGGACGGCTCGTCCAACATCGACGTCAACATTTCGGTGGGCACCATCTTCTCGGTGCTGCGCTGCCCGGACGAGGTGACCGAGCCGAAGGTGGAGCATTTCCTGCAGCCGGGCACCGCCCAGCTCGCCGCCGGCTACGTGGTGTACGGCCCGGCCACCTTGCTGGTGCTGACCTTCGGCCACGGCACCCACGAGTTCACCCTCGACCGCGAGGTCGGCAGCTTCACCCTGAGCCGGCGCGCCATCCGCATTCCCGAGGAAGCCACCGAGTTCGCCATCAACATGTCCAACCAGCGCCACTGGCAGGCGCCGATGCAACGCTACATCGGCGAGCTGCTGGCCGGTACCAGCGGTCCGCGCGGCAAGGATTTCAACATGCGCTGGGTCGCCTCGATGGTGGCCGACGTGCATCGCATCGTGACCCGCGGCGGCGTGTTCTATTACCCGCTGGACGCGAAGATCCTCAAGCAGGGCGGCAAGCTGCGCCTGATGTACGAGGCCAACCCGATGGCCTTCATCATCGAGCAGGCCGGCGGCGCCGCCACCACCGGGCGCGAGCGCATCATGGAACTGCAGCCCACGGCGTTGCACCAGCGCGTGCCGGTGTTCCTGGGCTCCAGGCACGAGGTCGAGCTGGCCACGCACTACCACCGCGACGCAGACGAAGCGCAAGCGTAGGAGCCCACTCGCGGGCGATGCTCCCGCCGCTTTTGTGCCTTATCCCCCAACCTGAAAGCATCGCGCGCAAGCGCGCTCCTACATCACCATGCCCTTCCGCCGCCTGCTCCTGCCCCTGCTCGCCGCGCTCGCGCTCGGCGCCTGCACCC
The DNA here is from genome assembly GCA_028866435.1 of Lysobacteraceae bacterium. GTDB lineage: Bacteria > Pseudomonadota > Gammaproteobacteria > Xanthomonadales > Rhodanobacteraceae > Rhodanobacter. Next base: position 2,667 of record JAGWIC010000090.1, on the reverse strand, counting down.
ATGCCGCCAAGCCGCTGCCACCGCCGGTGCTGGCGCCACCGCCGCCGGCCCCGGTGAAGCTCAAGATCGGCCTGGCGCTGGGCGGCGGCGCGGCCAAGGGTTTCGCCCACATCGGCGTCATCAAGATGCTGGAGGCCAGCGGCATCCATCCCGACGTGGTGGCCGGCACCAGCGCCGGCAGCGTGGTCGGCGCGCTCTATGCCAGCGGCATGAACGCCTTCCAGATGCAGCAGGCGGCGGTTGACCTGGACGAGGCGAAGATCCGCGACGTGCAGCTGTTTTCCGGCGGGCTGGTGCGCGGACGCGCGCTGGAGAACTACGTGAACCAGCAGGTGCATGACCAGCCCATCGAAAAACTGAAGCTGCCGTTCGCGGCGGTGTCCACCGAACTGGCCACCGGCGCGCGCACGGTGTTCGTGCGCGGCAACACCGGCCAGGCGGTGCGCGCCTCGTGCAGCATCCCCGGCGTGTTCGAGCCGGCAAGGATCGCCGGCAAGCAATACGTGGACGGCGGCGTGGTCAGCCCCATCCCGGTGGACGCCGCGCGCCAGCTCGGCGCCGACTTCGTGATCGCCGTGGACATCTCGGCCAAGCCCAGCGGCAGCAACCCGCAAGGCATGCTGGGCATCATGGGCCAGTCCATCACCATCATGGGCCGCGAGCTGGCCAGGCAGGAAACCGCCCGCGCCGACGTGGTGATCCGCCCCGACATCGGCGGCATCGGCCCGGCCGACTTCGACCAGAAGAACAAGGCCATCCTCGCCGGCGAACAGGCGGCGCTGGCGGCGATTCCGACCATCCGCGCCCGGCTCGCGGCCATGCAGGCCAGACGCGACGCCGGCGTGCACTGAGCACCCGTGACAAATCCGCCGCAACGCCATCCGAAGCCTGCACGAACCACGGCCGTGGTCGATGCACGGCGGCGCACCCAGGCCGGCACCGGGCAACGCGCGAGATCCAAAACCGCGGCCGCCACGTAACGGTGTCCAGTCTGCCGGACACCCACCAGCCCATGCACGCGCTTTCCCTCACGCAGCACCCCACCGGGCCACGCCCCGGGCCAGCGACATGAGCACGGCGCTAATGCTGTTCCGCCGCGACCTGCGGCTGGCCGATCACCCGGCGCTCGCCGCCGCCTGTACCGCCCACGCACGCGTGCTGCCGGTCTACCTGCACGCCCCGCACGAGGAGGCACCATGGGAGCCCGGCGCGGCCAGCCGCTGGTGGCTGCACCGTTCGCTCGAAACCTTGCGGGAGCGTCTTTCCGCGCAAGGCGCCGTGCTGCATGTCGCGCGCGGCGACGACCTGCCCACGCTGCGTGCCCTGATCGCTGCCAGTGGCGCTTCCGCGGTGTACTGGAGCCGCCGCTACGAACCGGCCGCCATCGCGCAGGACACCGCGCTCAAGACGGCACTGCGCGCCGACGGCGTCGCCGTGCACAGCGTTCCCGGCAACCTGTGGTGCGAGCCATGGCAGGTCGCCACGGCCGAGGGCCAGCCTTATCGCGTGTTCACGCCGTACTGGCGCAAGCTGCGCACGCAGTTGCCGGTCGAACCGCCGTTGCCGGCGGCGCGCGCCCGCGAGTGGCTGCTCCTGCCCGACAACCTGCCACTGGAGGCGCTGCAGCTGTTGCCGCGCATTGCCTGGGCTGGTGGCCTGGCCGAATGCTGGCGACCCGGCGAGGCTGGCGCGCAGGAACTGCTGGAGGTATTCGCCGACGACGCCCTGGCCGGCTACGCGGACGGCCGCGACCTGCCCGCACGCCACGGCACCTCGCGCCTGTCGCCACACCTGCATTTCGGCGAGATCACACCGCGCCAGATCCTGCACGCCCTGCAGGCGCGCGTCGAACGCATCGATGCGCGTCGCCGCCCCGATATCGAGCCTTACCTGCGCGAGCTGGGCTGGCGCGAGTTTGCCCACCACCTGCTCTACCACTTTCCCGGCACGCCCGGCGAAAACTTCAACCCGCGCTTCGACGCGTTCCGCTGGGCCGACGACGATCGCGCGGCCCTGCACCGCTGGCAGCGCGGCCGTACCGGCATTCCGCTGGTGGACGCCGGCATGCGCGAGCTGTGGCACACCGGCTGGATGCACAACCGCGTGCGCATGATCGTGGCCAGCTTCCTGACCAAGAACCTGCGCCAGCACTGGCTGCACGGCGCGCGCTGGTTCTGGGACACGCTGGTCGATGCGGACCTGGCCAGCAACACGCTGGGCTGGCAGTGGGTGGCCGGCTGCGGCGCGGACGCGGCGCCGTATTTCCGGGTGTTCAACCCGGTCACCCAGGCCGCCAAGTTCGACGCCGAAGGCAGCTACCTCAAACGCTGGCTACCCGAGCTGGCGCAGGCGCCGCGCGAGCTGCTGCAGCAGCCGTGGAAGGATTCGGGGCTGCTCGCCCGCAGCGGCTATCCGGCGCCGATGCTGGACCTGGCGCAGTCGCGCCAGCAGGCGCTGGCGGCTTATCAGACCCTGCGCACGCAGTAAGCTGACATCCCGGGCAGCTGGCATTATCGAGATGAGCGCAGGATTCCTGCATCCGCGCGGGCGGCGGCTCCGTACCTAGCAACGACCCGCAGACAGGCACGCTCGCATGGCTCTGAACGAACCAATTCTGACCTCCCGCACCGATGCGATCAAACCGTCGGCAGCGCCTGCCGCCGTCGC
>JAGWIC010000123.1 GCA_028866435.1 Lysobacteraceae bacterium | reverse complement strand
AAACCGTTGTCCTGCCGAAGGCGCGCCCTGCGCGCCGCTACGGCAGTTTTATTCCGGGCATCCTGCCCTCCACCCCTGCGGGGCCAGCGGCTGCGCCGCTGTTCGCTTCGGCTTCCTGCCTGCGCGTCGAGACTGCTGCCTTAAACCACTCGGCCATCTCTCCATAAACCCGTTGTCCTGTCGAAGGCGCGCCCTGCGCGCCACTACGGCAGTTTTATTCCGGGCATCCTGCCCTCCACCCCTGCGGGGCCAGCGGCTGCGCCGCTGTTCGCTTCGGCTTCCTGCCGTTTCGCTGTGCCAGTCTATGGCCGCGAGGTCGGGTGGCGCAGTTTATCAGGAACCTTGCGATCGCCGGGGGGCGTCGCCTTTCTTCGACAGAGCGACGAGGCTGCCGACCAGGATGGCGATGGGAATGAGGCCGCCCACGATCGGCAGCAGCAGGGCCGGTTCGCGGACCACCATCGGCAGCACCTGGCTGGCGATGGCATACACGATCACGCCGATGCGCCAGTTGCGGCGATGGGCAGCGAAGCGGAAGCTGGCGGCGAGCAGCACCATGGCCACGCACGACAGCGCAAAGTCGAGCGGGTGCATCGGCCACCAGACGGCGAACACCAGCCGGCTGCCGATGAAGGCCAGCAGGCTGATGATCAGGAACAGGCTGGTGACGCGCTCCACCTTGCCCCACGAACCGGCGACCGGCACTGGCGCGTTCATGCAAGCCGTTCCAGCCCGGCCATGTACGGGCGCAGGACGGGCGGCACGGTGATCGAGCCGTCCTCGTTCTGGTAGTTCTCCATCACCGCGATCAGGGTGCGGCCGACGGCGAGGCCGGAGCCGTTCAGGGTGTGCACCAGTTCGGGCTTGCCGGTGCCGGGCTGGCGCACGCGGGCCTGCAGGCGGCGTGCCTGGAAGTCCTCGCAGTTGGAGCAGCTGGAGATCTCGCGATAGGTCCGCTGGCTGGGCAGCCACACTTCGAGGTCGTAGGTCTTGCTCGACTGGAAGCCCATGTCGCCGGTGCACAGCAACAGCTTGCGGTAGGGCAGCTCCAGCTTTTGCAGCACGGTCTCGGCGTGGCCGACCATTTCCTCCAGTTGCGCGTAGGAATCCTCGGCGCGGGCGACCTGCACCATCTCGACCTTCTCGAACTGGTGCTGGCGGATCATGCCACGGGTGTCGCGGCCGTAGCTGCCGGCCTCGGCGCGGAAGCACAGCGAGTGCGCGGTCATCCGCAGCGGCAGTGCGTCGGCGTCCTGGATGGTGTCGCGCACCAGGTTGGTCAGCGCCACTTCGGCGGTGGGGATCAGGTAGCGGCGAGTGTCGCCGACCTGGGTGGCGAACAGGTCCTCCTCGAACTTCGGTAGCTGGGTGGTGCCGTACATGCTGTCGCTGTTGACCAGCACCGGCACGTTGCATTCGAGGTAGCCGTGCTCGCCGGTATGCAGGTCGAGCATGAACTGGCCCAACGCGCGGTGCAGCCGCGCCAGCTGGCCGCGCAGCACGGTGAAGCGCGCGCCCGACAGCTTGGCGCCGGCGTCGCCGTCGAGCCAGCCGTGGCGTTCGCCGAGCACGACGTGATCCTTCGCCTCGAACGCGAATTCGCGCGGCGCGCCCCAGCGGCCGACTTCGTGGTTGTCGCCCTCGTCCTTGCCCAGCGGCACGGAGTCGTGCGGGATGTTGGGGATGTTCAGCGCGATCTCGGCGAGCCCGGCCTGGGCCTCGGCCAGCGCCTGCTCGTTGGCCTTGAGCCTGTCGGCGAGGCCGGCCACCTCGGCCATCAGCGAGGCCACGTCCTCGCCCCTGGCCTTGGCCTGGCCGATCGCCTTGGAGCGGGTGTTGCGCAGGTTCTGCAGCTCCTGCGTCTCCATCGCCAGCTGCTTGCGCGAACTCTCCAGGCCTTCGATGGTGGCCACGTCGAGCAGGTAGCCACGGGTGTCCTTGAGGCGTGCGGCGGTTTCAGCGAGGCGCGAACGCAGCAGTGCGGGGTCCAGCATGGTCGAGTCCAGTTCAAGGCTTGAACCGGGAATTATCGCCGCCGGGCGGCAATCGCCGCAATGAAGGCCGGGCGGCCGGCAGCGGCCACCCGCCGGCATGCCAGCCTCAAGGCGATGAAGCGCGCTCGTCGCGACCGATCCACCAGGCCATCGCGGCACCGGCGATCAGCCAGCCGAGCAGTTGCTCGGCCAGCGCGGCCAGGGTGAAGTCCAGCGGAAAGCGGTACCAGTTCCAGTACGGCAGCAGGGTGCTCAACCAGGCGAACACCGCGGCGGCGGCCGCGACGGCGAGACGGCGCCGGAAGCTCAGCACGGCCAGACCCATGACAAAGGCCAGTGCCAGCGCCGACAGCGTATCGGACGCCCACTGCCGCCCGATCTGCGGGCCCATCTGCATCATGTCGGTGCCATGTGGCTGATACACCACCAACGCATAGGGCGAGCGCACC
>JAGWIC010000089.1 GCA_028866435.1 Lysobacteraceae bacterium | reverse complement strand
GCCGCACGCGCGGCGGGCGGCCTCAGTCGTTCGGCATGCCGCCGGCGCGACTGATCCACAGCGCGCCCAGCGTGCCCGCGGCACCGGAGAGCAGGTACAGGCCCACGTAACCCACGCCCAGGTAGACCGACAGCGACAGCGCCACCAGCGGCGCGAAACCCGCACCGAGCAGCCAGCCCAGGTCCGAGGTGATCAGGGCGCCGGTGTAGCGGAAGTAGCTGCGGAAACTCGAGTTGACCGCGCCGGCGGCCTGCGCATGCGAGAAGCCGAGCAGCGCGAAGCCGGCGATGATGAACAGGTAACCCTCCGTGGTGCCGCCGGCCAGCATCAGCGGGGTCCAGCCGCTGTAGATCGCGATCAGCACGCCGCACACCGCCAGCGTCATGCGGCGACCGTAGCGGTCGGCGATGCGGCCGGACAGGAACATGCAGGGAATGGCGATAGCCGCGCCGATGATCTGCACCAGCAGGAAGCTGGCCGGCGATTGCTTGGTGAACAACAGCGCCCAGGACAACGCGAAGATGGTGACCAGGTGGAACAGCGCGTAGCTGGCCAGCGGCGCGAACGCGCCCAGCGCGATGGCGCGGCCCTGGGTGCGCACCAGTTCGGCCACGGGTGAGGGCTCCAGTTCGCGCAGCTTGAGCATCGTCGCGTATTCGGGTGTCACCACCAGCCGCAAGCGGGCAAACAGGGCCACCACATTGATCGCAAACGCCACGAAGAACGGGTAACGCCAGCCCCACGCAAAGAATTCGGCCGGGGTCAGGCTCATCAGCAGGTAGACGAACAGGCCGGCGGCCAGGATGAAGCCGATCGGCGCGCCCAGTTGCGGAATCATCGCGTACCAGCCGCGGCGGTTGCGCGGCGCATTCAGCGCCAGCAGCGAGGCGAGGCCATCCCAGCTGCCACCGACGGCGAAGCCCTGGCCGAAGCGCAGCAGCGCCAGCGCGCCAATGGCCACCGCGCCGAGCGAGGCGTAGCCGGGCAGGAAGGCAATGCCCGCCGTGGTCATGCCGAGCAGGAACAGGGCGACGGTCAGCTTGGTGCCGCGGCTGAACTCCCGTTGCAGCAGGAGAAAGAACATCGATCCCATCGGCCGGCCGATGAAGGCCAGCGCGAAGATCATGAACGAGTAGAAAATGCCGTCGAGCTGACTGGCGAAGGGGAAGAACACCTTCGGGAACACCAGCACGCAGCCGAGACCGAACACGAAAAAATCGAAGAACTCGGAGATGCGCCCGATCACCACGCCAATGGAAATGTCCCCTGGCGTGACGTCATGCGCATGGGATTGCGCTTCGGCCGAAGGCGCAGGGATGGGCAACGGATCGGTGGGCTGGGCGTAACTGGTCGACATGATGCTTCCGTGGGTGGGATGCTGCAATGGCGGCGCTTCGTGGAGGGGAATCGAAGCGTCCCGCGTGGGCCGGATGGGGATTGTCCATGACGACGGAAAGTGCGTCACGCACGCTTTTTTAGGATGCACCCGTCGCGCCAAACCGGCCATAGGACAATTTGTCGCATCGGCAACGTGCCTCGCAGCCATTATGATATCGCGCCCCCCCAATCGCCAAACCCTTCCATGTCCGTAAAACGTCTACGTGGCCTGCTGCTGTTTCCGCCGGCGCTCATGCTCAGTGGCTGCAATCTGGTACTGCTCCATCCCGCCGGCGACGTGGCGCGCCAGCAGAGCGACCTGATGATCGCCTCGGTGATCCTGATGTGCCTGATCATCGTGCCGGTGCTGATCGCCACCGCCGTGATCGCCTGGCGCTACCGCGCCGCGAACAAGAACGCCGAATACGACCCCGAGTGGGACCACTCCACCCAGCTCGAACTGGTGGTGTGGGCAGCGCCGCTGTTGATCATCATCGTGCTCGGCGCGATGACCTGGATCGGCACCCACCAGCTCGATCCCTACCGTTCGCTTACCCGCATCGAGGCGGGCCAGCCCGTGCCGGCGGACGTCAAGCCGCTCGAGGTCGAGGTGGTGTCGCTGAACTGGAAGTGGCTGTTCTTCTATCCGCAGTACGGCATCGCCACGGTGAACGAGCTGGCGGCGCCGGTGAACACGCCGATCCACTTCAAGCTCACCTCGACCGAGACGATGAACGCGTTCTTCGTGCCGTCGCTGGCCGGCATGATCTACACCATGCCCGGCATGGAAACCGTGTTGAACGCGGTGATCAACAAACCCGGCGATTTCGACGGCTTCTCGTCCAACTACAGCGGCCACGGCTTCACCGACATGCGGTTCCGCTTCCACGGCCTGAGCCCGCAGGACTTCAGCCGGTGGGTGGCCGGGGTCCGCGCCGATGGCAGCGACCTCGATACCGCCGTGTTCGACCGGCTCAACCAGCCCAGCCGCGCCGAGCCGGTGCACCACTACGCCCGTTTCGACGCGGATCTGTTCCACCGCATCCTCAATCAATGCGTCGATCCGGGGCAGATGTGCATGGACAAGATGATGGCCATCGACGCCGGCGGCCATGCCGCGCGTGGCAACTCCACCGAAGACGCCATGTCCGGTGCCCCATCGATGACGGCGCCCGCGCACGACGCGGCGACGCACTGATCTGCATTTTCGAGGTTCAAACCATGCCTGACCGTCCCGCAATCTGGAATTTCCTGCTTGGGCGCCTGTCGCTCAGTTCGCTGCCGCTCGACAACATGATCGTGATCTGGACCTTCGTGGGCGTAGCCCTGGGAGGGGCCGTGGTACTGGGTGCGATCACCTACTACCGCCAGTGGGGTTACCTGTGGAACGAGTGGTTCACCAGCGTCGACCACAAGAAGCTGGGCGTGATGTACATGGTGCTTGGCACCGTGATGCTGCTGCGCGGCTTCGCCGACGCGCTGCTGATGCGTTCGCAGCAGGCCGTGGCGTTCGGCAGCAACATGGGTTACCTGCCGCCCCACCATTACGACCAGATCTTCAGCGCGCACGGCGCGATCATGATCTTCTTCGTGGCGATGCCCTATATCGCCGGCTTCATGAACTTCGTCATGCCGCTGCAGATCGGCGCGCGCGACGTGGCGTTTCCGTTCCTCAACAATTTCAGCTTCTGGCTGACCGTGTCCGGCGTGGTGCTGTTCATGACCTCGCTGTTCGTCGGTGACTTCTCCCACGCCGGCTGGCTGGGCATGCCGCCGGTCTCGGAGCTGCGGCAAAGCCCGGGGCCCGGCGTGGACTACTACATCTGGGGCCTGCAGCTGTCCGGCCTGGGCACCCTGCTGACCGGCATCAACTTCGTCGTCACCGTGCTCAAGATGCGCGCGCCGGGCATGACCCTGATGAAGATGCCGATGTTCACCTGGACCACGCTGTGCACCAGCGGCCTGATCGTGGTGACCTTCCCGATCCTCACCGCCACGCTGTTCCTGCTGTCGCTGGACCGCTACATCGGAACCCACTTCTTCACCACCGGCTTCGGCGGCAACGTGATGATGTACGTCAACCTGATCTGGGTGTGGGGGCATCCGGAGGTGTACATCCTGATCCTGCCGATGTTCGGCCTGTACTCGGAGATCGTCCCGACCTTCTCCGGCAAGCGGCTGTTCGGCTATTCATCGATGGTGTACGCCACCGCGTCGATCATGCTGCTGTCCTACCTGGTCTGGCTGCACCACTTCTTCACCATGGGTTCGGGCGCCGACGTCAATTCGTTCTTCGCGCTCACCACGATGATGATCTCGATCCCCACCGGCGTGAAGATCTTCAACTGGCTGTTCACCATGTACCGCGGGCGGGTGCACTTCACCGTGCCGATGCTGTGGACGATGGGCTTCCTGATCACCTTCCCCATCGGCGGCATGACCGGCGTGATGCTGGCGGTGGCGCCGGCGGATTTCCTGCTGCACAACAGCCTGTTCCTGGTCGCCCACTTCCACAACGTGATCATCGGCGGCGTGGTGTTCGGAGTGTTCGCCGGCATCAACTACTGGTTCCCCAAGGCGTTCGGCTTCAAGCTCGACGAGTTCTGGGGCAAGCTCAGCTTCTGGTTCTGGCAAATCGGCTTCTGGGTGGCGTTCAGTCCGCTGTACGTGCTCGGCCTGATGGGCGTGACCCGCCGCCTGAGCCATTTCACCGACCCGAGCCTGCAGATCTGGTTCATCATCGCCGCGTTCGGCGCGTTCCTGATCCTGCTCGGCATCCTCTCGTTCGTCATGCAGATCTACGTCAGCATCCGCCGGCGCGACGAGCTGGCCGTGGGCAACGACCCGTGGGGCGCGCGCACGCTGGAATGGTCCACCTCCTCGCCGCCGCCGCCGTACAACTTCGCCTTCATCCCGCGGGTTCACGACCGCGATGCCTGGACCGACATGAAGAAGCACGGCTACCAGCGTCCGCTGGAGGGCTTCAACGACATCCACATGCCGAAAAATTCCGGCGCCGGCGTGCTGCTGGCCGCGCTGGGCACGATCTTCGGTTTTGCCATGGTCTGGTACATCTGGTGGCTGGCGGCTGTTTCCTTCGTCGCGCTGATCGCCTGCGCCATCGCGCACACCTTCAACTACGACCGTGACACCCACATCTCCGCGCAGGAAGTGGCTCGGTTCGAACAACACACCGGCAACTGGGAGCCGAAGGCACAGGGCGCAACCGCATGAATACGATCGCAGTGAATACTGCCCACTCCGAACCGCGGGACTTCCTCTGCCTCGAGGAAACGCATCCGCACAACGGCACCCTGCTCGGGTTCTGGCTGTACCTGATGAGCGACTGCTTCATCTTCGCGGCGCTGTTTGCCTGCAACGCGGTGCTCGGCACCAGCTATGCCGGCGGCCCGAGCGCGCACGACCTGTTCGACCTGCCCGGGCTGGCGCTCAACACCGCGCTGCTGCTGGTCTCGTCGGTCACGTTCGGTTTCGCCATGCTGGAGATGGCCCGCCAGCGCAAACGCGCCATGCTCGGCTGGCTGGCGGTTTCCGGCCTGCTGGCCGCGTGCTTCGTGGGGCTGGAGATCCACGAGTTCATGACCATGATCGCCGCCGGCGCGGGCCCCGGCCGCAGCGCGTTCCTGTCCTCGTTCTTCACCCTGGTCGGCACGCACGGCCTGCATGTCACGGTCGGCGTCATCTGGCTGGTGGTGCTGATGGTCCAGCTCGGCAAGCACGGTTTCACCGAGGCCAACCGGCGGCGCCTGATGTGCCTGAGCATGTTCTGGCATTTTCTCGACCTGGTCTGGGTCGGCGTTTTCAGCTACGTCTATCTGGTGGGAGTGCTTCGATGAGTCATCCGTCCCAATCCGCGCTCGAGCACGGCGCAGCGCATCATGGCGGGCACGACGGCGAGCACGCCGATCACGGCAGCCTGCGCAGCTACCTCACCGGCTTCGTGCTGGCGGCCATCCTGACCATCATCCCGTTCTGGCTGGTGATGGGCCACGTGATCCATGACACCCAGGTCACCGTCCTCGTCGTGCTCGGCCTGGCGGCGGTGCAGATCGTGGTCCACATGATCTACTTCCTGCACCTGGACACCCGCTCGGAGAACGGCTGGAACATGCTGGCCTTCATCTTCACCATCGTCCTGGTGGTGATCGTGCTGGGCGCGTCGGTATGGGTCATGTACAACGAGAACGCGAACATGATGCCGATGTCGCCGCAATACCAGAACCACCAGCAAGGCTCATGAGCCGCACCTCGCGCAACGATCCGGCGCCAGGCCGGACGTTGCGCCGGCCGTTGGCGCTCGCCGCCTGGATGCTGCTGGCGCTTGCACTGTTCGGCGTTTTCATCCTGCTCGGCAACTGGCAGGTGCGCCGGCTGCACTGGAAGCTCGGCCTGATCCACGACGTGGCCACGCGCGTGCGCGCACCGCCGGTGGCCGCGCCCGGCCCGACGCAGTGGCCGCGGATCGCCCATGGCCAGCTGCAATACCTGCACGTGAGCCTGCAGGGCCGGTTTCTCGCCGGCGAGCAGACGCTGGTGCACGGCACCAGCGCGGATGGCTACGGCTTCTGGGCGATCGCGCCGCTGCGCACGGACAGCGGTTTCATCGTGCTGGTCAATCGCGGCTACGTCCCGGCGAGCCTGCCCGGCACCCCGGCCTATGCGAAAGCCGCGCCGCCCGCCGGGGAAGTCCGCCTGACCGGGCTGCTGCGCCTGTCCGAGCCGGTCGGCGGCTTCCTGCGCCCCAACCGGCCGTCGCGGAACCTGTGGTACTCGCGCGACGTGGCGGCGATCGCCGCGGCGCACGGCCTGCCCGCGGCCACGGTAGCGCCGTACTTCGTCGATGCCGCTGCCGGCGCCTCCGCCGCCGGCGCGTGGCCACGTGCCGGCCTGACCGTCATCCGGTTCCCCAACAACCACCTCGGCTACCTGATCACCTGGTATCTGATGGCGCTGATGGTGGCGGCGGCCACCCTGTACCTGGGCCGCGAGGAGTACCGCCTGCGGCGCCAGCTCAAGCGCGAGCCGGGCGACGGTCCGCAACCCCACTGAGCGAACCGGCGCCAGCCGCGCCCGGGCGCGGCGTCAGCCGGGATGCCCCGACGAGGGCGAGGGCGCCGCGGTCGCCAACGGCGCCTTCGCCGCGTGCGCGGCGAGGAAAACCTCGATCGCCGCGGCGGGCAAGGGCTTGCTGAAGTAATAGCCCTGCGCCTCGTTGCAGCCCTCGCCGCGCAGGAAGTCGAGCTGTTCGGCCGTCTCCACGCCTTCGGCGAGGGTGCGCAAGCCGAGGCTGCGGGACATGCTGGCGATCGCCGCCACGATCGCCCGGTCCTCGCTGTCGCTGTCGATGTCCTGGATGAAGGACCTGTCGATCTTGAGCTTGTACACCCGGAATTTCTTCAGGTAGTTCAACGACGAATAGCCGGTGCCGAAATCGTCGATCGACATGCGGATGCCGCGTTCGTGCAGCGCATTCATCACCGCGATGGCGCCCTGCGGATCATGCATCGCCACGCTCTCGGTCAACTCCAGCTCGAGCAGCGCGGGCGGCAGCCCCAGCGACCGCAGGATGTCGCCGACCAGCTCGGGCAGGCTGCGGTGGCGGAACTGCACGGCGGAGAGGTTCACCGCCATCACCATCGCCGGATAGCCCTGATCCAGCCACTGCCTGAGCTGGCCCAGGGCGGTTCGCATGACCCACTCGCCGATCGGCAGGATCAGGCCGCAGTCCTCGGCCACCGGGATGAATTCCACCGGGGAGATCGAACCGAGCTCGGGGTGATTCCAGCGCAGCAAGGCCTCCAGGCCGACGATGCGGCCATCGTCGACGGCGAACTGGGGCTGGTAGTTTAGATAGAATTCGCTCCGTTCCAGCGCATGATGCATCGCATTGACCAGCTGCATGTGACGGGTCGCGCTGCTCTGCATCTCGGCCGTGAAGAAGCGGTAGCCATTGCGTCCCTCGCCCTTGGCCCGGTACATCGCCGTGTCGGCGCAGCGTGACAGCGTGTCCAGGTTGTCGCCGTCGTTCGGGTAGATGGCGATGCCGATCGAAGCGGTGACGACCAGCGCGTATTGTTCGACCTGGTAGGGGCGGCAGATCGCCTCGAGCAGCTTGTCCACCACGCTCGCCGCGCCCTGCGCATCGGCCTGCGCCAGCACCAGGATGAACTCGTCGCCGCCGAGCCGCGAGGCCGTGTCCGACTCGCGCAGCACCGTCTTCAGGCGCCGCCCCACCTCGATCAGGAAGGCATCACCGACGCCGTGCCCCAGCGTATCGTTGATGTTCTTGAAATGGTCGAGGTCGATGAACATCAACGCCAGCTGGCCGCCGGAGCGTTTGGCGAGGCTGATCGCATACTGCAGCCGCTCGGCCAGCAGGTTGCGGTTCGGCAGCCCGGTCAGCGCATCGAAATTGGCCAGGTACTGGATCCGCGCCTCGGCGTGTTTGCGCTCGGTGACATCGCGGCTGATCGCCAGCAGGGAAACGACCTCGCCCGCGGCATCGCGCATCGGCGCCACATGGGTTTCAAGCCAGCGGTGCGTGCCCTTGCGACCCCTGATTTCGAACTCGAGCATGCCGCCCTCGCCGCCCATGACGCGCCGGTGCAGCGCCCTGAACGGCTCGCGATAGGCGGGCAACAGGAACGACTCCAGGCTGGACTCCCGCGCCTGCTCGACCGAGTCCAGCTCGAGCATGGCCAGGCCCGCCGCATTCATGTCCAGCAGCTCGCCGGTGCGGCCGACCACCTTCACGCACTCCGGCTCGGTCTCGATGATCGTGCGCAAGCGCAACTCGCTCGCGCGCAGCTTTTCCTCGCCGAGCTTGCGGTCGGCCTCGTTGGCGAAGCGATCCAGCGCGAAGCTGATGTCGATCGCCATCTCGACCAGCAGTTCGCGCGCCGGCTTGCCGAAGGCATCGCAGACATCCGAGTAGACCACCAGCACGGCCACCGGCACGCCTTTCTGGTGCAGGGGCAAGGATGCGGACGCGTTCCAGCCAAAAACGGCGGCGCGCTCGCGCCAGGGCCCGGTCGATGGATCGTGCTGAAAATCCTGGCACCAGTAGCAGCGGTCCTCCCGTACCGCGGTGCCGGTCGGCCCGTGGCTGCGTGGATCGTCGTCGTCCAGCGGGATCTCCAGCGAATGCAGGTAGTCGCTGCCCTCGCCGTAATTCGCCACCGGCCGGATCATCCCCCTGGTCTTGTCGACCATACCGATCCACGCCATCCGCATGCCGCCAAACTCCACCGCGTCACGGCAGATCTGCGGAAACAGTTCGGCCTCGCCGGAACAACGCACGATCGCCTGGTTGCACTGGGTCAGCACGGCGTACAAGCGGGTCATCCGCTGCAACGCCTCCTCCGCCTGCTTGCGCCGGGTAATGTCGACCATCGTGCCGAGCAGCACGTCGGCGCCCTGGCCGGCGTTCCGGATCAGCTCCGCCTGCGCGTGCACCCAGACCACGCCGCCGTCGGGGCGAACGATGCGATGGCTGGCGTCGAACGTGCCCAGGCCGAGGGTCGCCCGCTCCAGACCGCTGTTGACCAGGGCCAGGTCATCGGCATGAACCACCCGCGCCACGATGTCCGGGCTCAGGGATTCCGACCCGCGTGTCAGCCCGCAGATTCGATAGGCCTCGTCCGAAGCGTAGATCGCGTGGGTCCTCAGGTTCCACTCGACGAAGCCGAGATGGGCCACCTGCTGCGCCTTGACCAGCCGCTCGTCCTTCTGCCTCAGCGCGGCATCCTCGCGCTGGCGGATGATCGCGATGGAAGCCAGGTGAACCGCCGATTCCATCAACCGCACCTGCTCCGCCTGCGGCAGCGCCGGCCGGCGGTAGTACATGGCGAACGTGCCGAGCACGCGGCCGTCGCCATCCATGATCGGCTGCGACCACGCGGCCACCAGGCCAAACGGCATCGCCGCCGCGCGGTAGTTCTCCCACAAGGGATCGGTGCGCAGATCCCGCACGTACACCGCCTCGCGGCGGAAGGCCGCCGTACCGCAGGAGCCCGCGGCCGGTCCGATCGATTCGCCGTCGATCGCCGCCACGAACCCGGCCGGCAGGCTCGGCGCGGCGGCGTGGTGCACGTGCACGCCGTCCTCGTCGAGCAGCAGCACCGAACCGAGCATGCCGGGGGACTGGCTCTCGATCGCCTGCACCAGGGTGGTCAGGATCGACGACATGCCGGCGCCGGCCACGATCAGCTCCATGATCTGCTTCTGCTGGCCAATCCAGGTTTCCGCCTGCTTGCGTGCGGTGATGTCATGGGCGATGCCGAGAACCTGGCGAACGCGGCCGTCCGGCTCCCGCGCAAACGGTGTCTCGTGGCTGCTCAACCAGTGCCAGTGACCATCGCCATCGCGGATGCGGTATTCGAGCCTGCGGGTGTCGCCATCATCGGCGAGCTGCCATGCCTGATGATGCGCGACCAGCGCCGGCAGGTCTTCCGGATGGCACAGCTCGGGCACGTCGCTGGCCATCGCTTCGCTCTGGCCGGGCGCATGGCCCAACGCCGCAAGGAAGTGCCGGCTGGCGTAGACCGTGCGGTTTTGCGCCAGGTCGAAGATGTAGACCGCGCCCGACTCGGCTTCCAGCAGGCGCTGGAGAAAGTGTTCCTTTTCCTGCAACGCCAGCCGGTCGCGCCGCCGCCCGGCAATGTCGCGCACGCTGGCGAGAATCACCCGCCGCC
Organism: Lysobacteraceae bacterium; assembly: GCA_028866435.1. GTDB lineage: Bacteria > Pseudomonadota > Gammaproteobacteria > Xanthomonadales > Rhodanobacteraceae > Rhodanobacter. The sequence continues at coordinate 2,498 of JAGWIC010000089.1, read as the reverse complement.
CTTGAAACATGATCGGTTGCGCATGCACCTCCACCGCCAGACGGGTGCCATCGCGGCGCAGGTGGCTCGACTCGAAAACCGCCGCCGAGGCGAGCAGCCGCCCTAGCCGCGCGGGGACCTCGCCGCGGCTTTCCGGCGCCACGAGCTCGGCCACCCCGATCCGCCCCAACTCTTCGGCGCTGTAGCCGTAACGGTCCGCGGCGACCAGGTTGGCATGCAGCACGCGGCCATCCGGGTCGACCACGAAAACCGCATCGGGACTCGCCTCCAGAGCCGCCTGAAAGCCAGCGTCGGTCAAGCCCGATGCGAGTTTTCCCATCACGTCCGCGCACACTCCGCCAAATGCCGCACCAGGGAAATGCCGTCACAGCGTGGCCGGCCCTCGCGTGAAACCTGTCCGGATCGCCTGCGTCGAATGGGGCGGGATGACCGCCTGCGTCCTGCCCGTCCAGATTACTCTGAACCCACCACGGCCGGGGCATGGCGCCGCACGGCAGAGGCGAACGGCCGCTGCACGCCGCGCACGACCGCCGGCCCCGGCAAGCGGGACGCAAGCCAGGCCTGGCACGCCCCCGCAGCGGCAGCCGCCACGTCGGCCGGCCGCCGCCCTCGCCGGTACGCGCGCGGCGGCGGCTTCAGGTCACTTCTTTTTGCTCGCCCGGCTGGCGGCAACGCGCTTGCCGGCGGCCTTGCGCGGCGCCGCCGGCTTGGCCTGAGCCGACGCCGTCTTGCCGGCCGCCGCCTTCTTCCGCGGCGCCGCCACGGCTGCCGGCTTCGCCGGTTTCGCCGCGGCCGGCCTTGCGACGACCTTGCTGGCCGCGGCCTTCCTGGCTGGCTTGGCGGCCGCCGCGGTCTTTTCCGCACCGGCGTGCTCCCCGGCCGGGCGACGCGTGGACATGCTGGCCTCGACGACCATCGACGGCGCATGCGGAGCCCAGGCACTCTGGAAATGCTCGACCATGTCGCGGAACACCTGGCTCTGGTTCAACATCATGTCGAACAGGTCGAGGTGCTTCCATTTGTCCTTCTTGCCTGCCTTGTCTTTGCTCACAACTGCGCTCCTCAGCTAGTGGTTTCGATGGAACCGCCGTCACGGCCGCCGTGCCGCCTGCGTCGATCGCGTTGCCCGGCGACCGTGGATGGCTTGCCGCCGGTCAACGGCCCGAAGGGTGGCAGGCGACGTTCCGAGTGTATCGAGAAATCGGCATGGCGAGCGCCCGTGGCGATGCCCGGACCAGGACGCTTGCGGGGGCTCCTAGCCGCAAGGCGCTACCGACGCACCCCGGATGCCGTGTCGCGCGAGCGCGTCGGCGACGAAGCCGCTCGCCTTGGCCGACTCGACGAAGCGTGCAAGTGAAGCCGCCGCCTCCGGCCCACGTCGCCTCGGCAGCCCCATGGCCTGCCGGATGAGCATGAAACGCCCGTCCAGCAGGCGCATGCCGCCGATGCGGCGGGCGTCGGCCTCCAGTTGCTGTTTCACGCCTGCCGCCACGTCGGCCCGCTCCGCCAGGAACGTGTCGACCACCATCGGCGAGGTGGGCGAGCGCCGGATCCGCGCATGGCGCAGTTCGCGCGTGAGGTGGAGGTCGTAGGCGCTCCCTTGGCCGACCATCACCACGTGGCCGTCCCGGTCCACGTCGTCTTGGGTGCGAATAGGCGAATGCTCGCGTACCAGATAGCAACCCTCGATCAGCACATAGGGCGCGGTGAACGCGATCTCCTGGCCGCGCAGCGGATCGATCGCGAAGAAGCCGACGTCGGCCTCCTCCTGCGTGACGATCTCGACCGACTTGCCGGCCGCCTCCACCACCACCAGCCTGAGCGGCACACCGAGCCGCTGCGCCAGCAGGCCGGCGAGATCGACGGAAACACCCATCGGCTCGCCGCTGTGCTCGTCCCTGCCGGCGAGGATCGGATTGCCGAGGTTGATCGCCGCCCGCAGACAGCCGTGCGGTGCCAGGCCGGCGACGACCGATGGCGTGACGTTCACGTGGAAATACCTCGCAGGTGTTTGTTCAAAGTCGCGTGGCAAGGCCAGCGCCTACCTACTGCTCCCGGCTACTACGCGCTGAGAAATCGCCCGGATATTCGTGCCGTTGCTTGTCAAGAACCTAGCAAAATGGCGGGTTACCAAGGATTGGCGGAGAGAGTGGGATTCGAACCCACGGTAGGCTTACGCCTACGGCAGTTTTCAAGACTGCTGCCTTAAACCACTCGGCCATCTCTCCATAAACCCGTTGTCCTGTCGAAGGCGCGCCCTGCGCGCCACTACGGCAGTTTTATTCCGGGCATCCTGCCCTCCACCCCTTCGGGGCCAGCGGCTGCGCCGCTGTTCGCTTCGGCTTCCTGCCTGCGCGTCAAGACTGCTGCCTTAAACCACTCGGCCATCTCTCCATAAACCCGTTGTCCTGTCGAAGGCGCGCCCTGCGCGCCACTACGGCAGTTTTATTCCGGGCATCCTGCCCTCCACCCCTTCGGGGCCAGCGGCTGCGCCGCTG
>JAGWIC010000012.1 GCA_028866435.1 Lysobacteraceae bacterium | reverse complement strand
GTTCGATGCGGCCGGCCTTGCGGATCTTGCGGTCGTAATTCCACAGGTAGATCGCCGGCGTGCTCAGCAGGGTCAGCAGCTGCGACACCAGCAGGCCGCCGACGATGGCGATGCCGAGCGGCTGGCGCATCTCCGAGCCGATGCCGAAGCCGATCGCCAGCGGCAGCGCCGCGCCCATCGCCACCAGCGTGGTCATGGTGATCGGGCGGAAGCGCACCAGCGCGGCCTCGCGGATCGCGTCGGGCGCGGACAGGCCGCGCTCGCGCTCGCCGACCAGCGCGAAGTCGACCATCAGGATCGCGTTTTTCTTGACGATGCCGATCAGCATCAGGATCGCGATGATCGCCATCAGCGAGATCTGCGTCTGCGTCACCAGCATGGCGAGGAACGCGCCGGCGCCGGCGGCCGGCAGGGTCGAAAGAATGGTCAGCGGATGGCCGAGGCTTTCGTAGAGGATGCCCAGCACGATGTACATCGCGATGATCGAGCCGAGCAGCAGGATCATGCCGTTGGACTGCGCCTGCTGCAGGCGCTGGTTCTCGCCGGTGAACTCGACCTTGATGCCGGCCGGCAGCCCCACCGCGTAGGCGGCCTGCTTGACCAGCGCGATGCCGCGATTCTGCGGCACGCCCTTGGCCAGGTTGTAGGTGAGCGTGGCCGCTTCCATCTGGTTGTGGTGGCGGATGCGGATCGGGCTCATGCCCGGCTTGATCTGCGCCAGCGCGGACAGCGGAATCATCTGACCCAGGTCGCTGCGCACGCGCACATTCAGCAGCGCCTGCGGACTCACGCTCTGCGCCGGGTTGGCGGTCAGCACCACCCAGTACTGGTTGATGTCGGAGTAGATCTGCGACACCTGGCGCTGGCCAAACGAGCTGAACAGCGCGGTGTCGATCGCGCCCATGCTGACGTGCAGGCGCGCGGCGGCGTCGCGGTCGACGGTCAGCTGCTGCTGCTTGCCGACCTGGTCGAACGGGCTGGTGACGTCCTGGAAAGCCTTGTTGCCGCGCATCTGCCGCACCATCTTCAGCGCCCATGGCTGCAGGTCGCCGCCGTCGCTGCCGGTGAGCTGGAATTCGTACTGGCCGGCGTTGTCGCCGCTGCCGCCGCCACCGAGGAACTGCGAGGCGCTGACCGCGACTTTCACGTCGGCCAACTGGTCGTATTTCTTCGACAGCCGCTCGATGATCAGCTTGATGTTTTCCGGGCGCTCGCCGGGGCCGTGGCCACGCGGTTTCAGGTCGACGAACATCCGCGCCGCGTTGCCGACCGCGCCGCCGCTGCCGTTGCCACCGAGCAGGACGAGCTGGTCGAGCACCGCCGGGTCGGCAGCCATGATCCGCTGCACCTGCTGCGCCCGTTCGGCCATCACGTTCGGCGAGACGTTGGCGTCGGCGCTGATGTCGACCTCGAGCTGGCCGGTGTCCTCGTCGGGCATGAAGGTGCCGCCGGCGGTCTTCACCACCGCGGCGCCCAGCGCGAAGGTGAGCAACAGCAGCAGCAGCGGCTGCCAGCGCATGATGCGGCGATGCTGCATGGCCCAGTCCAGCGCGCGCTCGTACAGCCGCTGCAGGCCGCGGTCGAAGCGCTCCACCGCCTGCTCCAGCCGGCCCGGCGGCCGCGGTACCGGCTCGTGCTTGAGCAGGTAGCCACACAGCGCCGGGGTGAGGGTGAGCGAGACGATCGCCGAGATCACCACCGCGGCGGTGAGGGTCACCGAGAACTCGCGCAGCAGCATGATCAGCATGTTGTTGCCGAACAGCAGCGGCGCGAACACGGCCACCAGCGACAAGGTGATCGAGACCACGGTGAAGCCGATCTCGCGCACGCCGGTCAGCGCGGCGTCCAGCGGCGCCATGCCCTTTTCCATGTGCCGCACGATGTTCTCGATCACCACGATCGCGTCGTCGACGACGAAGCCGATGCACAACACCAGCGCCACCAGCGACAAGGTGTTGAGCGTGTAGCCGAGCATCCACATCACCACGAAGGCGCCGGCCAGCGACAACGGCACGCTGAGCATGGCGATCAGGGTCGGCCGCGACCGGCGCAGGAACACCAGCATCACCAGCGCCACCATCGCGATCGAGATCAGCAGGGCGACCTTGACCTCGTGCAGCGCCGACTTGGTGGTCTGGGTAAGGTCGAACACCGGGCTGATGGTGACGTCCGAAGGCATCGACGCCGCCAGCTGCGGCAGCCGCGCGCGGATCGCCTCCACCGTCGCCACCGCGTTCGCCGCCGGCCGCTTGGTGATCTGCAGGCCGACCGTGCGGGCGCCGTCGAACCAGGCGGCCTGGTACTGGTCCTGCTGGCCGCTGTGCACCGTGGCGACGTCGGACAGCCGCACCGGCGCGCCGTTTTTTTCGGCGATCAGCAGCCGCGCGAACTGGGCCGGGTCCTGCAGGCCGTCGTTGGCGGTCACCGTCATCTGCGTGTGGCCGTCGCTGAGGATGCCCTGCGGCGAAGTGACGTTGGCCGCGCGCAGTGCGTTGGCCACGTCGTTCGCGGTCAGCCCCTTGGCGGCCAGTGCGCGGTCGTCCAGGTCGATGCGCACCGCATGCGGCGTGCCGCCGAACACCTCGACCTGGGCGACGCCGTCGATCTGCGCCACCGCCGGCTTGAGGATGGTATCGGCCAGGTCGAACAGCTTGTCCTGCGGCATGCCGTCGGAGGTGAGCGCGATGAACAGGATCGGGATCTGCGAGGTGTCGAACTTGAAATACTGCGGCGGCGAGGGCATGCCCGAGGGCAGGTCGACCGCGGCGGCATTGATCGCCGCCTGCACGTCCCGCGCGGCGCTGTCCGCGGTGCGGCTGAAATTGAAGCGCACGCCGACCGAGGCCGACCCTTCGCGCGCATTGCCGTACATGTCGTCGATACCGGGGATCTGGCCCAGGTGGCGCTCCAGCGGCGCCAGCACGGTATTGGCCATGGTCTGCGCGCTGGCCCCGGGCATGTTGGCCACGACGTAGACGCCGGGAAAATCCAGCGACGGCAAGGCGGCCACGCCCAGCAGCAGGTAGGCCCACAGGCCGGCCAGCACCAGCCCGATGGCCAGCAGCGAGGTGCCGGCCGGGCGGCGGATCAGCGGCGCGAACACGTTCATGCGGCGAACCGGACACGGCCGCGGAAACCGGCGGCGTGGCACCGGCGCGGGGATGACGGCGCGGGGATGGCGGGGCGAAATCCTTTCATGGCGGTGTTATGCCACCGCGCGATGGCCGGTGTATGTGCCTTTAGTCCTCACCATGTCGAAAGGCGGGGGTCGTGGCGCGCGCCCGGGCTATCTGGGCAGTGCCGGCATCTGCGCCTGCAGCTCGCGCTGGCGCCGGATCTCGGCGCGCAGCAGCCGGCGCGCGGCCTTGCGCTCGCGCCGGTCGTGCTGCCACAGGTAGATCGCCGGGGTGCTGAGCAGGGTCAGCAGCTGCGACACCAGCAGGCCGCCGAGGATGGCGATGCCGAGCGGCTGGCGCAGCTCCGAGCCGTAGCCGAAGCCGACCGCCAGCGGCAGCGCGGCACCCATCGCCACCAGGGTGGTCATGGTGATCGGGCGGAAGCGCACCAGCGCCGCCTCGCGGATCGCCGCCGGTGGCGACAGCCCGCGCTCGCGTTCGGCGACGAGGGCGAAGTCGACCATCAGGATCGCATTCTTCTTGACGATGCCGATCAGCATCAGCACGGCGATGATCGACATCAGGGTCAGCTGGGTCTGCGTGACCAGCATGGCCAGGAACGCACCCATGCCGGCGGCCGGCAGGGTGGAGAGGATGGTCAGCGGGTGGATCAGGCTTTCATAGAGCACGCCCAGCACCACGTACATCACCAGGATCACCGCCAGCAGCATCAGCAGCGCGTTGTTCAGCGTGTCGAGCAGGTCCTTGTTCTCGCCGGTGTACTTCTTCTGCACGCCGGACGGCAGATGGGCGGCGAACATGGCCTGGTCGACCAGCTTCAGCCCTTGCGCCTGGTTGATGCCCTTGGCCAGGTTGTAGTTGAGCGATGCCGATTCGAGCTGGTTGAAGTGGCTGACCGTGGCCGGCGCCAGGTGCGGCTCGATTCTGGCCAGCGCGGAGAGCGGAATCATCACCCCCCGGCTGTTGCGCACGTAGATGCCGAGCAGGCTCTGCGGGTCGAGCGCGCCGGCGTTGTCGGTGGTCAGCACCACCCGGTACTGGTTGATGTCCGAGTAGATGATGGAGACCTGGCTCTGGCCGAACGAGGTGTACAGGACGGAGTCGATCTGGCCCATGCTCACGTGCAGCCGTGCGGCCACCGCACGATCGACCTGCACCATCTGCTGCGTGCCGATGCCGTCGAAGCTGCTGGTGACGTCGGTGAACTGCTTCATCCCGCGCATCACGCGTTCCAGCCGCAGCGTGGGCTCCTGCAGCGGTGTGCCGTCGACGCTGTCGAGCTGGAACGAATAGCGGCCGACGCCGCCGGCACTGCCGTCGCTGCCGCCACCACCGCCGAAGAACTGCACCGCGGAAATCGACACGCCGAGATCGCTGACGTTCTTGAAATGGGCGGTCAGGCGGTCGACCACCTGCTGCACGGCGACGTGGCGGTCGCCCGGCTTGTCGCCCTCCGGCTTGAGGTCGACGAACAGGTGGGTGCCGTTGCTGTCGCCGACGATGGTCGACACATCGAGCACCGCCGGGTCGGCCTGGAATACCGCCGCCACCGCGCGCGCGCGCTCCGCCATCAAGGCGGGCGAGATGTCCGGGCTCGCGGTGATCTGCGCGCGGATCAGCCCGGTGTCCTGCTTCGGCATCAGGCCGCCGCCCGCGGTCATGCCGACCAGCACCGCCAGCGCCACCGTCAGCGCCAGCAGGATCACCGGCTGCCAGCGCATCACCCGCCGGTGGTACATGGCCCAGTCGAGCGAGCGTTCGTACAGGCCGAGCAGCCAGCGGTCGAAGCGCTCGGCCAGCCGCTCCACCCGCCCCGGCGTGCGCGTGCCCGCCGGCTCGTGCTGCAGGCTGCGCCCGCACAGCGCCGGGGTCAGGGTCAGCGAGACCGCGGCGGAGATCACGATGGTGGCGACCAGGGTCACCGCGAATTCGCGCATCAGCATGGTGAACATGTTGTCGCCGAACACCATCGGCCCGAACACGGCGATCAGCGACAGGGTGATCGAGATGACGGTGAAGCCGATCTCACGCACGCCGGTCAGCGCCGCCTGCAGCGGCGCCATGCCCTGCTCGACGTGGCGCACGATGTTCTCGATCACCACGATCGCATCGTCCACCACGAAACCCACGCACAGCACCAGCGCCACCAGCGAGAAGATGTTGAGGGTGAAGCCCAGCGCCCACATCGTGACCAGCGCGCCGGCCAGCGACAGCGGCACGCTGAGCATCGCGATCAGGGTCGGCCGCAGCCGGCGCAGGAACAGCAGCATCACCAGCGCCACCATCACCACGCTCATCAGCAGCGCCACCTCGACCTCGTGCAGCGCCGATTCGGTGGTCGGGGTGAGATCGAAGATCGGGGTGATCTGCACGTCGGCAGGCAACACCTTGCTCAGCGCGGGCAAGGCCGCGCGAATCGCGTTCACCGTGGCCACCGCGTTGGCGTCGGGCCGCTTGCTGATCTGCATCGTCACCGCGCGCCTGCCGTTGAACCAGGCGGCCTGGTACTGGTCCTGCTGGCCGCTGCTGACCATGGCGACGTCGGCCAGCCGCACCGGCACGCCGTTGTGGCTGGCGATCACCAGCGCGGCGAAGTCCGCCGGGGTGTGCAGCGCGTCGTTGGCGGTCACCGTGATCTGGCTGACGCCGTTGCTCAGGGTGCCCTGCGGCGAGGACACGTTGGCCGCGCGCAGGACATTGGCCACGTCGGCGGTGGTGATGCCCTTGGCGGCCAGCGCGCGGGCATCGAGCGCCACCCGCACCGCATGCGGGGTGCCGCCGCCGACCTGGACCTGGGCCACGCCGTCGATCTGCGCCACGGCGGGCTTCAGCAAGGTGTCGGTGAGGTCGTACAGCTTGTCCGGCGGCAGGCTGCTGGAGGTCAGCGCCACCAGCAGCACCGGCACCTTGGAGGTGTCGAACTTGAAGTATTGCGGCGGCGCCGGCATCCCCGACGGCAGGTCGCTGGCGGCGGCGTTGATCGCTGCCTGCACGTCGCGCGCGGCATCGTCGGTGGAACGGCCGTAGTCGAACAGCACCTGGATCCGCGCGATACCCTCGCTGGCGTTGGAGAACATCATCCTGACCCCGGGGATGCGCCCGAGATGGCGTTCCAGCGGCGCCATCACCGTGGTCGCCATGGTCTGCGCGCTGGCGCCCGGCAGTTGCGCGACCACGGCCACGCCGGGGAATTCGATCGACGGGAACGCCGCCACGCCGATCAGCAGATAGGCCCACACGCCGGCGATCATCAGCCCGATGGCGAGCAACGAGGTGCCGACGGGGCGGCGGATCACCGGGGCGAATAGATTCATGTGGACTCCCTGTCGCCCAAGCATAGCGGCACAAGCGGTGTGGCGGGCAAGTGGCCGCCCGCCGGCGCGAACCTTCCTGTTCGCGCCGGCGCCAGCCTCAGTGCGCGGCCGGGCTGTAGCGCAGGGTCAGGTACCAGGTGCGGCCGGGCTGGTTGTAGTAGTAGACGGTTTCATACTGGCGATCGAAGGCGTTGTCCAGCTTGGCCTGGACCTGCCAGTCCGGCGCGAAGTGCCAGCTGGCCCGCAGCGCCAGCGTGCTGTAGCCGCCGAGGCGATGGGCGTTGGCGATGTCGTCGTAGCTCTTGCCGGCGACGTACCAGGTGGTGCCGACGCCGAAGGCGCCCAGGCGCCGGTCGAGGTCGATGCGCGCGGTGCGCCCGGGCCGGCGCGGCAGCAGGTTGCCGTTGTTGGTGCCGCCGTCGACGTTCTTCGGCTGCTGCACGGTGAGGTAGCCCTGCAGCCGCCAGCCGTCGAGGCTCGCGCCAAGCTGTGCTTCCACGCCGCGGATGCGCGCCTTGCTGAGGTTGAACGGCACGTAGTTCTGGCTCGGATCGAGCACGATCAGCTGGTCGATGCGGGTCTGGTAGGCGTTCACCGCCCAGTTCCAGGCGCCTAGGTCCTGGTTCAGGCCCAGCTCGCCGCTGCGCGACTGCTCCGGCTTCAGCTCCGGGTTGGCCGAGGGGATGCCGTAGAACGGCGGGTAGTACAGGTCGTTGAAGGTCGGCGCGTGGAATGCGGTGCCGTAGCTGGCCAGCAGGCGCAGGTCGTGCCCGAAGCGGTAGCCCCAGGCCAGCGCGCCGGTGGTGTGGCCGCGGTACTGCGAGTTGTCGTCGTGGCGCAGCGACGCCTGCAGCTCGTTGCGGCCGAAACTGCCCTGGTACTGCAGGAAGCCGCCGGTGTCGTGGCGGTTGTCGGCGAGGTAGCCGGTGCTGCTGGCGACATGCTCCTGCTGGTAGTCCACGCCGGCGGTCAGCAACTGGTCGGCAGCCAGCGTGATGTCGTTCTGCCACGACGCCTGGTTGCGCCGCGAGTTGGAGTAGCCGGTCTGCGCGAACGGGTACCAGGTGCCGTAGTAGTTGCCCTGGTAATAGGTGGTGGCGAGGTCCTTGCTCTGGCCGGCATCGAGGGTCACCCGCCACGCCTGCAGCGGCGAGAAGCTCAGCCTGGCCCCGGCCACGCGCTGCTCGTTGACCGCGTAGTTGCCGCCGTACGGGCTGCCGGCGTAGTCCACGTCGTTCTTGCTGCGCAGCCAGTCGAAGGACAGCTCGGTGCCGTTGTCCCAGCGGTAGCCGGCACTGGCCGCGCCGTTCCAGTTGCGATAGGCGTCATTGCGCGGGTCGTCGACGTAGCAGCCGGCGCCGAAGCCGCCGTTGGCTTCGGCCGCGCCCATCTTGCAGCCGGGAAAGCCGTCGGTGTATTCGCCGCCGAGGCTGAGGTTGACCCAGGCGTTCCGGTCGCCGCCGGACAGGCCGGCCTCGCCACCGAACAGGCCATGGCTGCCGGCGGTGAGGCTCAGCGACGGCGCGATGCCGCCGCCGGCGTGGCCATGGCGGGTGAATATCTGGATCACCCCGCCGATCGCGTCGGCGCCGTACAGGCTCGAACGCGGGCCGCGCACGATCTCGATGCGCTCGATCTGCTCCACCGGGATCTGCTCCAGCGAGGCCAGCCCGGCGGTGACCGAGCCGATCCGCACGCCGTCGATCAGCACCAGGGTGTGGGTGGAATTGGTGCCGCGCATGAACAGCGAGGTCTGCTGGCCGAGGCCGCCGCTGCGGGCGAGGGTGATGCCGGGCAGGCCGGTGAGCAGGTCGGGCAGCGACGCCGGCTGCAGCCGCTCGATGTCGGCACGGGTGATCACGGTGACCGACGACAGCGCATCATCGGCGGTGATCGCGGTACGCGTGGCGGTGACGATCACCGGGCTCAGCGCGGCGGTGCCGTCCTGCTCGGCGGCGTGGGCGGCCAGCGTGGCACTGAACAGCGCCGCGGCCAAAAGTGTCTTCTTCAATGTTGCGTCCTCGGCCGCGCGCCCGCGCACGGCTCATGTGGTCGATGTGCTGGCAGCGCGCAGGGGGAAGACGAAACGACGGGCAGGCGGACACGCCACGCACGTGGTTCGGCCTCGCCCACCGCGAGCCACCAGGAAGCGTTCAGGCCGGTCTCCGGGCTGGCGAATGGCCGGCGGTGTTCCGCCTGCCGCGACCGGCGCCTTCCCGTGCTCTGGCACAGTGGCAGTTGCCGATCGTTGACTTCGCTTACCGTTGCGGGGGCAGCGCCGGCCTTGCAGTGATGAACACCGCGCACCGGCTTCCCGTTTCATCCCGTCGGCACGCGGCCGACGGAACACCTGAACCGCGCTACTGTAGCTTCGGGTGGCTATTTGGGCAATCCTTGTGGCCCCGGTGGCCGCGCCAATTACTGTAGGAGCGCACCCTGTGCGCGATGCTCTTGCCGGATATGGCGAAATGCATCGCGCACAGGGTGCGCTCCTACAGATGTCACCCGTGCTTGCCTGCGCTCCTACACGCGCGTCAGACGGTTTCGGTGACCTTGTTGAGGTGCGGCGGCAGGTCGGGATTGAAGCCGCGCCGCAGCGCCAGCTCACTGGCGGCGCGGTAGAAGCTCTGGATCATCAGCAGCGGCGTGCAGATCGGCGGCAGGCCGCCGCGAACCGGCAAAGTGCCCGGCCCCTGGCTGCCGGAGGCGGCCACCCAGACCTGCGCACCGCGCCGGCGGAACTCCTCGGCCACCGCCAGCGTGCCGTCGAGGGTGTCGTCGTCCTGGGCGAAGCACAGCACCGGGAAATCGGCACCGACCAGCGCCATCGGGCCGTGCTTGACCTCGGCGGCGCTGAACGCCTCGGCGTGCAGGCCGCAGGTTTCCTTGAACTTCAATGCCGCTTCCAGCGCGATGCCGAGGCCGAAGCCGCGACCGACGACGAACAGGTTGTGGGCGCCGACCAGGCCTTCGCTCAGCACCGACCAGTCCGCCGCCCAGCCCGCGCGCAGCGCATCGGGCAGGCGTTGCAGGGCCTCGCCCAGCAGCGCGTCGCCGCGCCAGCGCGCGCACAGGTGCAGCACCGCGGCCAGCGCGGCGATATAGCTCTTGGTCGCCGCCACGCTGCGCTCCGCGCCGGCGTGCAGCGGAATCACCGTATCGGCCAGTTCGGCCAGCGGCGAGGTCTCCACATTGACCAGCGCGACCACCCGCGCCCCCGCCAGCTTGGCCGCCTGCGCATTGCGCAGCAGGTCCGGGCTCTTGCCCGACTGCGAGATGGCGACGAACAACGCCCCCTGCCACTGCTGCTCGGCCGCGTACACCGAGGTGACCGAGGGCGAGGCGGACGCGGTGACGATGCCGAGCTGGGTCTCGAAGACGTATTTCGCGTACGCCGCGGCGTGGTCGGAGCTGCCGCGCGCGCAGGTGACGATGAAGCGCGGCGGATCGGCGCGCAGCGATTGCGCCAGCGCGTTGATGGTGGCCTCGTTGGCGGCAAGCTGCCGCGCCACCACGTCGGCGGCCTCGTGCGCCTCGCGGTACATCAGGGTGTCACTGGCAATCATGCGGACCTCGGGATCGAATTCGGGTGGGCCCCGGCGCGTTGCCGGGATGGCGCGGTTGCGGCAGGCGCACGGCGCGCCGGCGGTCTCTCACAGTTTCAGGTAGCAGCGGCGGCGATCCATCGCGGCGACGATCAGCCACCACAGCGCGACGAACAGCAGTGCCCAGGTCAGTGATGGCAGCCAGGGGCCGGTCAGCGGCGTCATCCAGTCCGCCAGCCCGTGCCGGTACAGCGGTTGCTGCCAGCCGAACGCCGGCAGCAGGATTTGCATCAGTTCCGAACCGGCGTAGGCAGCGATCGCGTTGACGCCGAAGCGCCGCCCCAGCGCCGGCCAGCCGCGCCGGTCGATCAGCCAGTGGCATGCCAGCAACGCCAGCATCGCCCAGCCGCCGGTCCACAGCACGAACGAGGGCGTCCACAGGTTCTTGTTCCATGGCAGCCAGGGCGACCACAGCGCGCCGAGCGACAGCGACAGCAGGCCGGCCAGCAACAACGGCCCGAGCCGGCCGCGGCGCAACCAGCAGCCCGCGCGCAGACCGAGCAGGGTGGTGGCGATCGACGGCAAGGTGCTGAGCAGGCCCTCGGGATCGTGGCCGCGGCCGCTGGCCGGGTCAATCAGGTAGACGAAGCGGCCGAACACCGCGCTGTCGACGCGGCTTGCGATATTGCTCCATGGCGCCAGCGAACCGCCCAGCAGCAACAGGCCCCAGTAACCGAGCAGCAGGGCGACGACCAGCGCCCATTGCGTGCGCGGCCGGGTGTGCATCGCCAGCCACGCCACCACGGCGAAGCACACGCCGATGCGCTGCAGCACGCCGGGAAAGCGCAGGTGCGCCTGCGGCATCAGCAACGCCGCCAGCACGTTGATCGCCACGCCCAGGGCAACGATGCGCAAGGCACGCCACAGCGCCGCGCGAGCCAGCGCCGCGGTTGCCTCGCCGCGCTCCAGCCGCGGCAGGATCGCCAGCGCCACCGACACGCCCACCACGAACAGGAAAAACGGGAACACCAGGTCGGTCGGCGTGCAGCCGTTCCAGGCCGAGTGGTCCAGCGGCCAGTAGACATGGCCCCAGTCGCCCGGATCGTTGACCAGCAGCATCGCCGCCACCGTGCAGCCGCGCATGGCGTCGAGCGAGGCCAGGCGTTGTGCCGGCGGCTTCATGGCGCGGCTCCGGCGGCGAGCAGGCTGACCCGGGCCAGCGCATACAGCGGCCCGTCGATCGGCGCGGTGTAGATCAGGCACAGGGCGTGCGGGCCGCGCTGCACCGGCAACGTGGCGTGCAGCGCGAAGCGGCGCGCGCTGCGGGCCGGATCGGGCAGCGCCATGCTGGCCAGCACGACCCCGTCGCATCGATCCTGGTGCACCACCAGCTCGCCGAACGGGGTGCGCCGGGGCCGCGACTGCACCAGCTTCTGCTCGTGCGCCAGCGCATAGTTGCGCTGCAGCCGCACCGCGTCGACATGGATCGCGCGCACCCCATCCATCGGCGTGACCGGATACAGCTGGCAGGTGTTGAACAGGTTGACGCTGTAGACCGGCGCCAGCGAGGTGCTGTCCGGCATCGGCTGCACGCGCAGGCGGAAATTGCTGCCCGGGCAATTGGGCAACGCGTTGCCGCTGAGGCTTAGCAGGCCGGGCCGGTCCAGCACCCACCGCCGGGGCGCCGCCAGCACGCTGCCGTCGGCGGCGAGGTTCACTGCGCGCACCGTGACCGGCAACGTCACCGTCAGTGGCCCCTGGTACAGCGGCGACCGCAACCCGGGTGCGCTGCCGTCCAGCGTGTAGTGCAGCGCGCCGAAGCCAGCCTGGTCGGACAGCGTGAGCCGCGTGCTGCCGCTGATCAGCGCGGCATCGCGATCAAATGCCATGAGCGGCGCAAACGCGCTGTCGGCGTAGCCGATGTGCTGCGCGCGGTAACGCGCGAACTGGGCCGGCAGGCGGGCGCTGAAGCTGTTCCAGTCGCGTGCGGCGGCCGGCGACCAGTCGACCTCGCTGAGCGCGTCCAGTCGCGGGAACACCGCATGTTCGACGTGCCGCATGCTCGGCATGTGCTCGGTCCACACATTGGCCTGGGCGCCCAGCACGTGCGCCGCCTGCGCCGCATCGAGTTGCTTCGGCACCGGCTCGAACGCATACACCGCGGCCAGGCTCTCGACCGGCATGCGCCCGGCCGGCTCGTCGTCCTGGTCGCTCTGCAGCTGGTCGAAATACAGCTGCGGCGCCGGCGACAACACCACGTCGTGGCCAAGCCGCGCCGCCTCGATCGCGCCCTTGCTGCCGCGCCACGACATCACCGTGGCATCGGCCGGCACGCCGCCGTCGAGGATCTCGTCCCAGCCGACCAGGCGCCGGCCATGGTCGTCGAGGTAGCGCCCGACGCGATCGATGAACCATCCCTGCAACGCGTCCGCGTCCTTCAGGCCCAGCGCGCGCATCCTCGCCTGCACCGCCGGCGAGGCTTGCCACTGGTCCTTGATCGCCTCGTCGCCGCCGAGGTGGATGTAGCGGGAGGGAAACAGCGCCATCACCTCGTCGAGCACGTGCTCGATGAAGCTGAAGCTGGCGTCGTCGACGTTGTACAGGTACGGGTTGACGCCCCAGTCCACCGACACCGCGGGCCGCTGCCCGGTGACGCCCAGCCACGGATAGGCAGCCACCGCCGCCTGCGCATGGCCGGGCATGTCGATTTCGGGCACCACGGTGATGTGGCGCGCGGCGGCATAGGCGACGATGCGGCGGATCTGCGCCTGCGTGTAGAAGCCGCCGTAGCGCTTCGGCTCGCCGTCGTGCCCCGCGTCCGGCGGGGTGCGCCAGGCACCGATCGAAGTGAGCTTCGGATAGCGCCTGATCTGGATGCGCCAGCCCTGGTCGTCGGTGAGATGCCAATGGAACATGTTGAGCTTGTGCTCGGCCATCTGTTCGAGCAGTTGCTCGATCTCGGCCACCGACTGCATGTGCCGGGCCGAGTCCAGCATCAGGCCGCGCCAGGCGAAGCGCGGCTGGTCGCGGATGTGCAGCGCCGGTACCCGCACCGTGCCGCGTTTGGCGTCGGGGGTGAGCAGCTGCCACAGGGTCACCGCGCCGTAGAACAGGCCGGCGTCGTCGCGCGCGCGGATGCGGATGCCATCGGCGCTGACGTCCAGCGCGTAGCCCTCGCGATGGTCCACCGGCGCCTGCGGATCGCGCTGCAAGACGATGGCGCCCGCTCCGGCGCCACCATGCCGCACCGGCAGCCGCAGGCCGCGGACGGATGCCAGTTCCGCGGCCAGCCAGTGCGCCGTGCGGCGGCTGGCGGGATCGTTGTCGAGGACCACGATCGGCGTGTGCGGGTCGACGCTGAACGCGCCATCGGCCAGCTCGACCTGGCTCGGCCATGGAATCAGCGAAGGGGTGCCGGCGGCCGGCGCGGCGTGCAGCGGCAGCCACGCGGACAGCAGCAGGCAGCACAGCGGGAACGAGCGTCGGCGAGTCATCGGTTCTGTCCGTTGCCTGCGTCGGATCATGCCATGCATGGCGGTTGCCCGGCGCCGTAAAAAGCGGGCCCGAACACCTGGGGTCGGGCCCGGAAGGGGTAAGGTGTGCGCGCCGTCCCTGGCGCAAGGGGTTGCCGCCGTGGACTACAGCTTGAAGTTCACGTTGAAGTAGTACTGGCGACCGTTCACGTAGAACGCTTCCGGCGCCTTGTCGAAGCCCAGGCCGGCCTGCGAACCCTTGATGTAGTAACGCAGGGTCGGGTTGTTGAGGTTCATCGCGTCGAACGAGAAGCTCACGTGGTCGTTGAGGGTGTAGCCCGCCGAGAACGACAGGTAACCCGTGCCGGCCTGCCAGTACGGCAGCAGTGGCATGCCGGCGCCGGAGTTGGCCATCATGCCGTCGTAGAACGCGGAGCGGTAGGTGTAGTTGATGCGGGCGTTCCAGTGGCTGTCCTCGTAGAAGGCCGAGACGTTGGCCGTGCTCCTGGAGGTACCGAACAGCGGACGATCGCCCGCCGCCACGTTGTTGGCCAGGGTGCCGTCGGTGTTGTACAGGTGGGTACCACCGGACGAGTGGCCATTGCTGTAGGTGTAGTTGACCTGGGTGCCGAAGTGCTCGCCGATCGGCTGGACGTAGTTCAGCTCGACCCCCTTGAGCGTGCCGTTGACGTTGACCGGCACGCTGACCAGGTAGTTGCTGTAGATCGGCGTACCCGAGGGGTTGGTCGTCGCGTTGTAGGTCAGGAGGTTGTTGAGGTAGGTGCGGGTGACCGCGCCGTAGTCGTAGTAGTTGCTCATGTCCATCTCGTACACGCTGGCCGAAAGCAGGCCGCGCTTGGAGAAGTACCACTCCAGCGATGCGTCGAAGTTGGTCGAGACCAGCGGCTTCAGGTACGGGTTGGGGCCGCTGCCCGAACCCATCGCATCGGCGGTCTGCGGGTCGTTGAGGCTGACGAAGCCGGCCAGCTGGCCGTAGTCCTGGCGGGTCAGCGTCTGCGCGGCGGCGAAGCGGGCCAGCAGGCTGCCGTCGTCGTTGAGGTTGACCCTGAGGTTGAAGCTCGGCAGCAGCTTGCTGTAACGGGTCTTGTAGTGGTTGTAGTACCAGCCGCCGGGGTAGAACGCCGAATTCAGGTACGGGCCGGTATAGCTGGACTCCAGGATGGACGGGCTGGTGTAGCCGACGTTCTCGTCGGTGGAGACATAGCGCAGGCCGACATTCCCGCCCCAGGTGGCGCCGGAGAAGTTGGCCTGCAGGTAGGCCGCGCCGTTTTTCTCGTCCATGGAATAGACGCCGTTCGGATAGAAACGCGAACTGGTGTTGCCGGTCACTGCCCGGTTGGCGTACGCGTCGTTCATCGCCTTCAGCTGGGCGGGCGTCCAGTACCAGATGTTGGAGGGCATCTGGCCCACGCCGACATCGCCGGCGAAGCTGCCGGGGTAGTTGCCGCCGGCGGCCGGGTAGATGGTGGAATTCGGCCCGAACTGCACCGCCGATGCCCAGTTCGGGCCCTGCGCGACATCGGTGGGGCTGTCGTGCGTGTGCTTGGCGTAGCGCACGCCGAACTGCAGCGAGGACAGCGCGCCATCGTCGAAGTCGTATTCACCGTCGGCCTGGAACCAGTGCTCCTTGTCGATCACGTGGACGTTCTGCTCGCCGAAGATCCAGTCCAGCCCGGTGGTTGCCGGGTTGAACGCGTTGTTGGTGCCGCCCAGGCTCCAGTTGAGCGGCTTGCCCAGGCCGTTCATCGCGTAGCTGGCGCCCTGGCCGATACCCGTATCCATTTCCATCACGTCCTGGGTCGGCGTGTTGCCGGTGCCCTTGGTGGTGCCGCCCTGGAACTTGAAGTTGAGGTGGCTGCTGGCCTGCCAGTCGGCATCGAGCGTGAGGTACTGGCTCGATTCGCTCTCGCCCGGGCGCGAGATCATGTCGTAGATGCCTTGCGGCTTCCCTGCCGTCGGGGCGATCACCGCGCTGGTGAGGATGTTCCCGGCGATCGTGTAGCCGGTCAGCGTGTCGCCCGGCAACTGGTCGCGCGTGCGCAGCATGTAGTTGCGGTTGTAGTCGCTGGCATCCATCTTCGAATAGAAGCCGTCGAGGTTCAGGGTCAGGTTGTCGAGCGGCTTCCACTGCAGATCGATCGAGCCGCCCTTGCGCTTGCGGGTCTGCGTGAACAGCGCGGCGCCCGGCAGGTTGGGATAGAACACGCCGGTGCTCTTGCTGCCGGGCGTGGCGGCGCCGAGGCCAAGCTGGGTGGCCAGCGCCGAACCGGTCGGGATGTACGAATAGCCGAGCATTTCCTGGCCTTCGCGCTGCAGGTCGCGCTCCTCATAGAAGCCCTGGATCATCGCGCCAAAGGTGTTGTCGCTGTTTTTCCAGTTGACCAGGCCGTTGAACTGCGGCTTGGTGCTGCTCGGCAGCGCGGCGTACACGCCGCCCACGCTGGCCTCGGCGGAAAGCGGCTTGCCGAATTCCAGCGGCTTGCGGGTGATGATGTCGATCGACCCCGCCGCGCCGCCTTCGAGCAGGCTGGCCTCGGAGGTCTTGTGCACCACCACCTGGCTGACCACTTCCGACGGCAGCATCGAGTAGCTGACGCTGCGGGTACCGCCGCCGCCGACCACGAACCAGTCGCCCGAGGCCAGCGCATGGCCGTTGACCGTGGTCAACGCAAGCGATGGCGCGCTGCCGCGGATGCTTGCGCGATCGGCTTCGTCGAAGCCGCCCTCGGCACCGGCCGCGTCGGCGATGTTCACGCCCGGCAACTGGGCAATGGTGTCGGCGACGTTTTTCGCCGGCAGCTTGCCGATGTCCACGGCGGACACCACCTCGACGTGCGAGGCAGCCGCCTGCTTGGTTTCGAGCGACAACTGCTCGCTGTTGCGGATGCCGGTCACGGTCACCGTGTTCAGCAGGGTGACCTTGTCCTTGGATTTGGCATGGCTGGCCTGGCTGCTGCCGGCGGTGGCCTGACCGTTGTCCTGGGCATGCACCGCAGCTGACAGGCACAAGGCGGCGATGATGCTGGCGGCAAGCAAAGTCTTGCGATTGTTCATGGTGTTCCTCCCCTCAGAGGTTGACTCGAATCTGGACCGACAAGATGACGGTCGTGGCTGTGGATGGCTGCTCTGCTGCTGTTTTTGCTTCTGCTTCTGTTTCTGTTGCTTTAGCGGATACCGCCGTTGGCCTGGTGCCGTGTCACCGGTGCGGCTGTTTCATGCTCCCTGTCCCTGCTCGTGTTCCTGGTCCAGGAACCAGGCGGCGGCGCCAACGACGCCGAGCTGGCCGTGTTCGATCAGGCGAACGGGAATTTGCTGCAGGTAGGCGCGCATCACGCCCTTGTTGAAGTAGCGTTCGGCGAAAGCGCTGGTCTGCAGGAACGAATGGATTTGCGGCAGGATGCCCCCCGCCAGGTAGACGCCGCCGCGGGCGCCGTAGATCAGGGCCAGGTCGCCGACGAAGCTTCCGAGCAGGCCACAGAACACCTGCAGCGTTTCGACCGCGGCCGCATCGCTGCCGGCCAGCGCCGCGCCGGTGACGGCGGCCGGGGTCGGCTGGCGCGCGTCGCTGCCGCGCAGCGTGGACAGCGCGCGATAGAGCTTGAGCAGGCCCGGCCCGGACAGCGCGTCCTCGAACGAGACGTGCGCGCGCTCGCGCCGCAGCAGGCGCAGGATCTCGATCTCGCGCTCGTTGCCCGGCGCCAGCGAGATCTGGCCGGCCTCGGTCGCCAGCACCTGCGCCCGCGGCTGGCCCGGAAACAGCACGGCGGCGCCGAGACCGGTGCCGGGCCCCAGTACCAGGACCGGGCCCGGCGCGGCGGGCTGCGCCGCATCGATGATGGCGCGGGTTTCGTCGACGGCGATGAACTGGCTGGCGTAGGCCACCGCCTCGAAGTCGTTGATCACCGCCAGCCGCTGGATGCCGAGGCCACCGCGGATCTCGCCGATCGACACCGGCCACGGCAGGTTCTCGTTGATGATGGCGTCGTCCAGCACGTAGCCGGCGCAGGCCACCGCGCAGTGCCGGATCCGGCCCTGCGCCGGGGCATGCGCGGTGTCGCCCAACTGGGCAACAAAATCCTGCAGCATGGCGGCGAGGCCGGGCCAGTCGGCGCAAATGTAGCGGTGGTAATGCAGCACCTGCACCGGCTGGGCGCCGCCGCTGCTGCGTACGACCAGCCCGATCCGCGCATGGGTGCCGCCGACATCGGCGGCCAGGAAGGGCTGATCCAGCGGCGCCGCAGACGCCGCCGCCCGATCCGCCGATCGGGTGCCCGCGAGCAGCGTGTCCGACGACACCGTTGCCTGTTGCCGATTGCCCGCTTCGCCCACGCCTCGTTCCCCTTTTCGCCTTGAGCCCGCCCGGGCCTGCGGTGATGGCCGGCCGGCGGGTGTCGTTATGTCAGGGGGCCGAGTCTGCAACTATGATGACAACGTTGTCAACTGATCGAGCGCCGATTTCGCGACGCACCCTGGTGGCGCTGCAGCATCAGGCGCGTGCGGGACCGCGACGTATCGTGGCTTGAGCTGGCATAGCGCTTTATTTGAAGCACTTTTCAGTATTTGTCGCCGGCACACCCGTCGATGATGCGGCGCGGCATCGCGGCGCCGGCCGACCAGCGTACCGATCGTGGCCGGCCGTCAAACCGGCCCGATTTGCGGCGCGGTATTTGACAACGTTGCACTTTGCGGGCAATTGAGGGACATTGCCGCCTGTCCCGGTCACTCGGCCGGTGCGACACGGCAGACTCCGGGGAGAATTGAAGATCATGGCAAGCACACCGGCGGCAACGCCCACCGAACGCGGCTACCTCATGCCGATGCTGATCATCGGCACGCTGTTCTTCATCTTCGGCTTCGTCACCTGGCTGAACGGCCCGCTGACGATCTTCGTCAAGCTGGCCTTCAACCTCGACGACGTCAGCGCCTTCCTGATCCCGGTCGCGTTCTATGTGTCCTACTTCGTGCTCGCGCTGCCGTCCTCGGCGGTGCTTCGGCGCACCGGCATGAAGCGCGGCATGGCGCTGGGCCTGTTCGTGATGGCGATCGGCGCGGTGGTGTTCGGCCAGTTCATCAATATCCGCATCTACCATGGCGCGCTGGTCGGCCTGTTCGTGATCGGCGCCGGCCTGTCGCTGCTGCAGACCGCGTCGAACCCGTACATCAGCATCCTCGGGCCGATCGACAGCGCGGCGCAGCGCATCGCCTTCATGGGCATCTGCAACAAGGTGGCCGGCGCGCTGGCGCCGTTCGTGTTCGGCGCGCTGGTGCTGAACGGCATCGACACGCTCGACCAGCAGGTCAAGGCGGCGCCGACGGCGGCCGCGCGCGACGCCCTGCTCGACAGCTTCGCCGCCCGCGTCTACTGGCCGTACATGGTGATGGCGGCGCTGCTGGTGCTGCTGGCGGTGTGGGTGGTGCGCTCGTCGCTGCCGGAGATCAAGCCGGCCGGCGCCAACGACGAGCACGCGATCGGCCACACCGGGCGTAGCATCTTCAGCTTCCCGCACCTGTGGCTGGGCGTGCTGTGCCTGTTCCTGTACGTCGGCGTGGAGGTGATGGCGGGCGATGCCATCGGCATCTACGGCCAGGGCTTCGGCCTGCCGCTGGACGCGACCAGGCATTTCACCTCCTACACCATGTTCGGCATGCTGCTGGGCTACATCATCGGCCTGCTGGTGATCCCGCGCTTCATTTCGCAGCAGCGCTACCTGGCGGTGTCGGCGGTGCTCGGCGTGGCGTTCGCGGTGGCCGCGTTCGCGACCCGCGGCTACGTCTCGGTCGCCTTCGTGGCCGCGCTCGGGTTTGCCAACGCGATGATGTGGCCGGCGATCTTCCCGCTGGCGATCAAGGGCCTGGGCAGGCATACCGAGGCGGCGTCCGCGCTGCTGATCATGGGCATCGTGGGCGGCGCGCTGATCCCGCAGGTGTTCGTGCACCTGAAGCAGGTGATCGACTTCCAGCTCGCGTTCCTGTGCGTGATGCTGCCGTGCTACCTGTACATCCTCTACTACGGCCTGGCCGGCCACCGGGTCGGCCTGCACCCGGCGAGCTGAGTCGCCGCCGGGCGCAGCGCCGGGGTGCGCCTGCAGCGGCCAGCGCATCCTTAACCGGCCATCGGTTACGATGCGCCACGAGCAGCGCGATCCCGCGCAACCAGTTCGGCGCATCACCGGGCAAGGCATTTTCACGATGGGTGAGGTTCAGCGGGTACGTAGCGCCACCATCAAGGACGTCGCGGAAAGGGCCGGCGTTTCGCTGAAGACGGTTTCGCGCGTGATCAACAACGAGCCCTCGGTGCACGCGCGCACCCGCGAAAAGGTGCAGCGCGAGATCGACCTGCTCGGCTACCAGCCCGATCCTTCGGCGCGCAGCCTGCGCAGCACGCGGGCGTACGCCATCGGCCTCGTCTACGACAACCCCAACGCCCACTACATCATCAACCTGCAGCACGGCGTGCTGTCGGTGTGCCGCAAGAGCGGCTTCGGCCTGCAGATCCATCCCTGCGACTCGTCGTCGCCGAAGCTGGCCGACGAGTTGTGCGAGCTGGTGCGGCGCTCGCGCCTGGCCGGGCTGGTGCTGGCGCCGCCGATGTCGGAGCAGCCGGAGCTGATCCGAACCCTGGCGGCGGCGGACATCCCCTTCATGCGCATCATTTCCGCGCGCAAGGACCCCGCCGATGGCTATCCCTGCGTCTACGTGGACGACCGCGACGCCGCCTACGCCATCACCGAGCACCTGATCCAGCTCGGTCACCAGCGCATCGGCTTCCTCTGGGGCGGGCGCGAGCACCGCTCCAGCCCCGAGCGCTACCAGGGCTACGAGGACGCGTTGAAGGATTACGGCATCGCGGTGGACCGCAAGCTGATCCTGGCCGGCGACTACACCTTCGACGACGGCTTTCGCGGCGCGCGCAAGCTGCTGGCGCTGAAGGAGCGGCCCACCGCGATCTTCGGCTCCAACGACGAGATCGCCGCCGGCGTGCTGGCGGCGGCGCATTCGGACGGCATCAACGTGCCCTACGACCTGTCGATCGCCGGCTTCGAGGACAGCCCGTTCTCCAAGCAGTCATGGCCGGCGCTGACCACCGCGCGGCAGGCGACCGAGGAAATCGCCCGGCACGCGGCGCAGCGGCTGATCGGCGACCTGCAGCGCGCCGCCAATGGCGAGCCGGTCAGCACGGTCAACGAAGGCTTCAGCCCGGAACTGGTGGTGCGCGGCTCGACCGCGCCCCGGCACACCACCGCGCCGCCGCGGCGCTGAGCGGCGACGGCCGCCGCTCAGCCGCTGACGCCGCCGATCCAGCTCCGAAGCACGCGACAGTCGTCGTCCAGCAGCACCAGGTCGGCGCGACAGCCCGCGGCGATGCGGCCGTGGCTGGCGCCCAGGCCGAGGAACTGGGCCGGGTAGGTGCTGGCCATGCGCAGCGCCTCGTCCAACGGCAGGCCGAGCATCTGCACGGTATTGCGCACCGCGCCGGCCATGTCCAGTGCGGACCCGGCCAGCACGCCTTGCGCGGTCTGGCAGATGCCATCCTTCGCGGTGATGGTTTCGCCGTTGATCACGAAATCGGGGTGGTCCGAGCCGACCGGCGGCATCGCGTCGGTGACCAGCAGCATCTTGCCGCGCGGCTTGGCGGCGATCGCCACGCGCAGGCTGGCCGGATGCACGTGGTGGCCGTCGACGATCAGGCCGCACCAGCTGGTTGCATCGTCCAGCGCGGCGCCGACCACGCCGGGCTCGCGGCTGCCCAGCGGGGTCATCGCGTTGAACAGGTGGGTGAAGCCGCGCACCCCGGCGGCCAGCGCCGCCCTGGTGGTGGCGTAGTCGGCCGCGGTGTGGCCGGCGCAGATGACCAGCCCGGCGTCGGCCAGCGCGCGGATGCTTTCCGGCGGCACCTGGTCCGGCGCCAGGGTGAGCAGGCGCACGCCACGGTGTGGCGCGCACAGCAGCTCGAGTTCGGCGCGTCCCGGCGCATGGAAGTATTTCGGGTCGTGCACGCCGCGGCGCGCCGGCGCGAGGTACGGTCCCTCCAGGTGGATGCCGAGCACGCCGGGCACGCCCTCGGCCAGCGCCTGCTCGACGGCGACCAGCGCGGCGCGCATCACGTCCACGTCGTCGCTGATCAGGGTCGGCAGGAAGCCGGTGGTGCCGTAACGTCGATGACCTTCGCCGATCCGGCGGATCGTCTCCACCGTGGGCGCGTCGTTGAACAGCGCGCCGCCGCCGCCGTTGACCTGCACGTCGATGAAGCCGGGCACCAGCATCGCGCCGTCCAGGTGCTGCCGTGGCAGCTCGCGCAGGAGCGGGTCGGCCGGCGCCAGCAGGGCGGCGATCCGCCCGCCCTCGATCAGCACCGCGAGATCGTCGCGCCAGCCGGCATCGGTGAGTACGCGGGCGTTGGTCAGGACCGTGGACATGGAAAGCATCCGTGAAGAAATGAAGGAATGTAGGAGCGCACCCTGTGCGCGATGCCTTTTGCTCTTGTCGACATCAAGAGCATCGCGCACAGCGTGCGCTCCTGCGGGATCAATCGCTGTGCAGCTCGGCCACGAAATCGTAGATGTCGCCGCGGTACCAGGAGGTGGTGAATTCGACCACGCGGCCATCGTCGAGGAAGCTGCGCCGTTCGATGTTCAGCCCGGCGCTGCCGACGTTGACGTGCAGCAAGCGCGCCTGCGGCGCACTGAGCGACACCGCGCGCAGGCGCTGCAGTGCCCTGCGCGGCCGGCAATTGAGCTTTTCCAGCGCCTCGTACAGCGAATCGTGCACCAGCATCGGGTCGGGCAGCATGCTGGCCGGCACCACGCTGCGCTCGATCGCCAGCGGCTCGTCCTGGCCGTAACGCACGCGATGCAGGCGCACCACCAGCGAACCCGGCGAGAGGTTCATCGCCATCGACTCCTCCGGCGTCACCTCGCCGATGCCGCGCTCGAAGAACTCCGAGCGCGGGCGCAGGCCGCGGTCGCGCAGGTCCTCGGTGAAGCTGGTCAGCCGCGACATCGGCTTGACGATGCGCTCGGCGATGAAGGTGCCGGCGCCATGACGCTGGGTGAGCAGGCCCTCCTCGACCAGGCCCGCGATCGCCTTGCGCACGGTCACCCGCGACAGCTTCAGCGCCTGCGACAGGTCGCGCTCGCTGGGCAGGGCCTGGCCCGGCTCGATATCGCGGTGCTCGACGATATTGCGGATCGCCCGGCGCAGGCGCAGGTAGGCCAGCGGCTGGTGGGTGGCGGGATCCTGACAGATCCGCAGGTATTCATTGGCCAGGGCGGTTTCCATGCCGCAGACAATACCAATAGCAATCCACCATCCGCAAGCCCGTTCCATTCGGCCATTTTCGAAACCGGCGCCGTGCATGCCACTTGTCCGGACGCGCCCCGATCGTCGGCGAGGGCCAGAAGACGGTAGTCGTGCTGGTATTTCACTGGTATGATTTGCCCACCCCGGGCAATCGGCCAGCCGGCCTGCCCGCCTTCCGGCATCGTGTCGAGGTGACTGCGTGACTGCTCCCCCCCCATCGGTCGAGGCCTTCGACCTGGTCATTTTCGGCGGCACCGGCGATCTCGCCCTGCGCAAGCTGCTGCCCGCCATGTTCCACCGTTTCCTGGACGGCCAGATCCCGCCGAGCAGCCGCATCATCGGCGTCGCCCGCGAGGCGCTGGACGACGCCGGCTACCGTGCCCAGCTGCGCGCGTCGCTGATCAAGATCTGCGACGCGGCCAAGCTCGACCAGTTCCTGCAGCAGGTGTTCTACCGCCCGCTGGACGCGCGCAAGGACGACGGCTGGGACGATTTCGCCGCGCTGATCGCCAGCGAGGCCGGACACGTGCGCGTGTTCTACCTGTCGACCTCGCCGAACCTGTTCGTCGACATCTGCAACCGGCTGGGCGGCTACGGGCTGAACCAGGGCAAGTCCCGCGTGGTGCTGGAAAAGCCCATCGGCCGCGACCTCGAGAGCGCCAACCGGATCAACGACGCGGTCGGCAAGGTGTTCAACGAGTCGCAGACCTTCCGCATCGACCACTACCTCGGCAAGGAAACGGTACAGAACCTGCTGGTGCTGCGCTTCGGCAACGCGCTGTTCGAGCCGCTGTGGAATTCGGCGCACATCGACCACGTGCAGATCACCGTCGCCGAAACCGTCGGCGTGGGCCATCGCGCCGGCTACTACGACCATGCCGGCGCGATGCGCGACATGGTGCAGAACCACTTGCTGCAGCTGCTGTGCATGGTGGCGATGGAGCCGCCCGCCTCGCTGGCGCCCGATGCCGTGCGCGACGAGAAGCTGAAGGTGCTCAACGCGCTGCAGCCGATCGACGACGCCCATGTCGGCCAGTTCACCGTGCGCGGCCAGTACCGTGCCGGCGTGGCCGAAGGCGCCAGCGTGCCCGGCTATCCGGACGAGCTGGGCAGCGCGTCCAACACCGAGACCTTCGTCGCGCTGAAGGCGCAGATCGCCAACTGGCGCTGGGCCGGCGTGCCGTTCTACCTGCGCACCGGCAAGCGCCTGCCCGAGCGCGTGTCGGAAATCGTGGTGGCATTCAAGCCGGTGCCGCACTCCATCTTCGACGCCAGTTCCGGCACCCTCACCCAGAACCGGCTGGTGCTGCGCCTGCAGCCGGACGAAGGCGTGAAGCTGTGGCTGACCATCAAGCACCCCGGCCCCGGCGGCCTGCGCCTGCGCACGGTACCGCTGGACATGAGCTTCGCCGAAGCCTTCGGCGCGCAGCAGCCGGACGCCTACGAGCGCCTGCTGCTGGACGTGGTGCGCGGCAACCCGACCCTGTTCATGCGCCGCGACGAGGTGGAGGCGGCATGGCGCTGGGCGGACCCGATCCTCGCCGGCTGGGCCAACGCCAACGAGGCGCCGCGCCCCTACGCGGCCGGCAGCTGGGGCCCGAGCGCGGCGGTGGCGCTGATCGAGCGCGACGGCCGCACCTGGCACGACGACAGTGAATAAGCGGCGTTTTTACCCGTGCTTCACCCGGCGCTACCCGCCGAGCGCGCACATTGGCTCTCCCGTTCCCCGTGATCGCCGCCGCGGCGAGTGATCGCCCCGCGGCTCCCACCAGCATGCCCAGTCTATTGAACGTCACCACGCACAGTTTTTCCGACGGCCAGGCCCAGGCGCTGGCCCTTGCCGAACGCGCCGCCGCACAGCTGCGCGCCTCGCTCGCGGCCCGCGGCGAGGCCGCGCTGGCGGTGTCCGGCGGCAGCACCCCGAAACTGTTCTTCGCCGCGCTGGCGCAGCAGCAGCTGGACTGGTCGCGGGTCCACGTGACCCTGGTCGACGAGCGCTGGGTTCCGGACACCGACCCGCGCTCGAACGCCCGGCTGGTCAAGTCGCTGCTGCTGCAGGGCGACGCCGCGGCGGCGACGTTCGTGCCGCTGTACACCGGCGACGCCAGCCCCGAAGCCGGCCTGGCGATCGCGCGGGCGCGGATCGACGCGCTGCCGCGACCGTTCGACGTGGTGGTGCTGGGCATGGGCGACGACGGGCACACCGCGTCGTTCTTCCCCGGCGGCGACCACCTGGCCGAGGCGCTGGACCTGGATGGCACGGCCAGCGCATGGCCGATGCATGCACCCGGTGCCGGCGAGCCGCGCATCACCCTGAGCCTGCCCGCCCTGCTGCAGACCCGCGCGCTGTACCTGCTGGTCTGCGGCGACGGCAAGCGCGACCTGCTCGCCGACGCGCGGCTGGGCCTGGACGAGGCGCGCCACTATCCGGTGCGCGCCGTACTCACCCAGACGCGCGTGCCGGTGGCGGTGTACTGGTGTCCCTGACGGCGAGAAACGAGCGACGAGGAGTGAGAGAAGTGCACCGACCACTTGCGCCTCCTCTCACTTCTCACTCCTCTCCATTCACTTCTGGATTTGAATCATGAGCACGTTGCATCCCGTCGTCGCCGAAGTCACCGAACGCCTGCGCGAGCGCAGCCGCGACACCCGCGCGGCCTACCTCAAGCGGATCGACGCGGTCGATCGCGGCGGCCCGCAGCGGGCGCACCTGTCGTGCGGCAACCTCGCCCACGGCTTCGCCGCCTGCGGCAGCGACGACAAGGCCGCGCTGCGCAGCGGCCACCGCGCCAACCTGGCGATCGTCACCGCGTACAACGACATGCTCTCCGCGCACCAGCCGTACGAGCGCTACCCCGCGCTGATCCGCCAGATCGCCCGCGACGGCGGTTTCACCGCGCAGGTCGCCGGCGGCGTGCCGGCAATGTGCGACGGCGTGACCCAGGGCCAGCCGGGCATGCAGCTGTCGCTGTTCTCGCGCGACCTGGTGGCGATGGCCACCGCGGTGGCGCTGTCGCACGACATGTTCGACGGCGCGCTGTACCTGGGCATCTGCGACAAGATCGTGCCGGGCCTGCTGATCGGCGCGCTCAGCTTCGGCCACCTGCCGGGCGCGTTCGTGCCGTCCGGGCCGATGCCCAGCGGCATCCCCAACGAGCAGAAATCCAAGGTGCGCCAGGCCTGGGCCGAAGGCAAGGCGAGCAAGGACGAGCTGATGGAAGTGGAGGCCGCCTCCTACCACGCGCCGGGCACCTGCACCTTCTACGGCACCGCCAACTCCAACCAGATGCTGATGGAGATCATGGGCCTGCACCTGCCCGGCGCCAGCTTCGAGGCGCCCGACACGCCGCTGCGCGATGCGCTGACCGCCGAGACGGTACGCCGGGTCGCCGGCTTCAGCGCGCTGGGCGGCAACTACCTGCCGATCGGCCACCTGATCGACGAGCGCGCCATCATCAACGGCGTGATCGGCCTGCACGCCACCGGCGGCTCGACCAACCACCTGCTGCACCTGGTGGCGATCGCCCACGCCGCCGGCATCCAACTGCGCTGGGACGATTTCGACGCGCTGTCCGGGGTGGTCCCGCTGCTGGCGCGGGTCTACCCGAACGGCTACGCCGACGTGAACCAGTTCCACCAGGCCGGCGGCATGGCGTTCCTGATCGACCAGCTGCTCGGCGCCGGCCTGCTGCACGGCGACGTGAAGACCATCTTCGGCACCGGCATGGCCGGCTACGCGCAGCTGCCGCGGCTCGACGACGCCGGCGCCCTGCACTGGGTGCCGGTGCCGAAGCAGAGCGGCAACCGCGGCGTGCTGCGCGGCGTCGACGAGCCGTTCCGCGCCGACGGCGGCCTGCGCATGCTGACCGGCAACCTCGGCCGCGCCGTGATCAAGGTCTCCTCGGTACCCGAGGACCGGCTGGTGATCGAGGCCCCGGCGATCGTCTTCCACGACCAGGACGAAGTGGCGGCGGCGTTCAAGCGCGGCGAGCTCAATCGCGATTTCGTCGCGGTGGTGCGCTTCCAGGGACCGCAGGCGAACGGCATGCCCGAGCTGCACAAGCTCACGCCGACGCTGGCCCTGCTGCAGGATCGCGGCCACCGCATCGCGCTGCTCACCGACGGCCGCATGTCCGGCGCTTCCGGCCGCGTGCCGGCGGCGATCCACGTGACCCCGGAGGCCGTCGCCGGCGGCGCCATCGGCAAGCTCCGCAATGGCGACACGATCCGCCTGGACGCGGTCAATGGCCGGCTGGACGTGCTGATGGAAGCGCACGAGCTGGACGCGCGCCTGCCGGTCACCGCCGACCTGTCCGCCCAGCACAGCGGCATGGGCCGCGAACTGTTCGGCCTGTTCCGCCAGGCCGCGGCCAGCGCCGACCTCGGCGCCGGCGTGCTGTAAACCCCTTTATGGTAGGAGCCCGCTCGCGGGCGATGCTGATGCTCTGATGCCTCGGTGGGGAAAATCAAAACAACAGCATCGCCCGCGAGCGGGCTCCTACGGAAACATGCCCCCATCGAGCGAGTGAAACCATGAACGACATCGAAGCCAAGCAACAGCAAATCGAAACCACCATGCGCCTGGCCGCGGTGATTCCGGTGGTGGTGATCCACGACGCCAAGGTCGCCGTCGCCATGGCGCGCGCGCTGGTGGCGGGCGGCACGCCGGCGATCGAGGTGACCCTGCGCACGCCGGC
This sequence comes from Lysobacteraceae bacterium, assembly GCA_028866435.1. Taxonomy (GTDB): domain Bacteria; phylum Pseudomonadota; class Gammaproteobacteria; order Xanthomonadales; family Rhodanobacteraceae; genus Rhodanobacter. The sequence continues at coordinate 22,848 of JAGWIC010000012.1, read as the reverse complement.
GGCGCTGGAGGCGGTGCGGGCGATCGCCGCCGAGGTCGAGGGCGCGATGGTCGGCGTCGGCACCGTGCTCGGCGAGCGCGACCTGCAGGCGGCGCTGCAGGCCGGAGCGAAATTCGCGGTGTCGCCCGGCGTGTCGCCGCGCCTGCTCGACGCGGCCGACGACAGCGCACTGCCGCTGCTGCCCGGCGCCGCCACCGCCAGCGAGCTGATGACCCTGCTCGAACGCGGCTATCGGCACCTGAAGTTTTTCCCGGCGGTACCCGCCGGCGGCGCCAAGCTGCTCGGCGCCTGGGCCGGCCCGCTGCCGCAGGTGCGCTTCTGCCCCACCGGCGGCATCAGCCTCAACAGCGCGCCGGAATTTCTCGCCCTGCCGAACGTGCTCTGCGTGGGCGGCTCCTGGCTGACCCCGGCCGACCGGCTCGCCGCCGGCGACTGGGCCGGGATCGAGCTGCTCGCCCGCGAGGCGGCCCGCCTGCGCGCCGGCTGAGGCGCGCGGCAGGACCTACTTGCGCGCGCCAAGCTCCGACAGCAGCTGCAACTGCAGCTCCTGGATCTCGACCAGCCGATCCCACTGGTGCGAGAGCAGGTGGTCGACCTTCTCGTGCAGGTGGCGGATCTCCAGTTCCGCCTTCAGGTTGATCTGGTAGTCGTGCTGCGAGCGCAAGCGGTCCTTCGCCTCCTGCCGGTTCTGGCTCATCATGATCACCGGCGCCTGGATCGCCGCCACGCACGACAGGATCAGGTTGAGGAAGATGAAGGGATAGGGGTCGACTGGGCGAAACAACAGGGTCAGCGAATTCATCCCGATCCACAGCAGCAGGAACACGCCGAACCAGATCAGGAAGGTCCAGCTGCCGCCGAACGCGGCGATCCGGTCGGCCAGCCGTTCGGCGAAGGTCCACTGCTGCTCGAACTCCGATTCCACATCCGTGGACAGCAGCTCGTGCTCCTTCAGGCTGCGCAGCACGTCCTGCTCCAGCGTCGACAGCTCGCCCTTTTCCGATTCGAGCAGGGCGTGCACGTAGCGGCCGCGGAAATCGGCGAGGTCGGCGCGGCAGATGAACTTGTCCGCCGACCACTGCGGCACCGCCCTGGCGATTTCGTCGGCGATCTCCTGGCGCACCATGTCGGCGGGAACCAGCTTGTTCGACGCAAACGGCTTGCCGCAGACCGCGCAGGTTTGCTGCGGCAGCTTTTTCAATGACATGGACTGGCATCTCCTGGTCGAGCGGCGCCGCGGCGGGGTGGCCAGAGATTACTCCGCCGACAGCACCGCCGCCCGCCATCGCCGCGGCCTACCGCACCGGCTTCACATAGGTGTCGAACAGCTCGTCGATGCGGCGGTATTCGTCGTACCAGTCGTCGGCGTGCTTGAAGTCGTGGCGCTCCAGCGGGTACAGCGAGATCCAGAAGTTCTTCTTGTGCAGTTCGACGAAGCGCTGGTACAGGCGGATCGAGTCGCTGGTCATCACGTTGTCGTCGATCAGGCCGTGCTCGATCAGCAGCGGGTCCTGCAGGTTCTGTGCGTACTCGATCGGCGAGCTGGTCTTGTACGCCTCGGGATCGAGCCGCGGGTCGTTGAGGATGTTCGAGGTGTACTCGTGGTTGTAGGTGACCCAGTCCGACGGCGGACGCAGCGCGGCGCCGGCGGCGAACTGGCCCGGTGCGCGCAGCAGCGCCATCTCGGTCATGAAGCCGCCATAGCTGCCGCCGTAGATGCCCACCCGTTTCGGGTCGACGCCGTGGTGCCTGACCAGCCAGGCCTTGCCGTCGAGCAGGTCTTCGAGCTCCGGATGGCCCATGTGGCGGTAGATCGCATCGCGCCAGTCGCGGCCGTAGCCGGCGGAGCCGCGGTAGTCCATGTCCAGCACCACGTAGCCCTGCTGCACCAGCAGGTTGTGGAACATCTGCTCGCGGATGTAGTAGGTCTCCTGCTTCGACACGTCCTGCAGGTAGCCGGCGCCGTGCACGAAGATCACCGCGGGGCGCGAGGCGGGCGCGTCGGTCTCGTTCGCGGGGCCGTAGTACTTGGCGTAGACCACGCCGGCGCCGTGCGAGGAGGGCACCTCGACGAACTGCGGCTGGATCCAGTGGTGCGCGGTGTACGCGCGCTTCATGGTGTCGGTGAGTTCGCGCGGCGTGCCGCCGGCGGCATCCTGCACCGCGAGCTGGTCGAGCAGGTACGGCGCCGAGTGCAGCACGGCGAGCCGGCTGCCGTCGGGCGACAGCGTGAAGCCGTCCACGCCTTCGTAGTGCGTCACCCGGGTCAACGAACCGCCGGCGGCGGGTACGCGATAGACGTCGTAGCTGTACGGCGCCGCCTTGTTCGCCAGCAGGTAGAACCAGCGGCCGTCGGGGCTCAGCGCCGGCGCGCTCACTTCGAAGCGGCTGTTGTCGGTGAGCGCCTTCGCCTTGCCGTCCAGCGGCTTGGTGTAGAGGCGCGACCAGCCGCTGGCCTCGCTGAGGTACCACAGCGTGCGGCCGTCCTTGAGCCAGCCGAAGTCGTTGAAGCTCCAGTTGATCCAGGCGTTGTCGTGCAGGTGGTCCTGCGGCACCAGCGCGTGCCTGGCGAAATCGACGCTGGCGATCCAGCGGTCCTTGTTGTCGATCGCGCGCAGCTGCACCGCGGCCTGGCTGCCGTCGTCGCTCCACGCGATGCCGCCGCCGCTGCCGTCGCTGGCGATGGTCACCGGGCGCACCGCCGGCGCCTTCAGCGCCTTGGCTTCGTCGCCGTGGCCGGCCTTTTCCAGCGCGGCCACGGTCTGCGCGCGGATCGCCTTCAGCGGGTCGTCCTTGATGCCGGGCAGCCGGTCGCTGGCGAGCGGCCACACCTTGTGCGCGGAAAGGTCGAGCAGCAGCAGCGACTGCGGTGCCGGGTCGTTGCGGCCCACGTAGGTGCGCGCCTTTTGCACCTCGGTGTAGCCCGAGTCGGTGACGTAGTGGATCACGTCCGGCGCCTTGCCGCCGTCGTGCTGCGCGGGCGCGGTGACCACCAGCATCCAGCGGCCATCGGGCGACAGCTCGGTGTCCACCGCCTTGACCTTGTCGCCCAGCCAGAACGGCTGCGGCGCACGGCCGGGGTCGGCGGCGTCCAGTGCCTGTTGCTGCGCGCGCTGTGCGTCGCGGTCGGCCTTCAATTCGCGCAACGTGCCGAACAGCGCCAGCTGCTGGCGCTCCAGCGCGTCGGGCTGCTTCGCCTGCGGATCGTCGGCGAACTTCAGGATCGCGGCGGGCGAGGTGACGCCGCTGGCGAGGCCGTAGCGGTACCAGTCGTTGCCGGCGCGGAACTGCAGCGTGCGGCCGTCGGCGGAGAACTGCGGCGAGGATTCGGCCTGCGGCGTACGCGTCACCTGCACGCGGCGGCCGCTGGCGAGGTCCACCAGGAACACGTCGCCGTGCAGGATGAAGGCGGCATGCGTGCGGCTGCGGTCGTACACCGGCGGGCCATCGGCCTGCGCCATCGCGGCGGGATCGAGCCGGCTGCCGGCGCCGCCCGCCGCGTTCACGCGGTAGAGGTCGCGCACGCTGTCGCCGTCGCGCTTGACCGCGTAGTACAGGCTGTGCCCGTCCGCGCTCCAGTACGGGTTTTCCACCGCATGGCCGATCCAGTCGGGATTGGCCATGATGGTTTGCAGGTCGAGCGGGGCGTTGCTGGCGGCAGCGGCCGGCAAGGCGGCGAGCGCAACGAGGGTGGCAAGCAGCAGTCGGCGCATGGATGGTCCCCAGGTAAAAAACCAGCATAACCGAGCCCGCCGGGCGCACGCGGCCGACCCTGCCGGAAGTCACCCCTGCCCGGCGCTGCAGCGTTCGCCGCATGGCGCTACCCTGCGCACCTGTCCCGCCCACGGAGAGTTCGCATGCGCCTCGCCCTCCTCCTTGCCGCCTGCCTGTGCAGTGCCGCTGCCGCCGCGCAGCTGCCGCCGATCCCGCCGACGCCGCGCGAACCGGGCAAGACCGCGCTGATCGACCCCGGCCAGCAGCTGCCGCCCGCGACCCCGGCGCGGGCGGCGTCCAGCGTGTTCCACGGCGTCACCGTGGCCGATCCCTACCGCTGGCTGGAGAACCCGCACGATCCCCGCGTGCAGCAGTGGATCGCCGCGCAGAACGCCTATACCGAGGCGCGGCTCGCGGCGATGCCGCAGGCGCGGGCGATCGCCGCGCGGGTGCGGCAGCTGGCGATCACCTCGACCACCCGCTCCGGCCCGACGCTGGCCGGCAACACCCTGTTCTACCTGCAGCAGACACCGCCGCAGCCGCAGCCCGTGCTGATCGCGCAGGCGTGGCCAGAGGGCGCGGCGAAAACCCTGGTGGATCCGAATGCCGACCACGGCCGCACCGCGATCACCGGCTACTGGCCTTCGCCCAGCGGCCGTTACCTGGCCTATGGCACGGCCGAGGGCGGCAGCGAGCTGACCACCATCCATGTGCTCGACGTGGCCAGCGGCAAGACCCTGGCCGACAGCCTGCCGTGGGCCGGCGGCGGCACCACGCCGCAGGGGCTGGCCTGGGATGCGGATGAAAAGGGCTTCACCTACGTGCGCTTCCCGCCGCCGCCCGCGGGGCGCGAGGTGGTGCAGTTCCACGCCGCGCTGGTGCACCACGTGCTGGGCGAAGCGGCCGCGAAAGACGTCGCGGTGTTCGGCAAGGATTACTCCAGGGTGGCCGAATACCGGCTGCTTTCCTCGCCCGGCGCGAAGCAGCTTGCGGTGCTGGCCAACGTCGGCGACGGCGGCCCGGCCGAGCTATGGCTGCGCGAAGGCGACGCGTGGAAGCAGGCGCTGGGCGATGCCGCCGACGTGCGCTTCGCCGGCTGGGTGGGCCAGCGCCTGTATGTGGCCAGCTTCGCCGGCGCGCCGCGCGGCAAGCTGCTGGCGGTGGACGCCAGCGGCAAGGCCGGCGAGGTGCTGGGGGGCCAGCGCGAGGGCGCGCTGCAGCAGGTGGCACCGCTCGGCGAGGGCTTCCTGGTGGTGCGCAGCTGGGGACCGGACTGGTGGGTGGAGCAGTACGACCATGCGGCGAAATTCGTGCGCCGCCTGCCACTGCCGGCGCACGGCAGCGGCGTGGGCGATATCGCTTCCGAAGCCGGGCAGGCGCGGGCGCTGATCAGCTACAGCGGCTGGACCACGCCCACCCGCTGGGCCGAGTACGACGGCAACAGCGGCCGCCTGAAAACCGTGTTCGAGGTGAAGCCGGCGGCCGACTACTCGAAGGTGGTCGTGCAACGCATCGACGGCACATCGAAAGACGGCACGACGATTCCGGTGACCGTGCTGTCGCTGCCGGGCACCACCCCGAACGGCGCGCGGCCCACCATCCTGTACGGCTACGGCGGCTTCGACATCCCGGTCAAGCCCGGCTTCATCGGGCCCTACCTGGCCTGGCTGGAACGCGGCGGCGTGCTGGCCTACGCCAATATCCGCGGCGGCAACGAGAACGGCGAGCGGTGGCACACGCAGGGGCAGCAGCTGCACAAGCAGAACGTGTTCGACGACTTCCACGCCGCCGCGCTGGCGCTCGTCGACAGCCACTGGACCGACCGCGCGCACCTGGGCATCCTCGGCGGCAGCAACGGCGGCCTGCTGATGGGCGCGCAGATCGTGCAGCATCCCGGCGACTACCGCGCGGTGGTGGCCAGGGTCGGCATCTACGACATGCTGCGCCACGAGACCGCCTTCGCCAACGGCGCGTACAATGTCAGCGAATACGGCAGCATCGGCGACCCGGCGCAGTTCAAGGCCACCCTGGCCTACTCGCCATTGCAGAACGTGCGGCCGCAGACCGCCTACCCGGCGGTGCTGATGACCACCGGCGCCAACGACCCGCGCGTGGCACCGTGGCAATCGCGCAAGTTCACCGCCGCCCTGCAGAACGCCAGCCGCTCGAACCGGCCGATCCTGCTGCTCACCCGCATGAACGCCGGCCACGGCATCGGCGCCCCCTTCAGCCAGCGCGTGGGCGACACCGCCATCGGCCTGACGTTCTTCGCCTACGAGCTGGGGCTGGACGTCGAAAAATAACCCGCCGTCGTTGTAGGAGCCCGCTGGCGGGCGATGCTGTTGTTCTGAATCTCTCCAACCATCAGAGCAACGGCATCGCCCGCCAGCGGGCTCCTACAGGGCGAGGGGGATGGTGGTGACTGCTACGATGGCGGCCCTTCCCCCGCCGTCGATCCGTGCCATGCCCCTGCCGACCGTCGAACACGAAACCGCCGCCCATCCCCGCTACAGCGTCATCTGGCTGCACGGCCTGGGCGCCGACGGCAACGACTTCGCGCCGATCGTGCCGGAGCTGGTGGCGCCCGACTGGCCGGCGCTGCGCTTCGTGTTCCCGCATGCGCCGGTGCGGCCGGTGACGATCAACGGCGGCGTGCCGATGCGGGCCTGGTACGACATCGCCGGCTTCGACCTCAACGCACGCCAGGACGAGGCCGGCATGCGCGCCTCGTTCGCCGAGGTGGAGGCGCTGATCGCGCGCGAGCACGAGCGCGGCGTGCCCAGCGAGCGGATCGTGCTGGCCGGCTTTTCGCAGGGCGGCGCGATCGCCCTGGCTGCCGGCTTGCGGCACCCGCAGCGGCTGGCCGGCATCATCGTGCTGTCGGCCTACCTGCCGCTGGCGGCCACGCTGGCGGCCGAGCGCGCCGGCGCGAATGCCGCCACGCCGATCTTCTGGGGCCACGGCAGCGCCGATCCGGTGGTGGTGCCGCAGCGCGGGGTGGAATCGCACGCACTGCTGCAGTCGCTGGGCTACGCGGTGGACTGGCACAGCTACCCGATGGCGCATTCGGTGTGCGCCGAGGAAATTGCCGACCTGCGTCGCTGGCTGGGGCAGCGGTTCGTCCGGATTCCTTGACCGGCCCGGGCCTGCGGCATACTGGCGGCATGCGCGCCTTCCCGCCCCCCAGACGCCCGCACGGCGTGGTCGAACAGAGCCCGTTGCCGGACTTCTGCCAGCTGCCGGCGTTGTTCGCGTTGTTCGTCGTCGGCGCGCTGACCGTCACCGTGATGTGGCTGGCGCGCGACGACCAGCGCGACTGGCAAGCGTACAGCGTCAGCATGCTGTTCGTGACCTGGCTGGCGATGGTGATCGCGGTGACGCTGTGCAAGCTGCGCACCGTGCTGCTGCGGCTGCCCGGGCGGATGCCGTACCTCGGGGTCTGGCTGATCATCGTGCTGATCGTGTTCGCCGCCAGCAGCACCGCGCGCTGGCTCGACCGCGCGCTGGACATGGAGATGATCGGCAGCAGCATGCTGACGTTCGTGCGCGACAACACACTGATCGCCGCCCTGCTCGGCGCGGCCATGCTGCGCTATTTCTACGTGCTGACCCAGTGGCAGGCGCGGCTGGCCGCGGTCAGCCGCGCCCAGGTCGAGGCCCTGCAGGCGCGCATCCGGCCCCATTTCCTGTTCAACAGCATGAACACGGTGGCGGCCCTGATCCGGGTCGACCCCGCCGCGGCCGAGCGCACCGTGGAAGATCTGTGCGAGCTGTTCCGCGCCGCGCTGGGCCAGCACGACATCGGCGACGGCACGCTCGGCGAGGAACTGGCCCTGGTCGAGCGCTACCTCGCCATCGAGCAGCTGCGCCTCGGTCCGCGCCTGCGCATCCAGCGCGACATCGACGCGCTGCCCGCCGACTTCCCGTTGCCGCGCCTGCTGCTGCAGCCGCTGGTCGAGAACGCCGTGCGCCACGGCATCCAGCCGATCCGCGGCGGCGGCGAGGTGCTGCTGCGCGGCCGCCGCGAGGGCAGCGGCGTGCGCATCGAGATCGTCAACCCGCTGCCGGACACGCCGGCCGCGCCGGGCAACGGCCACGGCCTGGACAACGTGCGCAAGCGCGTCGCCTACCGCTACGGCCCGCAGGCGGTGGTCGAGGCCGGCGTGCAGGGCGACCGCTTCGTGGTGCTGCTGCAACTGCCGGGGCGGCCCGGCTGATGCGCCTGCTTGTCGTCGACGACGAACCGCTGGCGCGGGCGCGACTGATCGCCCTGGCCGGCGAATGCGAGGGGGTCGAGATCGTCGGCAGCGTCGACGACGGCGAGGCCGCGCTCGGCCTGCTCGACGAGCTGCAGCCGGACGCGCTGCTGCTCGACATCAACATGCCCGGCATCGACGGCATCGCCCTCGCCCAGCGGCTGGCCCCGCGCGGTCGCCCGCACGTGATCTTCTGCACCGCCTACGACAGCCACGCGCTCACCGCATTCGAGCTGGGCGCGGTCGACTACCTGCTCAAGCCGGTACGGCTCGAACGCCTGCGCGAAGCGCTGCAGCGCGCGCAACGGCGGCTGGACGAAACCCCGCGCGATACCGTCGCCTACCTGCACGGCCGCCTCGGCGCCGAACAGGTGCGCATCGCGCTGGACGAAGTGCTGTGCCTGATCGCCGAGGAGAAATACGTCGTCGTGCAGCATCGCCGCGGCGAACTGCTGATCGAGGACTCGCTGCGCCAGCTCGAGGAAGCCTACCCCGCGCAACTGATCCGCCTGCACCGCAACTGCCTGGTGCCCCCGGCCCGCCTTCTCGGCCTGAAAACGCTCCCCGACGGCCGCGTGCTGGCCCGCCTCGACGGCACCGAGAGCAGCCCCGAAATCAGCCGCCGCAACCTGCCCGCCGTACGCAAGCTGCTGCGCCTGGGTTGAGGCTTCGTAGCATGCACGGCGGCGGCGGATTGCCATCGAGTGCTACAAATCTGGGCCCGACTCCCTCGACTTTCCGGACATGGCGATGAAGATTTCCTTCGTGAAGGGCAACGGCAAGTACGACCGGATGGTCGTTTATCGGGGCGACCTCAGCGAATCCGTCGACTGCCCGAAGCAGGGCATCATTCCGCACGACATGGTGCACTACGCTGTGGAAAGCACCCTGCACAGACGCGGCTTCCTCGGCCGGGTCCGTGACGGGGAGGCCATCGCCAGGATGGGCGCCGAGACGGAGAGTGATGGCGTGGAGCGCCTGGTCGAGGTGATTCAGGGCGACGCCTGGTCCGGCGCTGCAGGCTCGCCGGCGGACCTGCTCGATCTGTATCGGGTCACCTGTGGTGCCCGCGAGTGCCCGCCCCTGCCGCTGGCCTGTGGCGATATCCTTGCCATCCGCGATCGCATCGGCGAACTCGACCTGCAGTGGCGGGCATTGCCGGCGGGAGCGGCTCTTGAGCTGGAGCTTTGAGGTAGCGCGGTACCGCCTTATCATTTCAACCCACGCAGGGGATGGCACGAACCGCATGGCTACCGATCTTGACTACATCGACTATCTGACGGACCAGATCGCCCTCGGCGACAGGCTGACGCAGCGGAAGATGTTCGGCGAGTACGCCCTGTACGTCGACGGCAAGGTCGTCGCCTTCGCCTGCGACAACAGTCTCTTCGTCAAGCCGTCCGCCGCCGCCGCGGCCCTTGCGCCCCACCTGCCGCAGCGGCCGCCCTATCCTGGCGCCAAGGACTACCCCGTTGCCGACGAGCTGCTCGACGATTCGGACGCCCTTCGGCGCCTGATCCTGGAAACCGCGCATCTGATGCCGTTGCCCAGGCCGAAGCCGCCGGCCCGCCGCAAGACCTAGTGCGCGAGCGGCGGCCCCGCCGCCTGATTTGCGCGTTGAAGCGCCCATGAGTGGAAGTCCGCCTGCTGCAGCTCGATGTCGTGGAGGAAGACATGACGAACAGACCCGAAATCATCATCTCGACCCTGGATGCGGACCGGCTGGACGCCCTCATGGGCTCGCTGCCGGACGGCGCGTTCATGGGGCGGGCGGAACTGGAGGCGGAGTTGGCGACGGCCCGGCTGGTGGAGCCGAAGGAGATGCCGCCGACCGTGGTCACGATGAACTCGACGGTGCGATTCGTGGTGGAATCCTCCAGCGAGGAGTTCGAGTTGACGCTCGTATACCCCAGGGATGTCGATTCCAGCGGAAAGACCATTTCCATCCTGGCGCCGGTCGGCAGTGCGATGCTCGGGCTTTCGCAGGGTGACGCGATCGAGTGGCCCAAGCCGGGCGGCGGCATGCTGCGGGTGCAGGTCAAGGAGATCACCTACCAGCCCGAACGGTGCGGCGAGTTTCATCGCTAGGCCACCACCCGCGGCGGGTCGTGGCGGACGCCAGCGGGCACGCCCGGCGCCGCCGCAGCCGACCCGTCACCCCGGCGTCATGCCGCATGACCACGTTCTTTCCGAGCCCCCATGATCAAATCGGTTGCCGGCGTCGCGATCCTGCCCAGGCATCGGCTCTCCTGCCACTGCGGCGCGGTGGTGCTGGAACTCGACCTGCCCGATGGCATCGTCTATCCGCGTCGCTGCGATTGCTCCTTTTGCCGCAGGCGGGGCGCCATCGTGGCCTCGGTGGCCCTGTCCGGCATCACCGTGCTCACGGGCCACGAGGCATTGCGGCTTTATCAGTTCAACAGCCGGGTCGCGAAGCATTATTTCTGCGCCGTCTGCGGAATCTACACGCATCACCAGCGTCGTTCGTTTCCGGACCAGTATGGCTACAACGTGGGATGCCTCGAGGGCGTCGACCCCTTCGCGCTCGAGCCCGTGCCCGTGAACGACGGCGTCCACCATCCGGCCGACCGCGTGTGCTAGCCGCCTGTCGGGCCTGGGTGGTCGAGGCGGAAATTCGGCTATGCGAGGGCAGAACTCGACCGCTTCTGGTTCCCCATGGTGGCGCCATGGGCCAGGAAGCGGGGGAAATAGGGGCCGCACAGACGGATTCGCGACCCGGCCGAGAAAGCCCGACAGGCGGCTCGTTTCGACCGCACGCGCGAGCCGTCGCCACCGCGGGAGTTACTCCCGGGTGATCGCGTGGCCGCCGAATTCGTTGCGCATGGAGGCGAGCAGCTTGTCGGCGAAGGAATCCTTGTCGCGCGAGCGGAAGCGCTCCATCAGCGACAGGGTGATCACCGGCGCGGACACGCTCAGTTCGATCGCCGCATCGACGGTCCAGCGGCCTTCGCCGGAGTCGACCACGTACGGCGCGATGCCCTGCATGCCGGGGTTCTTGCCCAGCGCATCGGTGGTGAGTTCGAGCAGCCACGAGCGCACCACGCTGCCGTGGCGCCAGATCTCGCCGATCTGGGCCAGGTCGAGGCCGAACTCCTGCTTGTGCTGGAGTATCGAGAAGCCTTCGGCATAGGCCTGCATCAGGCCGTATTCGATGCCGTTGTGCACCATCTTGGTGTAGTGGCCGGCGCCGACCGGGCCGACCCGGCCCCAGCCCTTGTCCTTGCCCGGCGCCAGCGTTTCGAAGATCGGCCGCAGCCCTTCGACCACGCTCTCGTCGCCGCCGATCATCATGCTGTAGCCCTCGGCCAGGCCCCACACGCCGCCGCTGGTGCCGCAGTCGACATAGTGGACGCCATGCCCGGCGCAGCGGGCCGCATGGCCGAGCGAATCCTTGTAGTTGGAGTTGCCGCCGTCGATCATGGTGTCGCCCGCTTCGAGCAGGCCGAGCAGGGCGGTGACGGTGTCGTCGGTGACTTTGCCCGAGGGCACCATCAGCCACAGCACGCGCGGCGCCGGCAACGCCTGCACCAGCGCCGGCAGCGAATCGGCGGAGCCGCCGCCACGCTCTTCCAGCTGCTTGCGCGCCGGTGCGGCCGGGTCGAAGCCGACGACCCGGTGGCCGCCCTCGAGCAGCCGCTGCGCCATGTTGGCGCCCATCTTGCCGAGACCGATCATGCCGAGTTGCATAGGTTTTCCTTGCGTGAGGTGGAGGAAGGGCGCGGCTGCGAGCGTCCGATTGTAGGCCGGCACACGGCAAGCGGGCGTAAGCGGATCAGCGCGCCAGCCAGCGATGCAGGCGCGCCAGCAGGCGTGGCGTCATCCGGGTGCGGTTGTAGGCCATCGCGGCGTCGCGGATCGCCTCGGTCTTGGTCGGGTAGGCATGGATCACCCGGGCCAGGGTGCGCAAGCCGATGCCTGCCACCATCGCCAGGGTGATCTCGTTGATCATCTCGCCGGCGTCGCGGGAGACGATGGTGGCACCGAGGATGGTGTCGCTGCCCTCGCGGACATGGATCTTGACGAAGCCGCCTTCCTCGCTGTCGGTCACGGCGCGGTCGTTCTGGTGCATCGGGACGGTGAAGGTCTTGACCGGGATGCCGCGCGCGTTTGCCTCGCGCACGTACATGCCGACGTGGGCGATCTCGGGGTCGGTGTAGGTGCACCAGGGCACCACCAGCGCGCTCAGCCGCTCGCAACCGCCCAGCAGGGCGTTGCGCACCACGATGCGGGCCGATTCTTCGGCGAGGTCGGTGTACCTGTCCTCCAGGCAGACGTCGCCGGCGGCGAAGATAAGCGGATTGCTGCTGCGCAGCTGGTCGTCGACGCGGATACCGCCGCGGTCGTCGTAGTCGACCGCGGCCGCTTCCAGCGCCAGCCCCTGCACGTTGGGCCGGCGACCGACCCCGGCCAGGATGGCGTCGACCCGGATCGTGCTGCGGTAGTCGGCGCTGACCAGGTCGACCAGCGTTTCGCCGCCCTCCACGCGCACCGCGGTGGCATCGGTGTTCAGGCGCACCTCGATGCCGTCGCGGGCGAACGCGTCGGACAGGGTCTGCGCGGCGTCGCGCTCCTCGTGCTGCAGGAACAGCGGCCAGTCCTGCACGATGGTGACCCGCGAGCCGAGCCGCTGGAAGGCCTGGGCCAGCTCGCAGCCGAGCGGGCCACCACCGATCACCAGCAGCCGCGGCGGCAATTCGGTCAGGTCGAACACGGTGGCGTTAGTCAGGAAGCCGGCCTGCCTGAGGCCGGGAATGTCGGGAATGTGCGGCCGCGCACCGGTGGCGATGAGCGCCTTCTCGAACCGCAACGGCTGGCCGTCGACACTGAGGCTGTCGACACCCTCGAAACGGGTGTGGCCGAAAAACACGTCCACGCCGCTGGCCGCCAGCCGGCGCACCGAGGTGGTGGCGGTGAGGTGGCTGCGGACGCGCCGCAGGCGCGCCATCGCGGCGGCGAAGTCGACCCGGATGTCGGCGGCCGGCCGCTGCGCGCCATAGCGGGTGGCGTCGCGCATTTCCGCGTACACGCTGGCGGTGCGGATCAGGGTCTTGGACGGGATGCAGCCGCTGTTGAAGCAGGTGCCGCCGATCAGGTGGCGTTCGATCAGCGCCACCCGGGCGCCGAGGCTTGCCGCTTCCCTGGCGGCGGTCAGCCCGGCCGGCCCGGCGCCGACGATCGCCAGCTGGTACGGCGCGGACGGCTCGGGGTTGCGCCATGCCGCGGGATGCACTTCGGCCAGGCGCTTGCGCTCGAACGCGTCGGCCGGGGTGCCGCGGGGGACGTCGAAGCGGGCGGTCATCGCGGCGCCGCCGTCGCGGCCGGCGCCTGCAGCCAGCCGCCGCTGAAGCCCGCCAGGCGCAGGCCGTCGGCGAGGTAGCCGCAACTCCGCAGCAATTGCCAGATCCCTTCGCTGCGATGGTTTTCGATCATCATGAACACGATGCCCTGGTCGAGCCCGTAGTGCCCCGGCGATATCCACGGCTGGCCGTCGGCGTCGCTGAGCGTGGCGTTGAAGCCGGTGGTCAGGCGGTCCTGGCTGAGCAGTCGCGGGTAGCGCCGCAGCATGGTGCGCAGCGCGGCCAGTGCCTGGTCCGGTGCGAACGGCAGCGAGGCCAGCACCGACGGCGGCGACAAGGTGCCGTCGTCCGGGCCGTAGGGCACGCCGCGCGCGGCGTAGCCGAACAGGCGGCGTTGCTGCTGCCCCTGCGCCTGGCCGTCGCCGGGCCCGTCGCAGGCCGACAGGCCCCAGCCGTTTTCGTCGTAGCCGACGAACTCGCCGGGATTGAGCCGGGCGTACTGGCGCTGCACGAGGACCGCGCGGCGGCTGTTCTCGAAATAGTCCGAGCGCTTTTCGCGCATGAAGCGGTCGCGGATGCCGCGCAGGTCGATCCACGCCTGCGAAAACTGGTGCACGAACAGCGGGCCGGCGTAGAGGAAATCCTGGTCGTACAGGTTTTCCCACTGGTAGGTGGCGGTCCAGGCCGGGTAGCAGTCGGCGGAGATCGGGTGGGTCGGCGAGCCCAACGCCAGCGCGTACAGCACGATCGCCTCGCTGTAGCCCTCCCAGCCGTAATGCAGGTAGCCGCACTCCGGTTTCCAGCCCTGGCGGATGGTGCCGGCGCCATCCTGCGACCAGCGCCAGTCGACGCGCCGGTACAGCAGGTCGGCCAGTTCGCGCAGCTCGCGTTCGCCGGCGTCGGCGCCGGTGAAGTAGGTCGCGGTGGTGAGCACGCCGGCGAGCAGCAGGGCGCTGTCGATCATCGACAACTCGGACTGCCATACCCGCGTGCCGGAATGGATATCCAGGAAGTGGTAGTAGAAGCCCCGGTAGCCGGTGGCGGTCGGGCTGCCGCTCTGGTCGCTGTCGCGAAAGAAGCGCAGCGCCAGCAGGCTGCGGCGCAGCGCCTCGGCGCGATCCATCCAGCCGCGCTCGACCGCCGCCGGATAGGCCGACAGCGCAAACCCGACCACTGCGATGCTGACCGGCGAGTGCGGCCGCGAGGTGTCGGGCACCAGCCCGTTGCGCGGGTTCATGGTGTCGACGAAGTAGCCGAAGGCACCGCGCTGCAGGCGGTCCAGCATGGCGTCATCGGGCAGCGAACACAGCTCGGGCATCGGCGAATCCCGGTTGGAACACGAAGCCGTCCCGGCCGGTGCGCGCTTCCGTGCCGCCGGGGGGCCGCTGGCCAGTGTCTTCGGGCGGATGCAAAGAGCCCGTGTAGGCAGGCGCCGCTGGTCCGCGCCGGTAGGAGCCCGCTCGCGGGCGATGCTTCTTGGCCGGGATTCGGGATTCGGAAGAGCATCGCCCGCGAGCGGGCTCCTACCGGCCCGGGTGTGGCCTTGTCAGGGCTGGCGGGTGCGCGAGGTGCCGAGCTTGCGGGTGAGGGTGTTGCGGCCGACGCCGAGCGCCTGTGCGGCATGCTGGCGATGGCCGTCGCTGACCTGCAGGGCGGCCTGCAACAGGGTCTGGTCGAGGGCATCGCGGGCGCGGCCGTGGATGTCGGCCTCGCCCGCGGCCAGCGCCGCCAGCGCCCATTCGCGCAGCGCGTCGGTCCATTCGCCACTGGCCACGGCGGCCGGCTTGTCGCCCAGGTCGGCGGGCAGGATCTCGTTGCCCGGCGCGATCACCGCCAGCCGGCGGCAGAGGTTTTCCAGCTCGCGCACGTTGCCGGGGTAGTCGCGCTGGGCGACCAGCTTCAGCGCGGCGCGGGAGTAGCGCTTCGGCGGCAGCCTCAGCTCCTTCGCCGCAGCGGCCAGAAAGTATTCGGCCAGCAGCGGGATATCGCTGCGCCGGTGGCGCAGCGACGGCAGCTCGATGCGCACCACGTCGAGGCGATGCATCAGGTCGGCGCGGAACTGGCCGGTGGCCACGCGCGCGGCGAGGTCCTGGTGGGTGGCGGCGACGATGCGCACGTTGCCGCGGATGAGCTCGCGCCCGCCGACCCGGTAGAACTCGCCGCCGGCAAGCACCCGCAACAGGCGCGTCTGCAGCGCCAGCGGCATGTCGCCGATCTCGTCGAGGAACAGCGTGCCGCCCTCGGCCTGCTCGAAGCGCCCGGCCACGCGGCGGGTGGCGCCGGTGAAGGCGCCGGCCTCGTGCCCGAACAGCTCGCTTTCCAGCAGCTCGCTGGGAATCGCCGCGGTGTTGAGCGCGACGAACGGCCGCTCGCGGCGCGCGCTTTCCTCGTGCAGGGCACGCGCGACCAGCTCCTTGCCGGTGCCGGTTTCGCCGGTGACCAGTACGTTGAGGTCGCTGGCCGCGACGCGGCCGATCAGGCGGAACACTTCGCGCATCGCCGCGCTCTCGCCGAGCAGGGCGTGGCTCGGCGCGGCGCCGGCAGCGGCGACGGTCGGCGCGGCCACCGCGGCCAGCGCGCGCTGCACCACCGCCACCGCATGATCGAGATCGAACGGCTTGGCCAGGTAGTCGACCGCACCGGCGCGATACGCCGCGGCGGTGGTGGCCACGTCGGTGTAGGCGCTCATCACGATGACCGGCCCGATCGCTTGCGCCTGCAACTCGGTGAGCAGGCTCAGGCCGCTCTCGCCGGGCATGCGCACGTCGATCAGCAGCAGGGCGGGACGCTCCAGCGGCAAGGCCTGGCGCACGCCGTCGGCGTCGCCGAACTCGCGCACCGCCAGGCCGGCGTCGCGCAGGGCCTCGGTCAGCACCAGGCGGACGCCACGGTCGTCGTCGACCACCCAGATCTGTTCGCTCATGGTCGCGCCGGTCATGGTTTGCACTCAGTCATGGGTTCGCTCCAGCGGCAGGTACAGCGAGAACACGGTTTCGCCGGGCCGGCTGGCGAAGCGCAGGTCGCCGCCGTGTTCCAGCGCAATCTCGCGCGACAGCGCCAGGCCGAGGCCGGTGCCGTCGGCGCGGCCGGACACCAGCGGCTGGAACAGGCTGTCGCGCAACGCGGGCGGTACGCCGGGGCCGTCGTCGAGCACGTCCACCCGCAGCGCCATGCGCAGCACCCGCTCGCCCAGGCGCAACCCGTGTTCGACCCGGGTGCGCAGGGTCAAGGTGGCCGCGCCCGCTTCCTGCGCGTTGCGCGCCAGGTTGAGCAGCACCTGCTGCAGGCGGTCGGCGTCGGCGACCAGGTCGGGCACGCTGGGGTCGTAGTCATGCCGCAACCGCGGCGAGGCGGGCTCGGCCTGCAACAGGTCGGTCAGGCGTTCGAGCAGGTGATGGATATTCACCGGCGCCAGCTGGGCGGCGCCGTGGTGGTGCAGCAGCCGGTTGGCCAGGATACCGAGCCGGTCGGCCTCGTCGATGATCAGGCCGGCCAGGTCGCGCAGGTCCTCGCTGTCGACCCGCCGCTGCAGCAGCTGCGCCGCGCCGCGCAAGCCGGCCAGCGGGTTCTTCACCTCATGCGCGAAACCGCGCAGCGTGGCCGACAGCGGCGAGCCGGCCGGGTCCGGTTCGCCGAGCAGATGCACCTCCAGCAGCAGGCCCTCCCCGAACGGCTGCACCGCGATGTCGGCCAGCAGCTCGCGTCCGTTGCCCGCCAGCAGCGACACGCCCCGCCACTGCAGGGCATGCCGCTCGGCCAGCACCCGCGCCGCCTGCTGCAGCCCGTCCGGCCGGGCCAGCACCGCCGCCAGCGGCAGCCCGATCACGCTGCGCGGGCCCAGCGCCAGGGCCTCGGCCAGCGCCGGGTTGATCCAGCGCAGGCACAAGCCGGCGTCGACCAGGGCCAGCCCCGTCGCCATCTGCTCCGCCCACTCGCGCCACGCCATCGCATTCATTGCACCATGATGGACAATGCGTCGAGATGGTGCAATCGCCGTGTGTCCCGGCCGGCAAAGCGCTTATTCGTGGTGTTGTGCGGGATACCAAAATTTGAGCACTTTGTCCGAACTTTGGTCCCCAACCCAGTGCTTCGCTTGTCGGCACTGAGCACGTAGCTTGGCGCTGCGGCAGCAAACGCGAACGGCTCTCGCCAGCATCATTAACCTACTTGCCTAATTAAACCTATTAGGTTAGGCTTGCCGCATGGAGAAGAGCACGCCTCATCGCAAGCTGGCCGTCGTGAAGACCTTGCTTGCCGACGGCAAGGTGCGCTCTACCTTCTCGGCCTTGGCAGGAGGTGCCGCCCTGGGCTTCGACTTTGACGGCATCGTCAGCGTGGTTGCCTCGCTGACCCCGAAGGATTTCTACAAGAGCATGACTACGCATGCGGATCATCGGGTGTGGCAAGACGTGTATCGGCCTTGCACGTCCGCCGGCGAGGTCTACCTCAAACTGACGGTCGTCGATGATGTGCTCATCGTGTCCTTCAAGGAGCTTTGACCATGAAATGTCCATCGTGTGCAGGCGTGGAACTCGTGCGAGACACCCGCGACCTGCCCTATACCTACAAGGGCGAATCGACCCTCATTCCTGGCGTCACGGGTGACTTCTGTCCGAGCTGCGGGGAAATGATCCTGGATGTTGCTGAGTCGGTACGGACCAGTGCGGTGATGCTGGATTTCAACAAGCAGGTGAATGCCTCAATCGTCGATCCCAGCTTCATCGCCAGTGTCCGAAAGAAGCTGGCACTCGACCAACGCGAAGCGGCCGAAATCTTCGGCGGTGGCGTCAATGCGTTCTCGCGATACGAGACCGGCAAGACCAAACCCCCACTGGCGCTGGTGAAGTTGCTCAAGGTGCTTGATCGTCATCCTGACCTGTTGAGTGAAGTGAGGGCAGCCTAACCGGTGCGGAATCAGCCGTCGCTTTCGTCCGCGTAATCCAAGCTTTCGGGATACAACCGGCGGCTGGTGGCCTCGTGGGCTATCTGTTTGGGTCGGACCAGCAGTTTGCCCGGCCGCCAGTCGCTCTTTCAAATCAACCACTTGCCGCTTTTTGCGTGGCGATGGGCCGCTTAAGTAAGTGCCATTCGGGTAGAACCCCTTTGCCCATCGGTCACCGCGTCTCGACCTTCCACACTTTGAAAAGCGTCAGCCGGTCGTCCGCAAAGTATGCCTCGACCGAAATTTGCACATCCAAACAGTTTTGGCTTCCGCCGCCGGCGACTAGGTTTCGCACATCTTGTGGCATTGCGGTGAGGTCCGTATGCGTAAAATCGCGCCGAGAAAGAAAGAACGCGCGTGAAACGTCTCCGTCCTGTTTCACGTCGACACCCACAACTCGTTTGAAGGCATTCTTCGACATGCCAAGGGTTAGCCCGGCAAGATATGGCAGCGGCTCTCGACGTGCCGCCGGCCATTGAGGGCAGTCAATCATGTCTGGTCCCGAGGTCGCTCCGACCGAAACACCAAGCAAATCGTGATTCGGGCCGCCCATTTCGCCCGACAAATACGTCACTGTCGCTTGCTTGGTGCGATAGCACAGCCGCACTTCATATTCGCCAGCTTCGCCAGACTCGATCATTTTCGCAGGCCCAAGGACTGCCCGGACATCGGCGAGTGTTCCAATGCCAAGTCGAAAGCCTCCAAAAGAGGTAAACCGTGCGCCTGCCGAGGCGCCGATAGCCAATGGCGTGAAGAGGACCATGATGAGCAAGATCAGCGTGCGCATGCCGTATGCCTGTAATCGAAGAGGCTACAGATCTGTTCTTGCACCCAATGGGCACACTTCACTCTCCGCCCGAGCGCCAGCGCGGTGGCTCGCCTTTGAGCCAGCACACCAGCAGCAATGCTGCGGTGGCGATGACGAGCCCTGCATAGAACGCGAGCGGATTTCCGGCCGGCGGAAAAAGAATGCTCGTGGCGATCAGGACCAGCGCGTAGGCCAGGAGAACGACCCAGCCCTGCCAGGCGCAGGGAGGTCCCCAGCCCCAGCCATAGCGCTTGGCAGGAAACCAATAGGGTTTCGGGTTATCCGTCATTGCGACACCTTGCCATCGAGTGTTGTTGGAAGCCGCTGGTTCCGCTGCGGCCGAGTGTAGTCGCGACCGGCCGCTTCGCGCCCATGGCTGTTGAAAAGCGCGGTCCGGAAAACTCTTACGAGAGGGAACCGCGGAGCTGCAGCCACGCTCCGATGAGCACTAGCAGCGCACCAAACAGGCCAAGAAAAACAGCGTCGTATGACGTAGCCGACCGATCCTGCGGCTGACTGGCTGACCGGGCCGGCGCCTGGACCCAGCGCATGAAGGCATGGGTAGCCATTGCGAAAAAGCCCAACGCGGATAACGCGGAGGAAAGCGTGTATGCATGCCGCCAAGGTACGCCGTAGCAGGCCGATGTAAAGGTAAAGGCCATCGCAGAAAACAGCCAGCTTGCGTTTGCAACCTTGCCTTGCGGTAGTCGATTTTTCATTGGGCTCCTGATGCTTCGCAAAACCGGGATCCGGGTATTCGGCCACGCTCGATGGAGCGGCAATCTGCACGGCAACCCCTGCCCAAGCGCCGCTTCCGTTGCGAAGGTCGGCGTACCCACGGGTCGATACCCATGGCGCGGGATACTACTGGACCGGCGGCGACGAGTCCCGGTCCAGTGCCGCCATCGCCGCCATCAGCGTGTCGGGGATCGGTGGGGGCAGGTTTCGCAACATCAGGCCCACGTGCCGGGCGAGGCTGCGCATGCGCCACTTGAGCTCGCGCGAGGCCACTTCCAGGTCGAGATAGGACGCCTCGTCTTCCCCGGGCGACGAGGACAGGCAGCGGTTGAACGCGAAATAGGTGTCGATGCCGGTCGCTGCCCAGGACAAGGCCAGCCTGGCGACGTGGCGGCGGGCGAACGCCACGACCCCGTCCATCTTGTCGACCGTCAGGCTCGCGGGAGTGACGTGGTCGAGGTGATGGGACGCCACGTCCAGGCATTGCCTGATCGACCGCGCGCGCTCCAGCGCGGCGGCTTCGTCGAACGAGGCGGGCAGCGCGACCTTGGCGGCAAGCGACGCGCCGATCGGCGCGAGCATGATGGATACCAGATGCGGGTCGAACTCCCCGGCGACGAAGGACACCGCCAGCTTCACGCGCCGGCCCTGGTTGTCGGGGGCGCGGAGGATGCCGCACACCGCTTCCACCAGGCTGAGCAACCGGCCCAGCGGCGACATCGCGTCGCCGCCCAGGCCGCGCGGGTAGCCGGAGCCGTCGAGTCTTTCATGGTGCTCATGCACCGCCCGCCAGACCTCGGACGGACCCTCGGTGAACTGCTCGATCAGGCGCGCGCCGACCTCGGGGTGTTGCGCCATTTCCACCCAGCGATCCGTGTCCATGCCCGAGCCGTGCCCGGGCTTGTCCGGGTTCAAATACATTTCGCCGACGTCGTGCAACAGGCCGGCATGCACGGCGGACTCCGGGCTGACGGCGGAGCGCTTGTCCCGCAGCGCCAGCGTTCCGGCCAGCATGGCGCACAGCACCGCATGCTCGAAGGTTTCGGCCTTGACCGCCCTCTGCACGGAAAGCACCAGCGAAGCGAAAGGGGAAAGCCACATCGAACGGAGCAGCGCCTGGAGCCGGGCGAGGTCGGCCCCCACCAGCAGCGCGAGGAAGGCCGACCCCTGGCACATCGCCACGGCCGCCGCCTCGATGTCCAGGGCCGTGACGCCGCCGTCGATGCCGATGCAGGCCTCCATCGGCCGGGCGAGGTGCCGTCGCGCCAGGCGCTGCTGCACGGCGACAGGAAGCTCATGCTCCCGGCTAACCAGCAGGACCCCCGCGGCATCGAAAATATCGTCCAGCGCCCGCACCGTGAGCGACTCGCTGGCGATCGCCAGCGCGGCCAGGAACGGCTCGCTGGTAGGCGGCGACGGCCCGCCGCCGGCAGGCCCGCGTGCCGGCAGGATCAAGCGCCTGCGCCTGCGAAAAGGGGGCTACGGCAGAAACGGTTCAAAGAACACACTCCAGGGACAGCGCTGCCCACACACCACGACAAGCTCGTCGACCCGCCGGCCAGCGAAGCACCGCCTCGCACCGCCCGCCCCAGCGGCGAACGCACGCGCGTTTCCCTGGCGCGGCCGCCGGCAAGCCCGCGCCCAGTCTATTACGACGACGCGCCCGATGCGGCCCGCCGCGCCGGCGGAAAAGCGGCAAAAGGTCACACGGCCGGATTCCTCCCTGCCGCGGCATCGGCGGTCGCGTATTCCGATCGACCCCGCCACCGATTCCACGCTCAAGCCGGCCAGCCCGAGCGCCATCGGGTCCGCCACCGTGGATTCCCGATTCCTGCCTTGCGTGGTCGGCTTCGGATCGGAATGTTTTATGGTGTGGCGGTGGGGCGATGGGGCGATGGCAGATATCACCAAAAGCGGACGTTCAACGCTGGAGCTAAGTGCCAGGTTCCGTGTGATCGCTATCGAGCGACGCATCTGGCGTTTTGCCGCTGCCCGTGATGCCATGAATCGACTGATCGTTCGAGCTGAGAGCCGAACGATGATCTTGAGGCTACACCCGTTGGCACGCACCACGCCACGCAACCTGGTCGGCGGCGAACCGGATCATCGTGGCGGCGCCTTTCCGACCGCCATCGTGGTCCGGCCGAACGGCGCCGAGGACAAGCGTTTCGTACCCGGTTCCGGGCCTGCGCCGGACTAGCGGCGGCAGGCGGCTTGATCGGCGGGGCGGATTCGGTCCACAGTGCGGTGCAGGGCCGCGGATGGGCCAGGCATCGGACGGGCCCCACCTTGGCAAACCTCGATTTCAGCTGTTGCGCCGCGTGCGGCAAGTGTTGCCACGACCTGCGCCTGCCGTTGACGCGGGCCGAGGCGATCGCCTGGCTGCGGCGCGGCGATACGGTGGAGATCCTGTGCGAGGCGCTGCCCTGGCTGGAGGAGCCGGAGGCTGCGGACCGGCGCGCGCAGTACCGGCGCGGCCGCTCCTTCGGCGCACTGAGCGGCGAGCTGCCGATCCGCGTGGTGGCGATCCTGACCGCGGTTCACGCCGGCGCCTGTCCCAATCTGGATGAGCGCCTGCGCTGCAGCATCTACCAGGAACGGCCGCACGTCTGCCGGATCTACCCGGCCGAGATCAGCCCCTTCATCGCGCTGGCGCCCGCCAGCAAGCTGTGCCCACCGGAGGCGTGGACCGCCGCCGCGCCTCTGCTGCGCGACGATGCGGTGGTGGACGACGAGGTGCGCGCACATGTGGCGCAGTCGCGCGAGGCGGACGCGCGCGAGGCACGCTGGAAACGGACGCTGTGCGCCAACCTGGGCATCGGCAGCGCGGTGCTGGTCAACGAAGGGTTTGCCGTGCACGCCCCGCCGCTAGACCGGCTGCTGGAGGCGCTTGGCCAGGACGAGGTGGGCGACGGCCGGCTGACGTGCCCTAGCTGGACCCTTGTCTCGAACCAGGCCCGCCGGGTCGACGCGCTGGCGGCGGTGGGCGCGCAGGCCTGCCTGGCGCCGGCCGACGACGCGGGCCCGGTCCGCTATATCGGCCTGCCCTGATTCACACCGGCAGCGCCGTGG
>JAGWIC010000088.1 GCA_028866435.1 Lysobacteraceae bacterium | reverse complement strand
GCGAGCAGTTGTAGGCCAGCATCTTGCCCGGGAACTTCGCGTGGATCGCCTCGGCGAACCTGCGCGCGTCCTCCAGGTTCGGCTTGCTGGTCTCGCACCAGATCAGGTCGGCGTAGGGCGCGTAGGCCAGGCCGCGGCTGATCGCCTGGTCCAGCCCCGGGCGCACCTTGTAGAAGCCCTCGACGGTGCGCTCGCCGGTGATGAACGGCCTGTCGTTGGGGTCGATGTCCGAGGTCAGCAGGTCGGCGGCATCGGCGTCGGTGCGGGCCACCAGCAGGGTCGGCACGCCGCAGACATCGGCGGCCAGCCGCGCGGCGTTGAGCTTGTCGACCGCCTCGCGGGTCGGCACCAGCACCTTGCCGCCCATGTGGCCGCACTTCTTCACCGAGGCGAGCTGATCCTCGAAGTGCACGCCGGCGGCGCCGGCCTCGATCATCGCCTTCATCAGCTCGAAGGCGTTGAGCACGCCACCGAAACCCGCCTCGGCGTCGGCCACGATCGGCACCAGCCAGTCGGTGTCGTCCTTGCCCTCCGCGTGATGCAGCTGGTCGGCGCGCAGCAGGGTGTTGTTGATCCGCTTGACCACCAGCGGCACCGAGTTGGCCGGGTACAGCGACTGGTCCGGGTACATCTCGCCGGCGACGTTGGCGTCGGCGGCGACCTGCCAGCCGGAGAGGTAGATCGCCTGCAGGCCGGCCTTGACCTGCTGCATGGCCTGGTTGCCGGTCAGCGCGCCCAGCGCATTGATGAAATCCTCCTTGTGCAGCGATTTCCACAGGCGCTCGGCGCCGCGGCGCGCCAGCGAGTGCTCGACCGCGACGGTGCCGCGCAAACGCACCACGTCCTCGGCCGAGTAGTTGCGCTGGACGCCGGTCCAGCGGGCATTGTTCTTCCACTCCAGCGAGATCTGTTCGGCGGTGGGCAAGGTGTTCTTCATGATGTGGCTCCGTTGGGGGTGGTGGTGTAGGAGCGCACCCTGTGCGCGAATGGGGGTGCGGCGGGTTCGTTCGCGTACAGGGTGCGCTCCTACAGGCGGCGGTCAGTCGAGTCGGTCGTAGGCGGGCAGGGTGAGAAAGTCGCCGAGCTGGTCGGCACGGGTCATGTTGCCGAGCAGGGCGGCGGCCTCGTCGGCACGACGCGCGCCCGGGTGGTTGCTGTCGCGCAGGCGGTGGGTATGGGTCGCCAGCGCGTGGTCGAACAGGGCGAAGTCGATCGGTGCGTGGTCGGGGAACTCCAGGTCGCCGTGATGCAGCCACTGCCACAACTGGGCGCGGGCGATCTCGGCCGTGGCGGCGTCCTCCATCAGGTGGTGGATCGGCACGCAGCCGAGCCCGTCCAGCCACGCCGCGGTATAGCGCAGGCAGACCTCGACGTTGTTGTCGAAACCGGCGCGGGTGACGGTGCCGCTCGGTGCCGCCAGCAGTTGCGCGCGGCTCACGCTGACGTCCTCGCGCAATGCGCCGAGCTGGTTCGGCGTCGGCATGTACTGGTCGAAGATCTGCTGCGCCACCGGAACCAGCGCCGGATGCGCCACCCAGGTGCCGTCGTGGCCGGCACGCACTTCGCGCAGCTTGTCGGCGCGCACCTTGGCCATGGCCGCCTCGTTGGCCGCCTCGTCGCCCTTGATCGGGATCTGCGCCGCCATGCCGCCCATGGCGAAGGCGCCGCGGCGATGGCAGGTCTTGATCAGCAGCTCCGAGTAGGCCTTCAGGAATGGCACGGTCATGCCGACCTGGGCGCGCTCCGGCAGCAGCCGGTCGCGATGGCCGCGCAGGGTTTTCAGGTAGGAAAAGATGTAGTCCCAGCGGCCGCAGTTGAGGCCGACGACGCGGCTGCGCAGCGCGTGCAGGATCTCGTCCATCTGGAACGCCGCGGGCAGCGTCTCGATCAGCACGGTGGCCTTCATGCAGCCGGTCGGCAGGTGCAGCGCCTGTTCGGCCGCCGCCATCACCTCATCCCACAGGGCGGCCTCTTCCATGGCCTCGAGCTTGGGCAGGTAGAAGTAGGGACCGCGCTGTTGCTCGTGCAGCTTGCGCGCGTTGTGGAAGGCGAACAGGCCGAAGTCGACCAGCGCACCCGACATCGGCTGGCCATCCACGCTGACGTGCTTCTCGTTCAGGTGCCAGCCGCGCGGCCGCACCACCAGCACCGCGGGCCGGTCGTTGACCCGGTAGCTCTTGCCCTCGGGCGAGCGGAACTCGATCTCGCCGTCGACCGCGTCGCGCAGGTTGATCTGGCCGTCGAGCTGGTTGCTGAAGGTGGGCGAGGACGAATCCTCGAAGTCGGCCATGAACACCTTGGCGCCCGAATTCAGCGCGTTGATGATCATTTTGCGCTCGACCGGACCGGTGATCTCGACCCGCCGGTCCTGCAACGCGGCCGGGATCGGCGCGACCTGCCAGGCCGCCTCGCGGATGGCCGCCGTGTCGGCGCGGAAGTCGGGCAGGCCGCCGGCGTCGTAGCCGGCCTGGCGCGCCCGTCGTGCCAGCAGCAACTGCTGCCGCGGCGTCTCGAAGCGACGGTGCAGCTGGCTCAGGAAGCCCAAGGCGGCCGGGGTCAGGATGCCCTCATAGCCGTTGCTGTCGGCATGGATCTCCAGCGCGCCGTTGTCGAGTCTTTCCTTGGGTACTGCCATGGTTGCGCTCCGCGTGTGTTGGAGGCTCCACGCTAGGTGCGATATTTGTATTTGACAAAGTGAATGTTTCAATCACAATCATGAGCATGGCTAATATAAAGTGCAACACCATGAAAACATAAGATGAACAATCGAGCTGACCCGCCAAAAAAAGTCAAAAAAACACGCCGCAGTGCACCAAAAAAGCGTGCCGGCGGTGAGGCGGGCGCCGAAAGCGGTGGCCGGTTCTACTACAAGGGCAACCGCCATAAGCAGCTCAAGGCGTTCGTCAGCGTGGTCAAGCTGGGCACGCTGACCCGCGCGGCCGAGGCCTTGTACCTGTCGCAGCCCACCATCAGCCTGCAATTGCAGGCGCTGGAGCGCGAACTGGGTGCGAGCCTGATGGACCGGCGACGCCGGCGCATCAACCTGACTGACGCGGGCGAGGCGCTGTACGAACTGGCGCGGCCGCTGGTCGATGGCTGGGATACCCTGGACCGCGACTTCCAGGCCCGCGTCAAGGGGCTCAAGGGCGGCAAGCTGACCATTGCCGCCGGCACCTCGACCATCCAGTACCTGCTGCCGGACCTGGTGCGCCGCTACCGCGAGCGCTTCCCCGCCGTCCAACTGCAACTGGCCAATGTCACCGGCAAGGACGGCATGGCCTTGCTGCGGGCCGACGACGCGGACTTCGCGGTGGGCTCGATGCTGGACGTGCCCAACGACATCGCCTGGGCACCGGTGCACCACTACGACCCGATGCTGATCATGCCGCTCGATCACCCGCTGGCGAACCGCGAAAAGATCACGCTGGAGGACATCTCTCCCTACGGACTGATCCTGCCGCCGCAGCGACTGTCCACCTACCGGCTGGTCGACCTGGTGTTCCAGCAGCGCCAGGTGCCGTACCACGTGGCGATCGAGGTCGGCGGCTGGGACGTGATCAAGGAGTACGTGGCGATGGGCATGGGCATCTCGATCGTCACCGGCATCTGCATCACCGCCGCGGACAGCGAGCGCCTCGCCGTGCGCAACATGAAGCAGTTCTTCCCGCCGCGCAGCTACGGCGTGGTGATGCGCAAGGGGAAATTCCTCAGCCCCGAGGCGCAGGCCTTCGTCGACCTGATCCGGCCGGGCCTGCTGACCCACCGCGACTACGACGAGCCGGGCCATTCGCAGCGCTGACCCGGTAAGAGAGGAGCGCACCCTGTGCGCGATGCCGGGATGCTCCGATCGGAGCGTAAGGCCATCGCGCACAGGGTGCGCTCCTACACGCCGCGGTGCTTGCCCTTGAATGGCGCGTAGAACGCGCGCAGGCGCGCCAGGTCGGCGTCCATGTCGTTGCTGGTCTCGAACACCGGGCCGATGCCGATGGTCTTGTCGGGGTAGTTGAACCAGACCGTCACGATCGGCACCCCGGCCGCGCGGGCGATATGCCAGAAACCGCTCTTCCAGCGCGTCACCGGCTTGCGCGTGCCCTCGGGCGCGATGCCGAGCCAGAACTTCTCGCGGCGCCGGAACTGCTCGACCATCTGCCCGACCACGCCCTCGGCGGCGGCGCGGTCGATCGGCATGCCGCCGAGCCGGCGCAGCAGGCCGCCCAGCGGGCCGCGGAACAGCTCCTGCTTGCCCATGAAGTGCACGTCGGCGCCGATGCCGGCCTTGAGCATCAGCCCCCACACGCCATCCCACCAGGACGAGTGCGGGGCTGCGATCACCACCGCCTTGGGCAGATCGGGGAAGCTGCCCACCACGCTCCAGCGGCACAGGCGCAAGGCGGCGCGGCAGGCCTTGCGGCCGCCCTGGTCGGGCAGTGTCGGCATCCGCACGGGCAGTTGCGCTGGCGTGGGTATCTGCCGGCTCATTCCACGTCCGGCCGGCGTGAGCGCGTCTGCTTGATCCTGCCGCGTTGCAGCTTGCCGACCAGCCGGCGTTCCTTCGAGGCACGGGTCGGCCGTGTGGCGACCCGCTTCCGCGGCGGCACCAGTACATCGCGGATGATCCCGGCCAGTCGTTCGCGTGCATCGTCGCGGTTGCGTGCCTGTTCGCGGAAGCGGCGCGACTGGATCACCAGCACGCCTTCGACGGTCAGGCGCCGATCCCTGCGCGCGAGCAGCCGCTCGCGGACATCCTGCGGCAGCGCGACGGAATTGACCACGTCGAAACGCAACTCCACCGCGCTCTCGGTGCGGTTCACATGCTGCCCGCCGGGCCCGTCCGCGCGCAGGAAGCGCTCGGCCAGCTCGGATTCGGGCAAGGCAATGGCGGGGCTGACGATCAACATGCGGGAAGTGTAGGGGAGAAGGCAGGAGTGAGTGGAGAGGAGTGAGGAGTGAGTGCGAGCCAGAGCGAGCCGTGCCTCGGCTTTTCTCCCACTCCTCACTCCTCTCCACTCACTCCTGCTTCAAGCTCCCAGGCGAAGCGCTCGAGCAGCCCGGCAAACGCGGCGTCCAGCGGCGCCTCGATCTCCATGGCCGCGCCTGTCGCCGGATGCGCGAAGCGAATGCGCCATGCGTGCAGCAGCATGCGGTGACAGCCGAAGTGCTGCTTGTACAAGCGGTTGTGGTCGCCGCGGCCGTGCTGGCAATCGCCGATCACCGGGTGGTGGATATGCGCCAGGTGCTTGCGGATCTGGCGGAAGCGCCCGCTCTCCGGCTCGGCCAGCAGCAGGGCGTAGCGTTGCTGCGGATAGCGCCCCAGCGCGATCGGCACCTCGACCGCGGCCAGTTGCCGGTAGTGCGTGCGCGCTTCGCGGCGCGGCCCGGTCTCGCGCGAGCCGGGCAGCGGATAGTCGATCACGCCCTCCGCCGGCTCCGGCCAGCCGCGCACCACGACGAGGTACTTCTTGTGCACGTGGCGACCCATGAACTGCTCGCCCAGCTGCGCGGCGATCTCGCGGCTGCGCGCCACCAGCAGCACGCCGCTGGTGGCGCGGTCGAGGCGGTGCGCGAGATGGACGCTGCCGCCGAGCTGTTCGCGCAACCGGTCGACCAGGAATTCCTCGGCGTTGCCGACCATGCGCGAGCGATGCACGGCCAGGTTCGCCGGCTTGTTCACCGCGATCAGCACGTCGTCCTGATGGAGAATTTCAAGCATGCGCGTGGTCCATTTCGTAGGAGCCCGCTCGCGGGCGATGGCTTTTGCGAATCCCGAATCCCGAATCCCGGCTCCAAAAGCCATCGCCCGCGAGCGGGCTCCTACGGCAAGGCGGTGATCAGCGGCGTGGCCAACCGATCGCGAAGGCGAGCGCAGCGGCGATCGCCATGCCCAGCGGCGGCCAGGCGCCGTGCTGCGGGGCCAGCGTCCACAGCAGCGCGGCGGCGACCAGCAAGGAGCTGCCGAGCAGGCTGCAGGCAAGCAGCTGGTGCAGGCGCCGGGCATCCTCGCGCTGCATTTGCAGCGCCTGCGGATCGCCGAGCGCACGCCGTTCACCGCGACCGAGCTGGCGCAGGGCTTCGTGGACCAGTTCCGGCAGCTGCGGTGCGTTGTGCAGCCATTCCGGCAGCCGCCTGCGCACGTCGCGCAGGCTGCGCAAGGGGCTGTAGCGCTCGCGCAGGATGCGCTTGAGCACGGGATGCGCCACCGCCCAGATGTCGATCTGCGGATCGAGCATGCGCCCGACCCCTTCGATGTTGAGCAGGGTCTTCTGCAGCAGGATCAGCTGCGGCTGCAGGGTCAGCTCGAAGCGGCGCGCGGTCTGGAACAGCTTCACCACCAGCTCGGCCAGCGAGATCTGCGCCAGCGGGCGGGTGAAGTAGGGCTCGCACACCGTGCGCACGGCCGCCTCGAGCTCGTCCAGCCGCACCTCGCCCGGCATCCATCCCGCCGCCACGTGCAACTGCGCGATGCGGGCGTAGTCGCGTTCGAACAGGGCGATGAAGTTCTGCGCCAGCCAGTACTGGTCGGCTTCGGGCAGCGAGCCCATGATGCCGAAATCCAGGGCGATGAAGCGCGGCTCGGCGACGCGTGTGGTGTCGACCCAGATGTTGCCGGGGTGCGCGTCGGCATGGAAGAAATTGTCGCGGAACACCTGCTCGTAGAACACCCGCACGCCCTTGACGGCCAGCGCCTTGCGATCGATGCCGGCGGCGTCGATCGCGGCGATGTCGTCGCTGCTGACCCCGTGCACCCGCTGCAGGGTCAGCACGCGCTGGCTGGTCAGTTCCCAGTACACCTCGGGCACGTACAGGTCGACGCCGCTGGCGAAATTGCGCCTGAGCAGGCTGGCACTGGCGCCTTCGCGCTGCAGGTCCAGCTCGTTCTCGAGCATCTTCTCGACTTCGGCGACCACGTCGAGCGGGCGGATCTTGTCCGCGTTCGGGTGCCAGCGCTGGGCCAGCTCGCCCAGCGAGCGCAGCAGCCGCA
The DNA here is from genome assembly GCA_028866435.1 of Lysobacteraceae bacterium. GTDB lineage: Bacteria > Pseudomonadota > Gammaproteobacteria > Xanthomonadales > Rhodanobacteraceae > Rhodanobacter. The sequence goes on along the minus strand of JAGWIC010000088.1, from coordinate 6,065 downwards.
CGTCGCGCGCGATCCGCGCGTCGATGCCGGGGCGCAGCACCTTGACCACCACCGCACGGCCGTCGTGCAGGGTGGCGGCGTGCACCTGGGCGATCGAGGCCGAGGCCAGCGGCGTTTCGTCGAACTGTGCGTAGAGCTGGTCGGTGGTCGCCCTCAGTTCGCGTTCGACGATGGCGCGCGCCTCGCGGCCGGGAAACGGGGTGACCTGGTCCTGCAGCAGGCTCAAGGCGTCGGCGATGTCGGCCGGGATCAGGTCGCGGCGGGTCGACAGCACCTGGCCGGCCTTGACGAAGATCGGCCCGAGCTCGGTCAGCGCCATGCCCAGCCGCTGGCCGCGGGGCATCGTCGCCACGCCGGGCCGCGGCCGCGCCAGCAGCGGGCGCAACAGTTTCAGCGGTCGATACAGATGGGTGGCGTCGACCAGCTCGTCGAGGCGCCAGGCCAGCAACACCGAGGCCACCCGCAGCAGCCGCGGCACCACCTTCAGCGGCGTCACGCGCGCGGACCCTGCAGGCGGCCGGCGAGTCGCTTGACCCGTGCTTCCAGCCGCTCGCTGCGCTCGCGCACCTGGTCGACACCGTCGAGAAAGCCCTCGATCTCGCCCGGTGCCAGAGCCAGCCGCGATTCGTCGCGCAGCCAGTCGGCGGCGTCCTCGGTGAGGTGGGATGCGGTTTCGCGGGCATGGGCCAGGCCCTTGCGCACGGCTTGCGCCAGCGGCACCCCGATCACGTCGCCGAAGGTGCGCGCAAAGGCTTCCTCGAAATCGGGGGCGAACCTGCTCGCCAGCTTTTCCAGCCGGCGCGCCAGTTCGGCATCGCCGGCGATCTCGACCTTGCCCGGGGCGATGCCGTCCTCGTCGCGGCGAAACATCATCGCCAGCAGGCTGCCGGGCGTGGCGGCGACGCGCAGGTGGGAGTCGTCCTGCGGTGGCCCGACTTTCAGCTGCGCGTCGGCGACGGTCACCGCGAGGACGATTTCAGGTCCGCGCAGGTGCAGTTGCACGCTGCGGCCCTCCAGGCCGGCCAGCTTCTGCCGGGTATCCGGGTCGAGCGAGAGGGTGTGGTTGAGCGCGGTTTCCAGCGCGCGACCGGCGAGCTTGCGCAGGGGTTGCGGCAACCAGGAGTTGGGAGTGGCGGCATTCATCGGCCAATTGTAGCCGTGCCTGACGCGTTCCGTAGGAGCGCGCCCTGTGCGCGATGCTCCTCGCTGCGGCGTCAAAACAGGAGCATCGCGCACAGGGTGCGCTCCCACGGGCGACTCGGCGGCGCCGGCGGCAATCAGCGGGTGCCGCGGACCACGATGGTCTTGCCGGCGACTTCGATCAGGCCTTGCTCTTCCAGCTGCTTGAGCACGCGGCCGACCATTTCGCGCGAGCAGCCGACGATGCGGCTCACTTCCTGGCGCGAAATGCGGATCTGGGTACCGTCGGGGTGGGTCATCGCATCCGGTTCCTGGCACAGGTCGAGCAGGGTGCGCGAGATGCGGTTGGTCACATCCATGAACGCCATGCGGCTGACCTGGCGCGAGGTGCGCAACAGGCGATTGGTGAGTTGGGCGCCAATCGAGAACAGGATCTTCGGGCATTCCTCGCGCAGCGGGCCTTCCATCAGCTGGAACAGCCGTTCGTAGCTGATCTCGGCCATCTCGCAGGGGGTGCGCGTGCGTACCATCGACTCGCGCTGGGACTGCTCCACGAACAGGCCCATCTCGCCGATGAACTGGCCGCGGCTGATGTAGGCGAGGATCAGTTCCCGCCCCTGCTCATCCTCGGTGCATACCGCCAGCGAGCCCTCGATCACGTAGTACAAGGTGTTGGCCGGGTCGCCGGGCCGCATGATCGCGGTCCTGCCGGGATAGCGGCGGCGATGGCACATTCCCAGGAAGCGCTCCATCGAGGCGGGGTCCGGAGCAAAGCCCAGCGGGGCTTGCGATCGCTCGAAGGCCTGTTGCAACTGGTATTTGAGAGGTTGCGCCACAATCACTCCTGAATTTAGGGAATATCCGCGGTGTTCGCCGCCATGGCGGCATCCGTCATGTAACCATCCCTGAATCCGCCGCATTATGGCAAACCTGGCGACCTTGCGCAGGTTCAATTTCTTGTTCGTTTACCGCATACTTGCCGGTCTTTCGGCCGTGGCTCAGTCGCCGCGGGCCGTTCGCAAGGGTCGCGCAGGCTTATTGCTCGTACTTCACACCAATCGCGGGGACCCTCGTCGCTAACCCGCCTCTACTGCTGATCGAGCGTTCGGTCATGGAGAGCCGCCGTGGTCAAGCCACTTCCCCGTCTTCGCCTGCAGGGTTTCAACAACCTGACCAAGGCATTGAGCTTCAACATCTACGACATCTGCTATGCGGTGTCCGAGGAGCAGCGCGGCCGCTACATCGAGTACATCGATGAGCAGTACGACGCCGATCGCCTGACCCAGATCCTCACCGATGTGGCCGAGATCATCGGCGCCAACATCCTGAACATCGCCCGCCAGGACTACGACCCGCAGGGCGCCTCGGTGACCATGCTGATCTCCGAGGAACCGGTGCTCGAAAAGCTGGGCCGGGACTCGATCGCCGGCGCGGTGGCGCACCTGGACAAGAGCCACATCACCGTCCATACCTACCCGGAGACGCACCCGCACAACGGCATTGCGACCTTCCGCGCGGACATCGACGTGGCCACCTGCGGCGTGATCTCGCCGCTGAAGGCGCTGAACTACCTGATCGACAGCTTCGAGTCGGACATCGTCATCGCCGACTACCGCGTGCGCGGCTTTACCCGCGACGTCAAGGGCAAGAAGCATTACATCGACCACAAGATCAATTCGGTACAGGACTACCTGGCACGCCACATCCGCCAGAAATACGAGATGTTCGACGTCAACGTGTACCAGGAGAACATGTTCCACACGAAGATGCACATCAAGGACTTCGACCTCGATACCTACCTGTTCGAGGCGCATGCGGACGACCTCTCGTTCAAGGAGCGCCAGCGGATCGAGTCGCTGCTGCGGCGCGAGATCGAGGAACTGTTCCACGGCCGCAACCTGATGTGACTAAAGACCCGCCGAAAGGCGGGTTTTTCGTCACCGACGCGTAGGAGCGCACCCTGTGCGCGATGCCCTGATGTCGATCAGAGCCAGGAGCGTTCGCGCACAGGGTGCGCTCTACAGGCGATAGGCCACCGTCTTCATCACCAGCGAGCTCAGGTGCATCAGCCGGGGCAGCGGAAACGGCAGCGCGATGCCGCCGCGTGCCTGCGCGGCGTGCGCATGGCGGATCTCGTCGGCCTGCATCTGGCCCAATATCGCCCGTGAGCGTTCGTCCTGCGCTGGCAGTTTTTCCAGGTGTTCGGCCAGGTGCGCCTCCACCTGGTGCTCGGTCTCGACCACGAAGCCCAGGCTTACCGGATCACCGGCCAGCGCGGCAGCGGCACCGATGGCGTAGCTGCCGGCGTACCACAGCGGGTTGAGCAGGCTGGGGCGGCTGTCCAGTTGCTGCAGGCGCTCGGCGCACCATGCCAGGTGATCGGTTTCCTCGGCGGCGGCGTGCAGCAGGTGCTGCCGGTTGGCGTCGTCGCGCGCCAGTGCAGCCTGGCCGAAATACAGGGCCTGGGCACATACCTCGCCGGTATGGTTGATGCGCATGAGGCCGGCGGCATGGCGGCGCTCGGCCTCGTCCAGCGCCGCTTCACCGATGTCGGCGGCGGGTGAGGAGCGTTCCGCTGGCGGCATGCCGGCGATGGCCTCCAGGGCGCGCCCGCAGGCGGCCAGAAGCCGGTCCAGAGGTGTCAGCGTGCGGATGTTCATGGGCATTCCGGATTGAAGCATGGGTGCGGCTCACTCGTGTTCAAGCTGTTCCGCCAGCAGGGTCAGCGGGTGCCGCTGAGGCCAGGCCAGCCCCAGCGGCGCCATGCCGCTGGCGAGGTGCAGGCGACAGCCGATATTGGACGACAGCAGCTGCTGCGGCGCCAGCGAGGCGGCTTGCCGCAGTGTCGCATCGCGCAGCTGGGCGGCGCGTTCGGGAAATTCCAGCAGGTGGCTGCCGGCGGCGCCGCAGCAATGGGGCGGCGGCGTCAACGGCAGCAGTTCCAGCCCCGGAATGCGCTGCAGCAGGCTTTGCAGGGCCTGCGCCGTTCCAGCCACGTTGCGCTGGCTGCACGGCAGGTGCAGGGCGACCCGCTGCGCCAGCGGACGAAAGCGCAGGGTGTCGCCACGGCTCGCCAGCAACTCCACGGGATCGATCACCTCCGCTTCCGGCAGGGCGCGGCGCAGCGTGCCCAGACAGCCCGGCGTGACCGAAAGCAGCTGGCTCGCGCCGCTGGCGACCCATGCCTCGCGCACCCGCCGGGCGGAGCGGGCGGCGGCTGCCGCTTCGCCGCCGTGCAGGTCCAGCGCCCCGCAACAGAAAGCGGGCAGCACCGTGACCCTGAGGCCGGTCGCGCGCAGCAGGGTGACCGCCGCCTGTTGGGCCTGGGCATCGTCGACGCTGGCGACGCAGCCGGGGAACAGCGCCAGATGGGGCGCGTCGCTGCCGTGCGCGGTCCGTGTCAGCGGCGCGGCGGGCCGTTGCCGCGGCAGGGTGAGCAGGGCCGCGCGCCAAGGCGAGGCGGCCGGCAGCGCCGAGGCCAGCCGGTCCTTCCATCGTGCCAGCCCGGCCCAGCCGCCGAGGCGCCGCAACGCCCGCATCAGGGCGGGCTGCCCGATCAGCCACAGCAGGCGGCGCGGACGTTCCGGCGCGGGGCCCAGCAGGGTGCGGGTTTCGACCAGCAACTCGTCATAGCGGACGTGGGCCGGGCAGACCTTCTCGCAGTTCAGGCAGCCCAGGCAGTGGTCGATGTGCCGGCGCAGGTCGGCGGTGGGGTCGGCCAGCCCGCGCGCCAGCGCCGAGGCGATGGCGATCCGCCCGCGCGGCGACTCGGCCTCGTTCGCGTCCAGCGCATAGGTGGGGCAAACCGGCAGGCACAGTCCGCATTGCACGCATTGGTCGGCCAGCTCGGCGATGCGTCCGCCGGCGGCGTGCAGGGGGGTCTTTTCAAGCGGCATGATCGTCATGCTATCATTGCCAGCTCACAGCCCGCCGGTCGGTGGGCTTGCGCCATGGATGACGGCTCCGCTATCATCTCGCGCCTTTGATCCACCGATGACGCGTACCGCCGGATGGCGGCATACCAGGTATTTGAAATGAAAACGTTCAGCGCCAATGCAGACACCGTCAAGCGTGACTGGTTCGTGGTCGACGCCACCAACAAGACGCTCGGTCGCCTGTCGACCGAAATCGCCCATCGTCTGCGTGGCAAGCACAAGCCGGAATACACCCCGCATTGCGACACCGGCGATTATATCGTGGTGATCAACGCGCAGAAGGTGGCGGTCACCGGTGCCAAGCTCGACGACAAGAAATACCACCGCCACACCGGCTACATCGGCAACCTGAAGACCACCAGCCTGAAGGACCTGCTGGCGACCTACCCGGAGCGCGTGATCGAGATCGCCGTCAAGGGCATGCTGCCGAAGAACTCGTTGGGCCGCGAAATGTATCGCAAGCTCAAGGTCTACGGCGGTGCCGAACACCCGCATATCGCACAGCAGCCGCAGGCGCTGGAACTCTAAGGAACCCTCATGTCGATCCAGCAGAATTACGGCACCGGCCGCCGCAAGACCTCCGCCGCCCGCGTGTTCCTGCGCAAGGGCAATGGCCAGATCGTGGTCAATGGCAAGACCCTCGAGCAGTTTTTCGGTCGCGAAACCTCGTGCATGATCGTGCGTCAGCCGCTCGAATTGACCGAGAACACCGGCAAGTTCGATGTCACCGTGACGGTTGCCGGTGGCGGCATCACCGGTCAGGCCGGCGCGATCCGCCTGGGCATCGCCCGCGCGCTGATCGAGTATGACGAGGCGCTGAAGTCGCCCCTGCGCAAGGCCGGTTTCGTGACCCGCGACGCCCGCGAGGTCGAGCGCAAGAAGGTCGGTCTGCACAAGGCACGTCGCGCCACCCAGTTCTCCAAGCGCTAAACTACGCTCCATAGCCCCGTCGCCAAGCGGTAAGGCACCTGACTCTGACTCAGGCATTCG
>JAGWIC010000087.1 GCA_028866435.1 Lysobacteraceae bacterium | reverse complement strand
GTGCACGGTTTCGCGGCGGCCTCGGAGTTCTACTTCGGCCGCCGGCTGCAGGAGCTGCGGCCGCAGGAGATCGCGTTGCTGGTCGGGCTGGTCAAGGGGCCGAGTTATTACGATCCGCGCCGCGCGCCCGCGCGGGCGCTGGCGCGACGCAACCTGGTACTGCAGGAGTTCGCCGATACCGGCCTGCTCACCGCCGCGCAGACCAACGCGGCGCAGGCAGCGCCGCTGGACGTCATCGCCAACGGCCAGCTGCCGCACAACCGCTTCCCCGCCTTCATGCAGCTGGTGCGCCAGCAGATCACCGCCGATTTCGACGACCAGACCCTGCGCGCGGGCAACCTGTCGATCTTCACCACGCTCGACCCGGCCGCGCAGCTGTACACCGAGCAGGCGATCACCAGCACGCTCAAGAGCCTGGGCAGGCGCGGCAACGGTGTGCAGGCTGCCGCGGTGGTGACCAATGCGCAGGACGGCAGCGTGCAGGCGGTGGTCGGCAGCGCCATCCCGGGCGACCCGGGCTTCAACCGCGCGCTCGAGATCAGGCGGCCGATCGGTTCCACGGTCAAGCCGTTCGTCTACCTGGTGGCGCTGACCGACCCGCTGCGCTGGAACCTGGCCAGCATGATGGACGATAGCCCGATCAGCATGCGCCAGCCCAACGGCAGCCTGTGGACGCCGCAGAACGACGACCATCGCAGCCACGACCCGCTGACCATGGTCGATGCGCTGGCGCATTCGTGGAACCTGGCCACCATCCACCTCGGCATGGCGGTGGGACTGGCGCGGATCAGGGCGTTCCTGCAGTCGTTCGGCCTCACCGATGTCAACCCCAGCCCCTCGCTGCTGATCGGCGCGATCGACCTGGCGCCGATCCAGGTGGCGCAGCTGTACCAGTACCTGGCGGCCGACGGGCACGCGCTGCCCCTGATCGCCGTGCGCGGCGTACTCGACGGCAACGGCCATACGATCAAGCGCTACCAGGTGCAGGGTGGCCCGGGCGAGTACCAGGAGGCGGTGCGCCTGGTCACCTGGGCGATGCAGCAGGTGACCGAGTACGGCACCGCCAGCGCCATCGGCAACTCGGCGCTGGCGTCGCTGCATGCCGCCGGCAAGACCGGCACCAGCAACGGCATGCGCGACAGCTGGTTCGCCGGCTTCACCCGGCAACATCTGGCGGTGTTCTGGATGGGTCGCGACGACAACAAGCCGACCACGCTGTTCGGCGCCAGCGGGGGTTTGCGCGCCTGGCGCTACCTGTTCGCCAAGCTGCCGACCACGCCGTTGTCGGCGGCGCCGGGGCCGGGGCTGGAGATGGCCTGGGTCAACCCGGCCGACGGCAAGCGCACCGAGCCGCAATGCCAGGGCGCGCAGCAGGTGCCGGTGGTCGCCGGCAGCCTGCCGGGCGAGACCCAGGGCTGCTTCTGGCAGAGCCTGCAGAACCTGTTTGGCGGTGGCGCCAATCCTTCCCCCGCGGGCAGCGTGCTGCCTGCCGCATCCTCCAGCACCCCAGTCCGGAATTGATCATGCCGCACCCATCGAGGCCTCTCGCGTCGTTTCTCCTGCTGCTGGCGACCGCACTGGCCGCCGGTTGCAGCCTGCTCCCGGCCAAGCCCGCGGCGCCGGCGCCGGTGGCGGCCGTGCCCACCGCCGCCATGGTGGCGGCGATCCGCGCGGCCGGGGTGCGCGAGAAGTCCGTCATCGACGTCACTCCGCTGCGCGACCCGGCGGTCACCGACCTGCGGGTGGCCGCGCGGCACGACGAGCTGGCCGGCCAATACGCCGCCGCCGCCCACACGCTCGACCAGGCCTTGAAGCTCGCCCCCGATTCACCGGACCTGTTGCAGGACCGGGCGGAAATCGCCGTGCGCCTGCAGGATTTCGGCGATGCCGAGAAGCTGGCCCATCGCTCGTGGTCGCTGGGTCCGAAACTCGGCCCCTTGTGCGCGCGCAACTGGCAGACCATCGTCGAGGTGCGGTTGCAACAGCGGGACAAGGCCGGCGCGGCTTCCGCGCAACGCTGGGTGCGCGAATGCCACAAGCCGGGCATCCAGCGTTTCTGACATTCCCGATGGCGCCCGGAACTCAGCACAGCGCAGCGACCAGCAGCACGATACCGAGCATGCTGACGGCCCAGATCAGCGTACGCAGGTAGGGTATGCCCGTCGCATAGGCCGGCACGAAGGCCACGCGAGCCCAGAAATACAGTTGCGCGCCGAGCATCGTCATGGCGTCGTGACGGTGCAGCGCAAGGGTCAACAGCACTGCCACCGCGAATAGCGGGAAGGTTTCCAGAAAATTTCCACGAGCGCGATCCAGGCGAGCCGCAACGCCGGTCAACGCTTTGGCTTCGCCATCGCGCGGGCCGACCGCCCAGGTCAATCCACGTTGCGCCACCGAGCCGATCACGGCGAGGGCAACCTGCACCAGGCCCAGCACCACGCTCCACAGGAGCATGGATAGTTCCGTTGTCATGACGCGTTCCCCGTTTGAATGGAGCGGCCATGGTGGAGGCATCGGCGCGCCGCCGCCAGCCTCCCGCCGAGGTGCCGGTTTGCGCCCCGGCAGCGCTGGGCGATACTGGCGGGATGATTGAGCTTGATGCCAGCGATGGCGACGACATGGACGCCTTGCTGGGTGCCGAAGGCCCGTTTGCGCGCGAACTGCCCAACTTCGCCCCCCGCCAGGCCCAGCAGGTCATGGCCACGGCCGTGCAGCGGGCGATTGCCGGGCGCGAGACGCTGGTCGCCGAGGCCGGCACCGGCACCGGCAAGACCTACGCCTACCTGGTGCCGGCCTTGCTGTCGGGCGAGCGGGTGATCATTTCCACCGGCACCAAGGCGCTGCAGGACCAGCTGTTCTTTCGCGACCTGCCGCGCGTGCGCTCGGTCCTGGGCAGCCGCCAGAAGACCGCGCTGTTGAAGGGGCGCGCCAATTACCTGTGCCTGTACCGGCTCGACCAGTGCGTGCGCGAGGGTGCCGCCTGGGAACACGCCCAGGCGGCGCAGCTGGCCAGCATCCGCGCCTGGTCGGCGCGCACCCGCAGCGGCGACCGCATGGAGCTGGCCGAGGTGCCGGAGGAGTCGCCGCTGTGGCCGCGGGTCACCTCCACGGCGGAAAACTGCCTCGGGCTGGAGTGTCCGTTCTTCGACGACTGCCATGTGGTGAAGGCGCGGCGCGAAGCGATGGAAGCCGACGTGGTGGTGGTCAACCACCACCTGCTGTTCGCCGACCTGGCGCTGAAGCAGGAGGGCTTCGGTGAAATCCTGCCCGGCGCCGCGGCCTTCATCCTGGACGAGGCGCACCAGCTTCCCGAGCTGGCCGGGCAGTTTTTCTCGCAGAGCGTCAGCGCGCGCCAGCTCGGCGAGCTGGGCCAGGACGCGCTGACCGAATGCGGTGGCGTCACCGGCGCGGTCGGCCTGTTGCTGGAGCCGGTGGAGGCGTTGCGCGATGCCGTGCGGCGGCTGCGCCTGGCGATGGACGCGCTGCCGCAGCGGGGCGCGTTCCAGCAACTGGAGCAGCGCGCCGGCGTGCGCGAGGGCCTGCATGAGCTGCGCGAGCTGCTGGCGACCCTGGCGGACTTGCTGGCCTCGCAGGCCGAGCGTTCAAGGGGTTTCGGCAACCTGCACGAGCGCGCCGGGCTGTTCGCGGCACGGCTCGATCGCATCCTCGACGGGCACGGCGATCAGGATGTGCGCTGGTACGAGCAGTACCCGCGGGGGTTCGTATTCTACGCCACGCCGCTGGACCTGGCGCAACCGCTGCGCAGCCTGCGCGAACGCACCCAGGCCGCGTGGATCCATACCTCGGCGACGCTGTCGGTCGCCGGCAATTTCGACCACTTCGCCCGCCAGCTGGGCTTGCAGGAACCGCGCACGCTCAGCCTCGACAGCCCGTTCGACTACGCGCGGCAGGCGCTGTGCTACCTGCCGCCGGCCCTGCCCGACCCGAATGCCGGCGACTACACCGAGCGGCTGGTCGAGGCGGTGCTGCCGGTGCTGCAGGCATCCGATGGCCGCGCCTTCCTGCTGTTCACCTCGCACCGCGCGCTGCGCCGCGCCGCCGAGCTGCTGCAGGAAAAAGTACCGTGGCCGTTGTTCGTGCAGGGCACCGCGCCGCGCCCGCGGCTGCTGGAGGAATTTCGCGCCAGCGGCCATGGCGTGCTGCTGGGTGCGGCCAGCTTCTGGGAAGGCGTCGACGTGCTCGGCGACGCGCTGAGCGTGGTGGTGATCGACAAGCTGCCGTTCGCCGCGCCGGACGATCCGGTGCTGATGGCGCGACTGTCGGCGCTGGAGCAGGCGGGCATCAACCCGTTCATGGGCTGGCAGGTGCCCAGCGCCGCGATTGCCCTGAAACAGGGGGCGGGGCGACTGATCCGCGACGTGCGTGATCATGGCGTGCTGGTGCTGGGCGATCCGCGACTCACCGGCAAGGGCTACGGCAAGCTGTTCCTGGCCAGCCTGCCGCCGATGCCGCGCACGCGTGAATTGCACGACGTGCAGGCGTTTTTCGCCGGGCTCGCCGCGGACCGCGATCGGCACGATGGCCGCGGCGAGGCGGAGGCCGCCGCGCCGTCGTCGTAGGCGGTTCAGCCGAGTTTTCGCGACTGCTCGCGCAAGGCGCCCAGGGTGGTGTTCCAGTCGGCGATGCGCTGGCGCTCCTGCGCCACCACCTCGGCCGGTGCGTTGGCGACGAAGCTGGCGTTGCCGAGCTTGCCCTCGCACTTCCTGATTTCGACCTCGATGCGGGCGATTTCCTTGGCCAGGCGCGCCTTCTCGGCGCCGAGGTCGATCAGCCCGGCGAGGGGAATCAGCACGCGCAGCGTACCGACCACGGCGGCGGCCGCAGCCGGTTCGTCGGCGCCGGCTGCGATCCACTGCGGCGCCTCGGTGCGGGCAAGGAAGGCGATCTGCGCGGCGAACTTCGCCGCGCGCTCGCGATCGCCGGCGTCGCCATCGGCCAGCCGCAGCGGGATCGTCTTGCCGGGCGAGATGTTCATTTCGGAACGGATCCTGCGGACACCCGAAAGCACGTTCTTGAACCACTCGACCTCGGCCGTGGCGGTGTCGTCGGCCACGATCGCGTCGGCACGCGGCCAGGGCCGCTGCATCAGGCTGCCTTCGGTCAGGCCGAGCTTCGGCGCCACCGACGCCCACACCTCCTCGGTGATGAACGGAATCACCGGATGCAGCGCGCGCAGCACGCTTTCCAGCACCACCAGCAGGGTGTGCCGGGTCGATGCGGCGGCTGCGGCGTCATCGCCGTTCAGGGCCGGCTTCGACAGCTCCAGGAACCAGTCGCAGTACTCGTTCCAGACGAATTCGTACAGCGCCTGCGCCAGCAGGTCGAAGCGGTAGCTGACGAAGTGCTGCTCCACCTCGCCCAGCGTCTGCTTGAGGCGGGTGAGAATCCACCGCTCGGCTTCGGTCACCGGCGCACCGGCCGGCGCGGCGATCTCGCCTTCCGGCAAATTCATCAGCACGAACCGCGCCGCGTTCCACAGCTTGTTGCAGAACGCCTTGTAGCCTTCGGCGCGCTTGATGTCGAAGTTGATCGTGCGGCTGTAGCTGGCCAGCGCGGCGAAGGTGAAGCGCAGCGCGTCGGTGCCGATCGCGGGGATGCCGTCGGGGTAATCCTTGCGGATGCGCTTCTCCACCTTGGCGCGCACCTGCGGGATCAGCAGCGACCTGGTGGATTTTTCCACCAGCGGTTCCAGCGCGATGCCGTCGATCAGGTCCAGCGGGTCCAGCGTGTTGCCCTTGGACTTGGACATCTTCTGGCCTTCGGCGTCGCGCACGATGGCATTGATGTAGACCTTGCGGAACGGGATGCGGCCGGTGAAATACTTGGTCGCCATCACCATCCGCGCGACCCAGAAGAAGATGATGTCGAAGCCGGTGACCAGCACGGCACTGGGCAGGAAGATCTGGTCGTGCTGCCAGTTCGCGACGATTTCGCCACGCTCGTTCTTCACCGGGCCATCGGCCGGCCAGCCCAGGGTGGAGAACGGCCACAGCGCCGAGCTGAACCAGGTGTCCAGCACGTCGTCGTCCTGGCGCAAGGCGCCGACCGGCGCGGTGCCGGCATGCGCACGCGCATCGGCCTCGTCTTCGCCGACGAAGATGTTGCCGGCCTCGTCGTACCATGCCGGGATACGGTGGCCCCACCACAGCTGGCGGCTGATGCACCAGTCCTGGATGTTGTCCAGCCACTGCGTGTACGTGGTCGCCCAGTTCTCCGGCACGAACTTGATCTCACCCGAGCGCACGGCATCGAGCGCCGGCTCGGTGATCGCCTTGCGCCCGCCCGGGCGGCCATCCTTCTGGGTGTCCGAAGTCAGGTCGACGAACCACTGGTCGGTCAGCATCGGCTCGATCACCGCGTCCGAGCGCTGGCTCACCGGCACCTGCAGCTTGTGCGCCTTCGTCTCGACCAGCAGGCCGAGCGCTTCGAGGTCGGCCAGCACGGCCTTGCGCGCGTCATAGCGGTCGAGGCCGCGGTATTTCTGCGGCGCGTTGTCGTTGACCTTCGCGTCCAGCGTGAAGATGGTGATCGGCGGCAACTGGTGGCGCTGGCCGATCGCGTAGTCGTTGAAGTCGTGCGCCGGGGTGATCTTCACGCAGCCGGTGCCGAAATCCTTGTCGACGTAGTCGTCGGCGATCACCGGGATCTCGCGATCCGTCAGCGGCAGCTTCAGCGTCTTGCCGACCAGGTGCGCGTAGCGCTCGTCCTCCGGATGCACCGCCACGGCGACGTCGCCGAGCATGGTTTCCGGACGGGTGGTGGCGACCACCACGCTCTCGGCGCCATCGGTGGTCAAGTAGCGGATCGACCACATATGTCCATCGCGCTCGACGTTGTTCACCTCCAGGTCGGACACCGCGGTGCCCAGCAGTGGGTCCCAGTTCACCAGCCGGTTGCCGCGGTAGATCAGGCCCGCGCGGTACCACTCCACGAACACCTTGCGCACCGCGGCCGACAGCCCCTCGTCCATGGTGAAGCGCTCGCGCGACCAGTCCGCGGCGGCGCCGATGCGGCGCATCTGGTGGGTGATGGTGGAGCCGGATTCCTCCTTCCACTGCCACACCCGTTCGACGAACGCGTCGCGGCCCAGGTCGTGGCGGGTCTTGTCCTCGACCGCCAGCTGGTTTTCCACGATCTTCTGCGTGGCGATGCCGGCGTGGTCGGTGCCCACCTGCCACAGCGTGTTCATGCCACGCATGCGCTGGTAGCGCACCAGCATGTCCATCACCGTCTGCTGGAACGCATGCCCCATGTGCAGCGTGCCGGTGACGTTCGGCGGCGGCAGCAGGATGCAATACGGCTCGCCCCGGCCCGAGGGCCTGAACGCGCCACTGGCCTCCCAGCGCGCGTACCACTTGGACTCGATCTGGGCGGGTTCGAAACTCTTTTCCATCGGGATTGGGCTCGCTGGCGCGCGCGGGGCGCGCGCACTTGACGTGGGGTGAATGGGTGATTGTACGGGGCGGGCGCCGGGCTGCCAAAACCAGCCGGTTCCCTTCCGGGGCGACGGGCGGGTACTCGCGGGACCGGCCGTGTTTCGCCGGTTCGCCTGGCACGGGCTTTCGTGCAACCGCGGTGGCTGGGCTTTCTGGGGGGAGGCTTCAAGCAGGAACGTACGCCCCGCTGCGCGCCCTGTCGTCCCCTCATCGCGTGACCGACGTGGATCAAGTGAGTCCCGAACCGGTTCCGGACGTGGAAACGCCGCTTTTGCGTTTTCCCAGGGCCAGGCCCAGAATTGAACGGCCAGTTACCGGCGGCGGTTCCTTAAAGCAGGGGCTGGTGTGTTTTCGGAGTTTGAGGCTTTTCCGCAATTTTCGTCGCCAACAGCGAAGTGAGTCACGCGGTGCACCATTCTCGTTCGCAGTCCCTGATGACGCCGGCTACTGTCAACACGGATGTCTGTAACTTCATCCTGCGGCTGGACTCGGCTTCGCAGGCCCACATGGAGTGGACGCGCCGGATTCTGCGCTGCGCGGTGTTGCGCCGCCCACCCGGCGATGACTTGATGGCCGATGATGCGCATGAAAGATGCCAATTCGGGACGTGGTTCCGCGGTTGCCGCCATCAGTTCGATGCAATCGCTCCAGACACCGCCCACCATCTCGACCAGCAGCACCACTTGATGCACGGCGCTGCACGCGATTTGTGCCTCGGTATTCTTCAGGGCCGCGTGGACGGCGCCGCGCTGCAAGTATTTGAGGGTGCGCAGGACGCCATGGTCGCCGATCTCGCCCTCCTGAAAACGTTGTGCCTGGCGCGCAGCGCCAGGCTGGATGCCTTGACTGGCCTGCCATTGCGCCATGGGCTGGAAGCGGAATTCGCACGCTGCAAGGCACAGGCTGCACGACGTGGTGAAGAAGTGGTGGTGGTGTTGCTCGACGTGGATGACTTCAAACGTATCAACGATGCACACGGTCATGCGACCGGCGATTTGGCACTGCAGCACATCGCGGGCCTGCTGCACGCGCAATGTCGTGGCGACGAACTGCTGGTTCGCTTTGGCGGCGACGAATTCCTGATGCTGCTGCAGGTTGCGGGTGCCGCGGCGGCAGAACATCTCGTGGAGCGTGCGTTGCATGCCTTGCGCAACTTGCCGCTGCGTCTGGCGGATAATACCGAGCTTTCCTTGCGCCTTAGCGCGGGATTGGCTGTCACTGGCCCCGAGGAAACCATGGCAGGCGTGCTGGCCCGGGCTGACCATGCCTTGTATGCCGCCAAGGCCGCCGGTCGCGACACTTGGCGTTGGGTGGTTGAGACACGCGTTGCGTCTGGCTCGAATGAGCCGCGCTCCTGATCCAGGCTTTTCTCGCGTGTTCAAGCATACGATTCACTCCGGGCGGTCGCGTTCGCGCACCGCCTCCATCGTCAACGAGGCCAACTCGCGCAACCGGCCGCTGCCGGTATCGGCGAGCAGTTCCTTCAGCCGAGCCCCAGCGTCGTCCTGATCCAGGATATGCCGCTCGGCCAGCGAGGCCGCCAGTGCGCGACCCATCGAATCGAAGATCAGCGCATAGGCGAAGGCATGCAGCACGCCGCCGCCGAGCGTGCCGAGGCCGGGGAACGCCTTCAGCGCGTTGCCGGCGACGGCCAGCACGATCGAGCTGCCAGTGCGCAGGGTCAGTTTTGCCTGCTGCACGAAATCGTCGATCTGCACGTCGCTCGCCTTCACCCCGTACAGCTCGGCCAGTGCGCGCACCAGGCCGGTGGCGAGCGCGCCCTGGATCACCAGGTCGCTGCCCGGCGCCACCGCGGCCATCGCGCCGACGATGGCGCGGCGGGCGTATTTGCGCACGATGCGTTGGGCCTGCTCGGCGCGGGTCTGTGCTTCGAGCGTGCCGGTGCGCTGGTGCAGGCCGGCGAGCACGGCGTTCTCGCGCAGCGGCTCCAGCCCTTCGGCACCGGGGGCGGTGAGCCGCGCCAGTGCCTGCAGCAGGGGTTCGATGGCGGGTTGGCGCTGGCGCTCGACCGATTCGGTGCGGCCGTCGGCGAGCCGGCGCTGGTAGCGCTCGCTGCCGCCGGCACTGATCGCGACGACGGCGCTGGCGATGCCGCGCGCGCGCTGGCGCAGCTGGGCCAGCAATTCCTCGCGGTCCGGCGCGGTCCACTGGTCGGCCTTGTTCAGCACCAGCAGCAGGGGCTTGCCGAAGTCGGCGAGCCAGCGCAACTCGTCGGCCTGCGCGCGGGTGAGGTCGCCGGCGCACAGGTAGACCACCGCATGCGCGCGCAGCGCTTCCTCGCGGGCCATCGCCTCGCGCGCCTCGCCGCCGCTCTCGCGGCTGCCCGGCACGTCGGCGAGCACCAGGCTGCGACCGTCGGGCAGGCGGCTGTCGTAGTGGTCGACCTCGCGGGTGGTGCCGCCGCGCGCATCGCTGGCGGCGATCCGGGCTTGGGGCGCCAGCGCGCGGATCAGGCTGGACTTGCCGGTGGAGATTTCACCGAACAGGGCGACGTAGATGCGCGCGCTCGCCCGGCGCCGGTCGAGTTCGCCGAGTTCGGCGTTGAGGGTGCTGGTGTCGGCGCCATGCTCGCGCAAGCGGTCGATGCGTTGCTCCAGGCTGCCGCGGTCGGGCACCGGCATCGGCCGGCGCTTGCGCGGCGGGCGCAACAGCCACCACATCACGCCGAGGCCGGCGGCGGCGAACGCGGCGAGCACCGCGCCCAGCACCCATTGCAGTGCCGTGGGCAGGGCGAGGAAGCGTTGCGCCAGCGCCAGCGCGCGTTCGGCGGCGGCGAACAGCAGCCACAGCAGGGCGGCCATGGCCAGCGCGGTGAGCAGCAGTCGCAGGCGTTTCGACATGGGGCCAGTGTAGCGGTTGCCCGCGCATGCTCGCGGCGGCGTGGGGGATTTGCCATGATAGGCGTCGGTCCGGAGGGCGCGCGGTGGCCAGGGCTTGCCGCGCGTCGGGGCAGGGGGACTTCATGAGAATCGCCGTGATGCTGGGGATGCTGGTATGCCAGGGCGCCGCCGCCGCGCTCGACGCGCCGCAGGCTGCCGCGCCAGCGGCGATGGCGGCGACGGCGAACGTGCCGCTGCCGACACCGCAATTCCGTCGTTACGGCACCGCCGAAGGCATGCCGAGCACCAGTGTCTACGCGATGGTGCAGGATCGCGACGGCGCGATCTGGTTCGGCACCAAGGGCGGCCTGGCCAGGTTCGACGGGGTGAGGTTCAAGATCTACCGGCATGCCGAGGACGACCCCGGCTCGCTGTTCGACAACGGCATCTCCTCTGTGCTGATCGACCGCCGCGGCAGGCTGTGGGTGGCGGGGCTGAATGCGGGCCTGAACCGCTACGATGCCGCCACCGGCAAGTTCCTGCACTGGGGCCACGACGCCGGCGATCCGTCCAGCCTGGCCAGCGACCGCGTCTGGGCGATGGCGCAGGGCGCCGACGGCGACATCTGGGTGGGCGGGGTGGGCGGGGTGGACCGCATGCGCCCCGGCCAGCGCGGTTTCGAGCACATGCTCAATCCGCTGCTGGGCGACCGGCCGGTACGTTTCGGGATGGTGGCGGCGCTGTATGTCGACCCGCGGCAACGGTTGTGGATCGGCAGCAGCAACGGCGTGTTCGTGCGCGAGGCCGACGGGAGGATCTGGCGCGTGCGCCAGGACGACCCCGCCCGGGGGCCGCTGGACGCCTGGCGCATCGAGGGCGATGGCGACGAAGTGCGGATCGCCACCAGCCATGGCCTGATGATCGTCGACAGCGATGGCGTGGCCCGCCGCTTCGCGCCGGCGCAGACGCCGGACACCG
The DNA here is from genome assembly GCA_028866435.1 of Lysobacteraceae bacterium. Lineage (GTDB taxonomy): Bacteria > Pseudomonadota > Gammaproteobacteria > Xanthomonadales > Rhodanobacteraceae > Rhodanobacter. The sequence goes on along the minus strand of JAGWIC010000087.1, from coordinate 1,773 downwards.
ACACCATGACCAGCGTGCGCGACGATGGTGGCCGGCTCTGGGTCGGCACCAAGAAGGGCTTGTTCCTGCAGCCGCTGGCGCATGGCCCGGTGACGGCGGTCAGCAAGCAGTCGATGCTGTACGGCAACTTGCCCGGCCGCTGGGTCTGGCAACTGATGGTCGATCGCGAAGGCGGCCTGTGGGCGGCGCTTTACGACGGCGGGGTTGCCTACCTGGCACCGGGCTGGAACCGCTTCAGCCGCTTTACCCACCTGCCGGACGATCCGGCCAGTCTGCGCGATTCGATCGCCACCACGATGGCGCGCGGCAAGGACGGTCGCCATGTCTGGGTCGGCGAGCGCGGTGGGCGGGTGGACCGGCTCGATCCGGTCACCGGCCAGGTCGAGCATGCGCTGTCGGGCCTGGGCGGCGACGTGGTGGGGATGACCGAGGACGCGACGCATCGGCTGTGGGTGGTGGTGCAGGGCGCGCTTTATGTGGTCACCGACGGCAGGCCGAGGCGGGTCGATCCCGCCGCCACGATGCAACGTCCGCTGGAGGTCGAGCCGGGGCCGGATGGCCAGATGTACGCGCGCACCTTCGGCCAGGGCGTGTTCCGCATCGACCCGCATTCGCTGGCGGTGACACCGGTGCCGCTGGACGGCCCCGGCGACAAGGTGCTGTGGGGCAGCCAGATGACGCTGAAGGACGGCGTCTATTGGTATGCCAGCGACGGCGGCATGATGCGGCTGAATGCCGCCCACACGCGCTTCGAGATGGTGCCGGGAGGGCCGGTCGGGCAGTCGGTCGATGCCTTCGATTTTGCCGGGAACGGGGTGTGGATGGCCAATGCCAACGGCCTGGCGTTCTACCGCCGCAGCGGCGACGGCGTGCGGCTCGAGCGGCGGATCGACGCGGCGCACGGCTGGCCCTCGGTCAGCGTGACCGACCTGCACGTGGACAGGCGCGGCCGCGTATGGATCTTTGGCCACGACGGCCTGTGGTATTTCGATCCGCAGACCGACCGCTTCCACCGGTTCGGCCTGCAGGACGGCCTGGCCAACGGCGAGTTTTCGCGCGGATTCGCCCTGATGCCCAGCGGCTACATCTACGCCGCCACGCTGGGTGGCGTGGCGGCGTTCGACCCGAACGGCAGCGATCCGCGGTCGCCGCCGCCACAGCTGTCGATCACCGGGGTCAGCGTGCTGCGCGACGGCAAGCGCGAGCGCCTGCCGCTCGGCGCGCAGCCCCTGCGCATGGGCTGGAAGGACAGCCAGCTGCAGATCGAGGCGCGGGTGTTCTCGTATGCCAATCCGGCCGCCAATCGCTACCGCTTCCGGCTGGACGGATTCGACAGCGGCTGGGTCGATACCGGCAGTCGCGGCGAACGCGAACTGAGCGGCCTCGGTGCCGGCGACTACAGCCTGGGCGTGATGGCGGCCGGTGCGCGCGGCGGCTGGGTTCGCCACGACGCGCTGCTGCAACTGCAGGTGCAGGCGCCGCCGTGGCAGCGCTGGTGGGCCTGGCTGGCGTATGCCGCGGTGGCGGCATGGCTGGCGGCGATGGTGCTGCTGTTCTGGCGCCGCCGCCTGGCGCAGCGGCACCAGATCCAGCTGGCCGAGCAGCGCAGCAGGCTGGCCGAGCAGGCGAGCGCGGCGAAGACCCATTTCCTGGCCACCCTGAGCCATGAGATCCGCACGCCGATGACCGGGGTGATGGGGATGGCCGAGCTGCTGCTGAGCACGCCGCTGGACGCGCGCCAGCACGACTACGCGCAGGCGATGCAGCGCTCGG
>JAGWIC010000086.1 GCA_028866435.1 Lysobacteraceae bacterium | reverse complement strand
TCGCCGCCCCAGTACATGTAGACCTCGCGCGGGCGCACGCCGCGGTACAGCTGGGCGCCGTATTCGCGGTAGCTGACCGCCAGCACGTCTTCCGGCTTCATCGCGCTGCCGATGCCGACATGCGCGGCCTCGTGGCCGAGGCAGCTGGCATAGGTGCCCAGCTTGCCGGTGCGCTGCAGGGCGATCGACTTGGCGTCGAACACGCGGGTGGACAGCATCAGCTTGTACAGCTCGACCATGTGGTCGAGATCCTTGGCGAAGGCCGGCAGATCCTTGCGCACTTCGTTGCCTTCGGCATCGAGGTACTGCAGATATTCGATTTCAAATGTGGCGGCGATGGTCACGACTCGCTCCAGGGTGAGAAAGAATGAAAAGGCAGAATTTGACGTGCTTCCGACGCGTCTGGCGGCAGCCAAATGAGCAAACAAGACCGCTCTTGATAACAGGCACGCATGTTGCGCTGCAAGGTACGGCGCAGCATTCGGAGGCGTACGGGGTGGCCGCTCACGGCCCGCCGGGCGCAGGCAAAACAGCATGGCTGCGGGACTTGCGCGCGCCGGCGCGATGTTCCGCGATGGCGATGGCGGCGGTGGCCAGGGGGCTGCCGGGACCCTGGCGGCGCCGACCCGTTACCATGCGGTTTTCGGATTGCCGTGAAATTCCATGAGTGACAACCAGCGCGAACTCGAGGCGGGTATCCAGACCGACCTCAACGGGCAGATGACGTACGGCGGCTACCTGCAGCTCGATACGCTGCTGTCGGCGCAGCAGCCGCTGAGCCAGCCACCGCTGCACGACGAGATGCTGTTCATCGTGCAGCATCACGTTTCCGAGTTGTGGATGAAGTTGCTGATCCATGAGCTCAAGGCGGCGCTGGCGCATTTGCGCTCCGATGATGTCGACGCCTGCCTGAAGATCCTGGCAAGGGTGAAGCAGGTCCAGCGCCAATTGTTCGAGCAGTGGGCGGTGCTGGAGACGCTGACCCCGTCGGAGTATCTGGAGTTCCGCGGCGTGCTGGGGCCGTCGTCGGGATTCCAGTCGCTGCAGTACCGCACCATCGAGTTCATGCTGGGCAACAAGAACGCCGCCATGCTGAAGGTGTTCGCGCACGACCCGGCGGCGCAGGACGCCCTGCGCGCCGCGCTGGAGGCGCCGAGCCTGTACGACGAGTTCCTGCGCTACCTCGGCCGGCGCGGCCATGCGGTGCCGGCCGAGCTGCAGCAGCGCGACTGGACCGGCCCCTACCAGCGCAACCCAGCCCTGCTGCCGGTGCTCAAGCGGATCTATCAGGAGCGCGCGAAGTTCTGGTCGGAATATCACCTGTGCGAGCAGTTGGTGGATGTGGAGGGGAGTTTCCAGCTGTGGCGTTTCCGCCATATGAAAACCGTCGAGCGGATCATCGGGCACCGCCGCGGCACCGGCGGATCGTCCGGCGTGAGCTTCCTGAAGAAGGCGCTGGACCTGGAGTTCTTCCCCGAGTTGCTGGATGTGCGCACGGTGCTGGAGTGAGTTGAACGTTTGCCTCGCGCCGCGTTCTGACGGTACGTCTTTCCGCACGACAGGGGTGCTGCATGAGCGATGACGTTGCCGTCGGCCCGGCCCGGACCGGCACGGATGACCGCTGGGGCCATCCGCGCCAGTTGTGGATGCTGCTGGGCGTCACGGTCGGCCTGAATTTCGCGTTCTATGGCTTTCGCGCCTTCCTCGCGCCCTATATCGCGCAGGCGTTCTTCGCCCCGCTCGGCGCGGCCGCCGCGCAGAAGCAGGCCGATCTGCTGAGCAGCGCCTTCCTCGCGCTGATGTATGCCACGCCGATCATCGGCGGCTATGTCGCCGACAAGATCCTGGGCGAGACCCGCGCGCTGGCGATGTCGCTGTGGCTGGCCGCACTGGCGCTGCTGCTGATGGCCTGGCCGACGCTGCCCGGTTTCGAGCTGGGGATGGGGCTGTTCGCGCTGGCGACCGGGCTGGGCATACCGCTGACGGTGCTGGTCGGGCGCACCTATCCGGCCGACGATCCGCGGCGCGAGGGCGGCTACACGCTGTTCTACCTGGCGATCAACCTGGGCGCCTTCGTCACCCCGTTCGTCTGTGCCGACCTGGTCGGCGGGCGCTACGGGTACCGCTGGGGTTTTGTCGCCGCTGCACTGGGCATGGTGCTGGCGGCGCTGGGGTTCCAGTGGCGCAAACGCCGGCTGGACGCGATCCTGCCGGCGACGCTGCAGGCGCACGGACCGAAGGCGGCCGGCTGGGTGTTGCTGGCGATCGCCGTGCTGCTGTACCCGACCGCGTTGTTGCTGGCCTTCCCGGCGGTGCTGCGGTGGGCGATGTACGCGCTGATGGGCCTGCTGGTGCTGTATTTCCTGGTCAGCTGCGTGCGTCGCGGCGACCGCGTGCAGACGCAGCGCTATCTGGCCCTGCTGATGCTGTTCGTGGCGCTGGTGGTGTTCTGGGCCTTCAGCCTGCAGGGGGTGACCTCGCTCAACTTCCTCGCCCGCGACTACGTGGATGCGCCGTTCCACTACACCGCGTTCCAGTCCGCCAACCCGCTGTACATCCTGCTGCTGGCACCGCTGCTGGCGATCCTGTGGCCGTGGCTGGGCCGGCGCGGGCGCGATCCGTCGACCCCGCGCAAGTTCGGCATCGGCCTGTCGCTGGTGGCGCTGAGCTATGGCGTGCTGGTGTATGCGATCGACCACCTGCGCGGCGGCGACGGCCACATCAGCTGGTGGCCGCTGGCGCTGTGCTACCTGCTGCAGACGCTGGGCGAGCTGGCGTTGTCGCCGATCGGCTATGCGCTGATCGGCCAGCTGGCAGCGCCGGAAGAGGCCTCGCTGGCGATGGGCGGCTGGTTCTTCGGCGTGGCGCTGGCCTATCAACTGGCCGGCTGGATCGCCACGCTGACCATCCCGGCGCCCGCCGGCGGGGCGGCGATGACCGGCCTGGCGGACTATGCGCACGTGTACGGCGAGTTGTTCGGCTGGGGCCTGGCGGTGGCGGTGCTGTTCCTGCTCACCGCGCCGTGGATACGCCGCCTGATGCACGGCGTGCACTGATGGTGCGGTGCATTTGACGCAACCCGCTGGCACGGTTACATCTAGCCCTTCGCAACCTCTTGCGGATCGTCACCAGGGGCAGCCGATGGCCGATACCACCACCGCAACGGGCGACGCCGCGGCGATCGCCGCCTACCCGCAATGGCTGGGTCATCCCAGGCCGCTGTGGATGCTGTTCATGTCGGAGTTCTGGGAGCGCTTCGCCTTCTACGGCATGCGCTGGGCGCTGACCCTGTACATCGTGGCGCAGTTTTTCGGTGGTGACGAGGCGGGCCAGGCATCGGCCAGCCGCATCTACGGTGCCTACCTGGCGCTGGTGTACGCCACGGCGGTGTTCGGCGGCTACATCGCCGACCGGGTCATCGGCTACCAGCGCTCGATCCTGCTCGGCGCGGTGGTGATGGCTGGCGGCCTGTTCATGGTGATGGTGCCCAACCAGCAGGTCTTCATGCTGGGCCTGGCCACGATCGTCGTCGGCAACGGCCTGTTCAAGCCGAATGTGTCCTCGATGGTGGGGCAGTTGTACGCGCCGGGCGATTCGCGCCGCGACCGCGCCTTCACCCTGTTCTACATGGGCATCAACGCCGGCGGGCTGATGGCGCCGCTGCTGACCGGCTACCTGGCCGAGCAGGTGTTCGGCACGCCGCAGCAGTTCAACTACCAGGTGGTGTTCGCCGCCTCCGGCGTGGGCATGGTGTTCAGCCTGGTCTGGTTCTGGTTCGGCCGGCGCCAGCTCGGCGAGGTGGGTCGTCCGGCGCCGGCGATCGCCGGCAAGGTCCGCGTGGTCTATGTGGCGCTCGGCATCCTCGTGGCGATTCCGCTGGTCTACCTGCTGATGGACAGGGCCGGAGCGGTGGTGCTGCAGTGGCTGCTGAGCGCGCTGTTCGTCGGCGTGGGGGCGATGCTGGCGATCGAGGGGAAGCGTTGCGGCAGGGTGCAGATCCAGCGGGTGATCGCGATGCTGGTCATCTTTGCGTTCAACGTGCTGTTCTGGATGTTCTTCGAACAGGCCGGCAGCTCGTTCAACTTCCTGGCGCAGAACATCGTCGATCGGCGGATGTTCGACGGCTGGATGTTCCCGGTGGGCTGGTTCCAGTCGGTGAACCCGGTGGCGATCGTGCTGCTGGCGCCGCTGATCAGCCTGGTCTGGGCATGGCTGGACCGGCGCCGGGCCGAGCCGTCGATCCCGCGCAAGTTCGGCCTCGGCCTGATCGGCAACGCGCTGGGCTTCGCGGTGTTGATGTTCGCGTTGTCGCACATGGTCGGCGGCAACGGCATGATTCCACTGTGGACCCTGGTGCTGTGCTACCTGCTGCAGACCGCCGGCGAACTGTGCCTGTCGCCGATCGGCCTGTCGATGGTGAGCAAACTGGCGCCGGCGCGGCTGGTCGGCCTGGGCATGGGTGGCTGGTTCCTGTCCACCGCGATCGGCAACAACCTGGCCGGCCTGTTCGCCGGCCACGTCAGCGGCGCCGGCGGCATGACGGTGGCCTCGGCGCTGGGCGGCTACACCTCGGGGTTCTGGATCCTGTTCGGCGCCGGCGTGCTGCTGCTGCTGATCGCGCCCTTGATCAACCGGTTGATGCACGGGGTGCGCTGACTCCGCGCCCGCGGCCAAGTCCGCCGGTGCAACGGGGAGCGCGGCGTCCCCGTGGCCGGCCCGGGCGGCCACCGATGCGCCATTCGCGGCACTTGTCCGAAGTCAAATGCCGGCGCGAGGACAACCGATATCATCACCGCGCCGATCGCCGAGCGGCCCCGTCGGGGTCCCTGCCGCGACCGTCCCCGGCGCCGCCCGTTGCGGCCGAGTGCGAACCTTTTCCGAGGCATGCGATGAATCCCGCCCTGTTCCTCAACAAGCAGCTGTCCTACTTCGCCGGCACCGCCGACGAAAGCCCGATCCACCTGTTCCGCGCCCCCGCCTCGCCGTTGTTCGGGCACGAGCGGGCCAGGATCGTCCTGCGCCGGATGGAGGTCCTGAGCTGGGTGTTCATGATCCTGGTGCCGATGTGGATCCTGGCCGACATGCTGATCTTTCCCCCGGAAGTGGTCGGCCCGCTGGTGTTCGGGCGGCTCATGGCGACACTCTTTCTGGGTCTGCTGCTGGTCTTTTCGCTGGTCGTGATGGAGCGGGCGAGCTGGCTGGTTTCGTACCTGTCGGTGCTGTTCCTGATGGCGATACCGGCGTTGTTCGAGCTGTATGCCCAACCGGTGTTCACCGCCTGGCAGCTGACCCAGCCGCACATCAGCCAGACCCAGGACGCGGCGATTTTCCTGTATCGGCAGTTGCCGATCATCTATATCTCCGGCCTGGCGCTGTTCCCGATGACCCTGGGCGAATCCCTGCCGATCGCCTTGGCCATCACCGCCATCGACGCCGTCGTGGACATGGACGGGTTGAACCTGAATGCGCTTCATGCCGCGCACTGGGCCGGCCTGTGGGTGGTCCTGGTCACCGGCGGCACGGCCGTGCTGGCCGGTGTGCTGCAGTTCAACCTGCTGTGGCAGAACCACCGGCTCGCGGATTTCGATGCCGAGACGGGGCTGATGAAAAGGGCGGCCGCGATGGATCTGCTCGGCTGGCTATGGCGGGACAAATCCGCGGTGGCGCGCCATATCAGTGTCGGCATCATGGCGCTGCCGGCGGCGCCGGCCGGGGCGGGCGACGAGCCGGCCCAGGCCAAGTGGCTTGCGGACGAGGCGGAATGCCTGCGCCAGCAACTGCTGCCCGACATGTACGGGGTACGCTGGTCCAGCCGCTGGTTCGGGGTGGTGTCGCTGGGGCACACGCCGCGGGAACTGGATGACCTGATGAACACCATGCGCGGTTACGCCTTCGCGCCTGTCGGTACGCACGGCCATCGCCCGGTGGTCGTGGCCGAGCGGCTGGCCGACCAGTGCGTGGGGCCGAACAATCTGCTGTCGACGGCCGAAAGGAAGCTCAGGCAGGCCCTGGCCAGCGCATGAGCCGTGCCGGTCGGGCCAGATGCGCCCGGCCGTCCCATGCACGCCAGCGGGCGGGCGCTTCAGTCCCTGTTGGCGGTTGCGCGCCCGCCGTTGCCCGCCTGCAGCTTGTCCAGGATCCGCTCCAGCCAGACCCGCTCCTCGGCATCGAGCCTGGCCAGGACCGCGCGTTCGCGGGCGCGCGCCATCGGGGCGACCTCGTCATGCATGGCCCAGCCGGCTTCGGTGAGGCTGAGCACCGAGCGGCGCTTGTCGCCATCGTGGATGTCGCGGTTCACCCGGCCGGCCTCGACCAGCCGTGACAGCGCGCGGCTGACCGCCACCTTGTCCATCGCGGTGCGTTCGGCCACTTCGCGCGCGGACAGCCCCTCGAAGCGTCCCAGCACGGCCATCACCCGCCATTCGGTCATCGACAGGTCGTAGCGGCGCTGGTAGTCGTCGGCGATCGCCTGGCTGATCGTGTTGGACAGGATCGACAACCGGTAGGGCAGGAAGTGCTCCAGCTGCAAGGGGGCATGCTCGGCGGTGGCCGGGGCGGGCTTGCGTTTGGCGGGCATGAGGGTGGAACTCCTTGCAATTGGTTTCATTTGTAACTATAACGACAGGACCATTGCGATGATGGCACGCCGGCCGTGCCTGCCTATCGTGCACCGACTCACAGGAGAGCGCCAATGAACGCCGAGCCCAACCCTGGCATGCAGGTCACCACGTTCGAAAACCCGATGGGCATCGACGGCTTCGAATTCGTCGAATTCGCGGCCCCGGCCGGCCGCTCCGGCGAGTTGCACGAACTGTTCAGGCGCATGGGTTTCAGCGCCGTGCTGCGGCACCGGCAGCGGCCGATCACCGTGTATCGGCAGAACGGGGTGAATTTCCTGCTGAACGAGGACCCGGACTCGTTCGCCGCCGACTTCGCCGCCAAGCACGGCCCCAGCGCCTGCGGCTTCGCCATCCGCTTCCGCAAGCCGGCCAGCGAGGTGCTGGCCACGGTGCTGGGCAACGGCGGCAAGGCGGTCGAGCACAAGCCGGCGAGCAAGGCGGTGGGCGCGCCGGTGGTCACCGGCATCGGCGACTGCATGCTGTACCTGGTCGATCGCTACGGGGACGCCGGCAGCCTGTACGACGCCGACTACGCGCCGGTCGAGGGCGCCGAGCCGAACCCGGCCGGCTTCGGGCTCACCTTCATCGACCACCTGACCCACAACCTGTATTTCGGCAACATGGAGCAGTGGTCGCAGTACTACGAGCGGCTGTTCAACTTCCGCGAGATCCGCTACTTCGACATCAAGGGCGCCAAGACCGGGCTGGTGTCCAAGGCGATGACCGCGCCGGACGGCATCGTGCGCATTCCGCTGAACGAGTCGAACGACCCGAAGAGCCAGATCAACGAATACCTCGACGCCTATCAGGGCGAGGGCATCCAGCACGTTGCCTGCTTCACCGACGACATCTATGTCACGGTCGAGAAGATGCGCGCCGCCGGCGTCGAATTCCTGGATACCCCGGATGCGTATTTCGACGTGGTCGACCAGCGCGTGCCGAACCATGGCGAGGACCTGCCGCGCCTGCGCCGCAACAAGATCCTGATCGATGCCGACCCGGAAACCAAGCAGCGCAAGCTGCTGCAGATATTCACCCAGAACGTGATCGGCCCGATCTTCTTCGAGATCATCCAGCGCAAGGGCAACGAAGGTTTCGGCGAGGGCAACTTCCAGGCGCTGTTCGAGTCCATCGAGCGCGACCAGATCAAGCGCGGATTCCTCTGAGGAGCAGCAGGCATGGCGAGCATCGCAAGCAACGGTTACCAATCCGGCTTCGGCAACGAATTTGCCAGCGAGGCCATCCCGGGCACCCTGCCGCAGGGGCAGAATTCACCGCAGCGGGTGGCGCATGGGCTGTACGCCGAGCAGCTGTCGGGTACCGCGTTCACCGCACCGCGGCATGGCAACCGGCGCAGCTGGCTGTACCGGATTCGCCCGGCAGCGGTGCATGCGCCGTTCCAGCCGCTGGCGCATGCCAGCTTGCACAACCGCTTCGACGAAGTGCCGGCGACGCCGAACCAGCTGCGCTGGGACCCGCTGCCGCCGCCCGCCGCTCCCACCGATTTCGTCGATGGCCTGGTCACCATGGCCGGCAGTGGCGGGGCGAACGAGCAGGCGGGCATCGGCATCCATCTGTACGTGGCCAACCGCTCGATGCAGGGACGGTTTTTCTACGACGCCGATGCCGAGCTGCTGATCCTGCCGCAGCAGGGCCGGCTGCACATCGCCACCGAAATGGGCGTGCTGGAGCTGGAGCCGCAGGAGATCGGCCTGATTCCCCGCGGCGTGCGCTTCAGGGTCGAGCTGCTCGACGGTTCGGCGCGCGGCTACGTCGCCGAGAATTTCGGCGCGATGCTGCGCCTGCCGGACCTGGGGCCGATCGGCTCCAACGGCCTGGCCAATGCGCGCGACTTCCTGGCCCCGCACGCGGCGTACGAGGATGTCGAGGGCGAGTTCGAGCTGATCGCCAAATTCCAGGGCGCATTGTGGTCGGCGAGGATCGGCCATTCGCCGCTGGACGTCGTCGGCTGGCACGGCAACTACGCGCCGTACAAATACGATCTGCGCCGCTTCAACACGATCGGCTCGATCAGCTACGACCACCCCGACCCGTCGATCTTCACGGTGCTGACCTCGCCCAGCGACACGCCGGGAACGGCCAACATCGATTTCGCGATCTTCCCGCCGCGCTGGCTGGTGGCGCAGCACACGTTCCGCCCGCCATGGTTCCATCGCAACGTGGCCAGCGAGTACATGGGCCTGATCACCGGCGCCTACGATGCGAAGGCGGAAGGCTTCGTGCCCGGCGGTTCGTCGCTGCACAATTGCATGAGCGGGCATGGCCCGGATGCCGCCACCTTCGACAAGGCCTCGCAGGCCGACCTCGCCAGGCCGGACGTGATCGGCGACACCATGGCCTTCATGCTGGAGACGCGCAAGGTGATCTGCCCGACCCGGCAGGCGCTGTCGTCGCCGCAATTGCAGGCCGGCTACCATGAGTGCTGGCAGGGCCTCGCCCGCCATTTCGACCCCACCAAGGCGTAACAGTCGCCGCATCGCGTCTGGAGAATTGAATGAAGCTGGGTAGTCTCAAGGAAGGCGGCCGCGACGGCACGCTGATCGTGGTCAGCCGCGACCTGAGCCATGCGGTCAGGGCGGGCACGATCGCCGCGACGCTGCAGGCGGCGCTGGACGACTGGTCGAACGCGGCGCCACGCCTGAATGCGCTGTCCGAGGAGCTCAACGCCGGCCGCGCCGCCGCCGCGTTCGCGCTGGACATCGGTGCGCTGGCCGCGCCGCTGCCGCGCGCCTACGAATTCGTCGACGGTTCCGCCTACCTGCCGCATGTCGAGCGCGTGCGGCGCGCCCGCGGTGCCGAGGTGCCGGCGTCGTTCTACACCGACCCGCTGATGTACCAGGCGACCAGCGCCGGCTTTCTCGGCCCGCGCGATCCGGTACGGGTGACCAGCGAGGACTACGGCATCGACCTGGAGGCCGAGGTCATCGTGGTGACCGACGACGTGCCGATGGCGGTGACGCCACTGCAGGCGTCGGCGCATATCCAGCTGGTGGGGCTGGTCAACGACGTCAGCCTGCGCGGCTTGATCCCCGGCGAGCTGGCCAAGGGCTTCGGCTTCGTGCAGAGCAAGCCGCGTTCGGCGCTGTCGCCGGTGCTGGTGACGCCCGACGAGCTGGGCGAGGCATGGCGGGGCGACAAGCTGCACCTGCCGATGCGCACCTGGCTCAACGACCGCTGGTTCGGCGAGGCCGAATGCGGCGTGGACATGCAGTTCAGTTTTGCCGAACTGGTCGCCCACGTGGCGAAAACGCGACCCTTGACCGCCGGCACCATCGTTGGCTCCGGCACCATCGCCAACCAGGACACCGGCAAGGGCGCCTCCTGCCTCGCCGAACAGCGCACGGTCGAGACCCTGCGCGACGGCCAGCCGAGCACGCCGTTCCTGGCATTCGGCGATCGCCTGAAAATCGACGTGACCGATGCGGCGGGCAAGTCGATTTTCGGCGCCATCGAGCAGCAGGTGGCGGCCAGCCGGGATTGACGGCAGGCGCGGCGAGCGGGCATGCCTTTGCACAATTTCACATCGAATTGACCTTGATCAAGACAGGCATGCGGTCGGATGCCGACACTGGGCGCCATGAAAAATCTCGTCGCCCCGCCTGAATTCGATCCCGCCCTGGTTGCCCGCTACGACGTGGCGGGCCCGCGCTACACCAGCTACCCCACGGTGCCGCAGTTCACCGCCGAATTCGGCGAAGCCCAATTGCGTGCGGCCATCGGCGCCTCCAACGAGGAGCCGATCCCGCGCCCGCTGTCGCTCTACGTGCACATGCCGTTCTGCATGAGTCCGTGTTTCTACTGCGGCTGCAATCGGGTGATCACCCGCGACATGGCCAAGGCCGACCAGTACCTCGAGCGGCTGGATCGCGAGATCGAACTGCTGGCGCCGCTGTTCGATCGCGACCGGCCGGTGCAGCAACTGCATTTCGGCGGCGGCACGCCGAATTTCCTCGATCTTCCGCGCATGCGCGAGTTGATGGGCTCATTGGCGTGGCACTTCAGCTTCAGCCAGGAGGCCGAACGCGAGTACGGCATCGAGATCGACCCGCGCTTCGCCGACGCGGCCTACGTCGAGGGCCTGGCCGAGCTGGGTTTCAACCGGCTGTCGGTGGGCGTGCAGGATTTCGACCCACCGGTGCAGCAGGCGATCAACCGCATCCAGAGCGTCGAGCAGACCCGCGAGGTCATCGAGGCGGCGCGCGCCGCTTCCTTCGGCTCGGTCAGCGTGGACCTGATCTATGGCCTGCCGCTGCAGAATCTCGAAGGCTTCACCCGCACGCTGGATCAGGTGATCGCGCTCGCGCCCGACCGGGTGGCGGTGTACGGCTATGCGCACCTGCCGCAGATATTCAAGCCGCAACGGCAGATCGATGCGGCGCAGCTGCCGGATGCCGCGACCCGGCTGGCGCTGTTCGGGCGCGCGCTCGAGCGGCTCTGCGCCGCGGGCTACGTCTATATCGGCATGGATCATTTCGCCCGCTTCGACGATGAGCTGGCGGTGGCGCAGCGCGCCGGCACCCTGCAACGGAATTTCCAGGGCTATTCGACCCACGGCGACTGCGACATCGTCGGTCTCGGTGCGAGCGCGATCGGCCGCGTGGGCGACAGCTACAGCCAGAACGCGCGCGACCTGATCGGCTACTACGCCGCGCTGGATGCCGGCCACTTGCCGATCGTGCGCGGCATGCAGCTGGACGAGGACGACCTGGTGCGGCGCGAACTGATCGGCGAGCTGATGTGCCATGGCGCGGTCGACAAGCGGGCCTTCGGCGAGCGCCACCACCTGATGTTCGACGTCTATTTCGCGCGTGAGCGGCAGCGCCTGCTGCCGCTGCTGGCCGATGGCCTGGTCGAAGAGGACGCGCACCGGCTGCAGGTGACCTCGCGCGGGCGGCTGCTGCTGCGGATCATCGCGATGTGCTTCGACGCCTACCTGGACGACGAGGCGCATGCGGGGCGCTACTCCCGCGTCATCTGAGCGCGGCCGGCGGCTGCCCTCACGGCCGGTCCGCGCCAGCGGCGGCGGCCGCGGATGTCCTTTGTGATCCTGGACGTGCTTTACTTGACGGCCCCATTCCTCGTGGAGCCACACCATGTCCCAGGTCACCCTCAAAGGCCAGCCGATCCAGGTCGATGGCACGTTTCCGGTTGTCGGTTCGCCGGCCCCCGCGTTCGCCCTGGTCGCCGGCGATCTGTCCGACGCCGCGCTGTCGAGCTTCGCCGGCAAGCGCAAGGTGCTGAACATCTTCCCCAGCGTGGACACGCCGACCTGTGCCAGCTCGGTGCGCCACTTCAACGCGTCCGCCAGCAAGCTGGACAACACCGTGGTGCTGTGCATTTCGGCCGACCTGCCGTTCGCCCAGGCGCGCTTCTGCGGCGCGGAAGGCCTGGACAAGGTCGTCAACCTGTCGCTGATGCGCGGGCACCGGTTTCTCCGCGACTACGGCGTGGCGATCGCCGAGGGCCCGCTGGCCGGGCTGGCGGCACGCGCCGTGGTGGTGCTGGATGAGCAGGACAAGGTGGTGCACGCCGAGCTGGTCGGCGAGATCGCGCACGAGCCGGATTACGACGCCGCGCTGAAGGCGCTCGGCTGAGGGAGGCGCCGAGCGGGCGCGACCCGCCCACGCTCCTAGCCGTGCCGGATGACGGCCAGCGGCACGCCGAGCGGGCGTGCCTTTGCCTGCACGCCAAGCCCGTAGCGCAGGCTGCTGCCGATGCGCTCGGCGTATTCCACCATCTGCTCGGCGGGGCCTTCGGCCAGTAGCTCGCCGCAGGTCTCGCGCCACAGCTGCAGCCAGCGGTCGAAGTGTTCGTCGCGGATCGGGTGCGGCCGGTGGGCGGCCATCGGGTTGCCGCGGTAACTGCCGGCGCGCAGCGCCACCGAGGCCCAGAACGAGGTGAGCAACTGCTTGTGCTGGTCCCAGTCGTGCACGGCGGCGTTGAAGACAGGGCCCAGCTGCGCGTCGACGCGCACCTTTTCGTAGAAGCGGTCGACCAGGCCGGCCAGGGCGGACTCGTCAAGGGGTGTGCTGGTCATGTGCGGTCTCGTGCGGCGGTGAAACGGGGCCGGTCGTTTGCGGCCGGTGGCGCTCGCCATGCTGCCGACGGCGGGCCGGCATCGCCCTGACCTGGATCAGGCCGGGCGCGAGCGCTGACAAGCGGGCCGCAGGTCACGCAGGGCATGGGCGCACTCCCGGCGGGCCACATGAAAAAGCCGGGCATGTGCCCGGCTCTCCCGTGATGCGCGCTGGCTGCTTACTTCGCCACCACCCGGACCATTTCCAGGCACTTGTTCGAATAGCCCCACTCGTTGTCGTACCAGCTGACCAGCTTGACGAAGGTGCTGTCCAGCGCGATGCCGGCATCGGCGTCGAACACCGAGGTGCAGGTTTCGCCGCGGAAGTCGGTCGCCACGACCTTGTCCTCGGTGTAGCCGAGCACGCCCTT
>JAGWIC010000085.1 GCA_028866435.1 Lysobacteraceae bacterium | reverse complement strand
TCTTGAACTGCCACAGCACCTTGCCGGTCTTCAGGTCCACCGCGCGCAGCCAGCCGGTCAGCGTGCCGTAGAAGGCAAGCCCTCCCTTCGTGGTCAGCGCCCCGCCCCAGTCCTGGAAGCGATCGTTGATGGCCCACTTGTTCTGGCCGGACATCGAGTCGAAGGCGATGAAGCGGCCGCCCACGTCGCCGTGGTCAAAGGGATACATGCTCACCAGCGCGCCGACGAACGGGAAGCCGCCCTTGTACTTCACGTTGAAGGCCTGGTAATCCATGCAGACGTGGTTGGTCGGCACCAGGAACAGCCCGCTGGCCGGATCATAGGCCGCCGGCTGCTGGTCCTTGGCGCCCTGCGACCCGGGGCAGATGCCCTTCACGTTGAGACCGGCCTTGGTCATCTTGTCGGCATTGACCACCGGACGGCCGGTCTTCATGTCGATGTGGCTGGCCCAGTTGACGTCCGGATCGAACTTGTGGGCGGCCAGCAGGTGGCCGTCGCGGCGATCCCACACGTAGGCGAAGCCGTTGCGGTCGAAGTGGGTCAGGGTGGGCACCGACTTGCCGTCGACCATCGTGTCGGTGAGGATGCTCTCGTTGACGCCGTCGTAGTCCCAGCCGTCATGCGGGGTCATCTGGAACACCCACTTGGCCTCGCCGGTATCCGGATTGCGCGCGATGACGGACATGGAGTACTTGTTGTCGCCCGGACGCTGGCTCGGGTTCCAGGTGCCGGGGTTGCCGGTGCCGTAGTACAGCAGGTTCAGCTTGGGGTCGTAGGTGTACCAGCCCCAGGTGGTACCGCCACCCAGCTTCCATTGGTCGCCCTTCCAGGAATCCAGGCTCGAGTTCCTGCCCACGGGCTTGCCGGTGGCACCGTTGATCGTGTGCTCCGGGCTGAACATGATCTGCGCATCCGGACCGGTGCTGTAGGCGCGCCACAGCTGCTTGCCGGTGTGGATGTCGTCGGCGGTGATGTACCCGCGCACGCCGAATTCACCGCCGGAGACGCCGGTGATCACCTTGTCCTTGACCACCAGGGGCGCCATGGTCTGGGTCGCGCCCATCTCCGGGTCGGCATTCTTCGCCTTCCACTTGACCGCGCCGGTGGCCGCGTCGAGCGCGTACAGGTAACCGTCCAGCGCGTTGGCGAAGATCATGCCGTCGCCGTAGGCGACGCCGCGGTTCACCACGTCGCAGCAGGCCACGGTCGGCGCGAACTTGTCCTGGTCGGGGGTGAAGCTCCAGACCATGCGGCCGGGGTCTTTCAGCGAGACCGCGTAGACATGGTTCGGGAACGAACTCTCGAAGTACATCATGTCGCCGATCACCAGCGGCTGGCCCTCGTGCCCGCGCAGCGAACCGGTGGACATGGTCCAGGCGACGTGCAGGTCCTTCACATTGCCCGTGGTGATCTGATCCAGCGGGCTGTAGCGCTGGGCGGTGTAGTTGCCGCTGGGCATGACCCATTGATTGGGGTCCTTGGCCATCTGCATCAGCGAGTCGTTCGCCATGGCGGCGACCCCGGGCAGACTGAGGCCGAGGCCGAGGACGATCGACCACTGGCGGGAACGTACCGATTCGCTTCGCATGTTGTACCCCCTAAGGCTGTGGAACGTGCCGAGTGCGCGGCCGCCGGACGGGCCGGCGACCGTAGGTGCCATCCCTCCAAGCAGTTGGCGTGCCAGTGGGTGCGTTGGGCAAAAATGCCGTCAAATCATCGACCTGGCAGGCCGCATCGGCCGCGGCCGGCGACCGGCTGCGCAGCCGGTGTACTCATTGCGGGACAATGCGTGCTGCACTTTTGGCTCACCGTCCGCGAGGCATCGCCATGCACCTGCGCAAACTCGGCAACTCCCCCCTCGAGATCGCCCCGCTCGCCTTCGGCGGCAACGTGTTCGGCTGGAGCGCCGACGAAAGGCGCTCGTTCGACCTGCTCGATGCCTTCGTCGACGCCGGTGGCAACCTGATCGACACCGCCGACGTGTACTCGGCATGGGTGCCCGGCCATCGCGGCGGCGAGTCGGAGACGATCATCGGCAAGTGGCTGCAGCGCAGCGGCAAGCGGTCGCAGGTGCTGCTCGCGACCAAGGTCGCCAAATGGGTCGAGCAACCGGGGTTGTCCCCGCTGAACATCCGCCAGGCGGTGGACGGCTCGCTGCGGCGCCTGCGGGTCGACTGCATCGACCTGTACCAGGCGCACGAGGACGATGCCGGCGTGCCGCTGGCCGAGACCCTGGGCGAATTCGCACGGCTGATCGAGGCGGGCAAGATCCGCGCGATCGGCGCCTCCAACTACGGTGCCGATCGCCTGGCCGATGCGCTGGAGGTCTCCCGTCGGCACGGCTTGCCCCGCTACGCGTGCGTGCAGCCGGAGTACAACCTGGTCAGCCGCCACGGCTATGAAAGGGAGCTGCAGCCGCTGGTACGGCGCGAGAACCTCGGGGTGATCAGCTACTACGCGCTGGCCAGCGGCTTTCTCAGCGGCAAGTACCGCAAGCTCGACGACCTGGCCAAGAGCCGCGCCCGCGGCGCCGCCGTGGGCAAGTACCTCAACCGGCAGGGCCTGCAGGTGCTGGCCGCACTGGACGCGGTGGCCGCCGCGCACCGGGCGACCCCGGCGCAGGTGGCGCTGGCATGGCTGATGGCGCGACCCGGCATCACCGCGCCGATCGCCAGCGCCACCAGCGTGGAACAACTCAACGAACTGGTCGGCGCCGCCGAGCTGGCCCTGACCCGCAACGAAATCGCCCAGCTGGACCTGGCCAGCGACTGACGACTTACGCGGCAGGAGCCCGCGGGCGGGCGATGCTCCCGGCACGTGTTCGGACATCAAGGCAAGCGCTTCGCCCGCCCGCGGGCTCCTGCGCGAATGGACGCCGACGACTTACTCGGGTGCCTCGACCTCGTAGCCCTCGGCCTTGAGCGCGGCGAGATATCCATCCGGCTTGAGCAGCTCGCTCATCGGCAGGATGGCGAGGGTTTCGGTATTGGTTTGCAGTGCCGTCCTCGCCGAGGCGAGCCAGGTCGCCCGCAGCCGGGCGGGCAGGTCGTCCAGGCCCAGCGCGTGGGCAAAGCCGGCATCGGCCAGCGCGGCGGTGCAGGCGTCGCGGCGCCTGCTGTCAGGCAGCGACTGCAGGGCCTGCAGGTCGCCGGTGGCCCAGGCATTGGCACGCGCCTTCATCGCCGGAAGATCCTGCTCGATGCTGTCCATCGTGCGGATCAGGCAGGTGATGTCGCGGGGACCGCCCGCCCTGAAGGCCTTCAGCGCCGCGCGGGGGTTCTCGATCACCACCTGGTAGCTGGTCGACACCGGCTTGACGCCGTCGTGCTTCAGCAGCGCATCGATGGTGAACTGCACGCCGCCGTCACGGCTGAGGTCGTTGGCCTGCAACGCCTTCTTGTACAACTCCTGGGCGGCAAAGATCGGCCGCCAGCGCTCGATGCCGCGATCGCGGCCGATGTATTTCTGCTTGAGCACCTCCCAGCGCGCATACACCGCCGGCGGCAGCACCTGCTGCAGGGTGGCGCCGTGGTCGTTCTTGCGCGCACTGTAAGCCGACGGCAGCAGGAACAACTTGCCGAAAAAGCCGATGTCGGCCTTGATCTTGAGCGCGGGCTGCAGCAGCACCTGCTGCGACTGGCCGATCACCTGTTGCAGGTCCTGCGAACGCCACTGCATGTTCCGCGGCAAGGGCGACAGCGTGCCGAGTATCCACATCGCGTGGCCGCCCTTGCTCACCCGCCACAGGCCGGGACCGGGCTGCACGCCGGTGACCACGACCGCGGCGAGGTTGGAGACGCTGCCGGGTACCGCCGGCGCCGAGCTCGCTGCCGGCGCCGGCAGCGGGTCGGCGCCCTGCGCAAACGCGGGCACCAGGCTGGCGCAGAGCAACAGCACGAGGGCGGGCAACTGGCGCATGGCGTCACTCCGTGGTCGGGGGCGGCGATTGTGGCAGAGTGATGCTGAGCGGCAGTCGGCTGGCCGCGGCGGCGCCGAAACGGCAACGGGGCGCCGCTCGGCGCCCCGTTGCCGTGGCCGCATGCCCGACCCGCTCAGCGCGACAGCAAGGCCAGTGCGGCATTGAAGGTCGCGCTCGGACGCATGGCCTCGCCGACCCGCTTCGGGTCGGGATGGTAATAGCCGCCGATGTCGACCGGCTTGCCCTGCACGCTGTTGAGCTCCTCGACGATCTTCGCCTCGCCCTGTTCCAGCGCCCGCGCCAGCGGGGTGAAGCGGGCCTTCAGCGCGGCGTTCACGTCCTGCGCCGCCAGTGCCTGGGCCCAGTACAGCGCCAGGTAGAAATGACTGCCGCGGTTGTCCAGCTCACCGGCCTTGCGCGAGGGCGACTTGTTGGTGTCGAGGAACCTGCCGTTGGCCTGGTCCAGCGTGCGCGCCAGCAGGCCCACGTCGCCATGGCCATGGCGGCTGGCGACGAACTCCAGCGACGCGGCCAGGGCGAGGAACTCGCCCAGCGAATCCCAGCGCAGGTGGTTCTCCTCGATGAACTGCTGCATGTGCTTGGGCGCGGAGCCGCCGGCGCCGGTTTCGAACAGGCCGCCGCCCGCCATCAGCGGCACGATCGAGAGCATCTTGGCGCTGGTGCCGAGCTCCATGATCGGGAACAGGTCGGTGAGGTAGTCGCGCAGCACGTTGCCGGTGACCGAAATCGTGTCTAGGCCCTGGCGGATGCGCTCCAGCGAGAAGCGGGTGGCGGCGACCGGATCCATGATGCGGATGTCCAGGCCGCCCAGGTCGTGGTCCTTCAGGTAGCGCTCGACCTTCTTGATCACCTGCGCGTCATGCGCGCGCGCCGGGTCCAGCCAGAACACGGTCGGGGTATGCCGCGCGCGGCTCACCGCCAGCTTGACCCAGTCCTGGATCGGCGCGTCCTTGGTCTGGCACATGCGCCAGATGTCGCCGGCCTCGACCTCGTGCTGCAGCAGCACCTTGCCGTCCGCGTCGATGACCTTGACCACGCCGTCGGCGGCGATCTGGAAGGTCTTGTCGTGCGAGCCGTACTCTTCCGCCGCCTGGGCCATCAGGCCGATGTTGGGCACGCTGCCCATGGTCGCCGGGTCGAACGCGCCGTGCGCCTTGCAGTCCTCGATCGTCGCTTGGTACACGCCGGCGTAGCAGCGGTCCGGGATCACCGCCTTGATGTCCTGCAGCTTGCCCTGCACGTCCCACATCTTGCCGGAGTCGCGGATCATCGCCGGCATCGAGGCATCGATGATCACGTCGCTGGGCACATGCAGGTTGGTGATGCCCTTGTCCGAGTTGACCATCGCCAGGCCGGGGCGCTGCGCGTACTCGGCCGCCATGTCGGCGTTGATTTGCGCCTGCGTTGCTTGGGGCAGCGCCGACAGGCGCGCGTAAAGGTCGCCGATGCCGTTGTTCGGGTTGAAACCCGCCTGCTTCAGCGCGTCGGCATGCTTGAGCAGCACGTCGCGATAGAACTCGGACACCACCACGCCGAACATGATCGGGTCGGAGACCTTCATCATGGTGGCCTTAAGGTGCACCGAGAACAGTACGCCGCGCTGCTTCGCATCGGCGATCTGTTCGTCGATGAAACTCGCCAGCGCGCGGCGGCTCATCACCGAGGCGTCGATCAGCTCGCCGGCCAGCAGCGGCGTCTTCGCCTTGAGCACGTTGTGGCTGCCGTCCTTGCCGAACCATTCGATGCTGACATGGCCGGCCTGCTCGACCAGCGCGGACTGCTCGCTGCCGTAGAAGTCGCCGCTGTCCATGTGCGAGACATGGCTTTTCGAATCCGCGCTCCAGGCCCCCATCCGGTGCGGGTGCTTGCGCGCATAGTTCTTCACCGACACCGGCGCGCGGCGATCGGAGTTGCCTTCGCGCAGCACCGGGTTCACCGCGCTGCCCTTGACCCGGTCGTAGCGCGCGCGGATGTCCTGCTCGGCCGCGTCCCTGGGCTGGTCCGGGTAATCCGGCAGCGCATAACCCTGCTCCTGCAGCTCCCTGATCGCCGCTTTCAGCTGGGGCATGGACGCGCTGATGTTGGGCAGCTTGATGATGTTGGCCTCCGGCGTGGTCGCCAGCCGGCCCAGCTCGGCCAGGTCGTCGGCGATCCGCTGGCCTTCCTGGAGCCGCTCCGGAAACAGCGCAATGATGCGCCCGGCCAGCGAGATGTCGCGCGTCTCGACCGGGATGCCGATGGTGGCGGTGAAGGCGGAGACGATCGGCAGCAACGACTGGGTGGCCAGGAACGGGGCTTCGTCGGTCAGCGTGTAGATGATCTTGGACGTGGTGGACATGGTCGGTGTGAGCCTCTGTACTACCGCATTTCAGGGATGAGCGGGTGCCGGCGACCGGACGGCTTCTTCCGGCCAGGGTCGAGCTTGCTCGGTGGCGTGCCAAATTCCGTCATTGTCGCGTTTTCGCCTGAACGGGGGAAGCACGGGGCGCACCAGCGCCGGCGCTGGGCACTGGCGTCGGCCCTTCCGGCGCCATACAGTCGCGCCATGTTGCCGGATACATCCCCGTGACGACGCCCCCCTCCATGCTGCACGACCGAACACCGCCCCCGTCAACCGACTGAGGAACGCGCCATGAGCACACTGAGCCAGTCGATCGTCGATTTCATCGCTCAGCTGCAACCGCTGTATACCAGCCAGTTTTCCGATGGCCGGGAGTGCGCGCTGTCGCTGCTGGATGGCACCCTGATCCTGCCGCTGGACGAATCCTCCGGCGAAAGGGAGGAGGGCTGGGTCACCGTGTTCTGGCAGGGCGACAGCAGCCGCTGCTCCGAGGTGCCGGGCATGCAGCTGGCCAGCGTGGCGATCTGGCGCCACCTGCAGGCCAGCGGCTACGGCCGCTCGGACGAGGAAACCGCCGCGCGGCGCAAGCAGATGCTCGACCAGTTCCAGCGCCGCACCGGCGTGCCGCTGATGCGCGCGATCACCGCGCTGGCCTGAGGGCCGCCGCGCGCGCCAGCCGCTGCTGCCGCCGCCGCACCGCCCACGCCTTGCGACGGGCCGCCAGGCAGGAGAACACCACGTACAACGCGGGCGTGCTGAGCAGGGTCAGGCTTTGCGAAATGAGCAGGCCGCCGATCAGCGCGATGCCCAGCGGGCGGCGCAGTTCGGAGCCTTCGCCGAGCCCGATCGCGATCGGCAGCGCGGCGAGGATCGCCACCATTGTCGTCATCATGATCGGGCGGAAGCGCACCAGGCACGCCTCGCGCGCCGCCTCCAGCGGACTCTTGCCATGTTCGCGCTCGGCCACCAGGGCAAAGTCGATCATCATGATCGCGTTCTTCTTGACGATGCCGATCAACAGCACCAGGGCGATCTGCGCCACGATCGACAGCTCGGTCCCGGTAAGCCACAGCGCCAGCAGCGCGCCGGCGCCGGCGGCCGGCAAGGTGGACAGGATGGTGATCGGGTGGATCAGGTTCTCGTACAGCATGCCGAGCACGATGTAGACGGTCAGCACCGCGGCCAGCACCAGCCACAGCATGCCGCTCCGCGACTGCTGGAAGCGGCGGAAGTCGGCGCCGACATTGAGCTTGATGTCGCCGGGCATGCGCATGTTGGCGGCGGTGGACTGGATGATCTGCAGCGCCTGGCCCATGCTTACCCCTGGCGCCAGGTTGAAGCTGAGGTCCATCGTGGTGTACTGGTTCTCGTGGGTGACCTCCGAAGGCGCCAGGGTGGACTCCTGCCGGGTGAAGGCAGTGATCGGGACCATCTTCCCGCTGCTGGACTTCACGTAGATGCGATTGAGCGCATCCGGCGTGGCGGTCTGCGCGGGCAGGGCATTGACCACCACCTCGTACTGGTTGATGTCCGAGTAGATGGTCGACACCTGGCGCTGGCCGAAGGCGTCATACAGCGCGCCATCCACCGCGCCGACGGAGATCCCCAGCCGCGCCGCCTTGTCGCGGTCGATCACGATGTCCTGGCGCAGCCCGCCTTCATCGACATCGCTGCCGACGTCGCGCAACTGCCGGTTCTTCTTCAGCTCGGCAACCAGCCTGGGCAGCCACAGCTGCAACCCGGCCAGGTCGTTGCCCTGCAGCGAGACCTGGTACTGCGCACCCTGGCTGGTGCCGCCACCGCCGCCGCTGGGCAGGTCCTGCAACGGCCGCAGGCGCAGGTTGAGGTCGGGGTATTTGGCGGCTTTCGCGCTCAACCGCGCCAGCACCGCAAAGGTATCGTCGCGGCGGCCCTCGGCCCGGGTCTTCAGGTCGATGTTGAACGAGCCGCTGGTGCCCTGGCGGCTGCTGCCCAGGCGCGAACCGACCGAGGCCACGTCGGGATCGGCCATCAGCATCGCCGTGAGCCGCTCCATGCGCTGCTTGCTCTCGGCGAACGAGACGGTGGCGCTGGAACTGGCCCGGCCCCAGATCAGGCCGGTGTCCTGCGGCGGGAACAGCCCGGCCTTGACCACGGTGAACAGGTAGAACGTCACCGCGATCAGGACCAGCGGCGTCAGTGCGAACAGCAGGGCGTGGCGCAGCGAGAAGTCGAGCGCCTTGCGGTAGAAGCGCAGCATGCCGGCGTGGAAACGGTCCAGCAGGTGATCCCCGGCCGGACCTGCCGCGGCCGGCGCGGGCTCGCGGTGGCCGCTGAGGAACCTCGCGCACAGCGCCGGCGTGAGGGTCAGCGATACCGCCGCCGACACCACGATCGCGGCCACCAGGGTGATCGCGAATTCGTGCATGAACATGCCGGTGAAGCCGCCGGCGAACAGCAGCGGGATGAACACCGCGACCAGCGAGGCGGTGATCGAGACGATGGTGAAGCCGATCTCCCTGGCCCCGGCCAGCGTCGCCTCCATCCGGGTCATGCCGCCGTCGATATGGCGGATGATGTTCTCGATCACCACGATCGCATCGTCCACCACGAAACCGATCGCGATCACCAGCGCCAGCAGGGTCAGGTTGTTCAGCGTGTAGTCGAGGATGTACATCACCACGAACGCGCCGGCCAGCGACAGCGGCACCGTCGCCGCCGCGATCAGGGTCGGCGCCAGCCGGCGCAGGAACAGCGCCATCGTCAACACCACCATCGCCAGCGAGATCAGCAGCGTGGCCTGCACCTCGTGCAGCGAGGCGCGGATCGTCGGCGTGCCGTCGAAGAACGGGGTCAGCTCGGTACCCGGCTGCAGGAAGCCGCGCAGCCCGGACAGCTGCGCCCTGACCCGGTCGACGGTGGCGATGACGTTGGCGTCGGCCTTCTTGTACACATACATCAGCACCGCCGGCTTGCCGCGGAACCAGGCCGCCTGGTAGGCGTCCTCGGTGCCGGGGTAGACGTGCGCCACCTCGGACAGGCGCACCGGCGTGCCGTTGTGGCCGGCAATCACCAGCTCGGCGAATTGCTGCGCCGTGTGCAGCGAGGTCGAGGCGTCGACCGACATCCGGGTCTTGCCGTCGGTCAGGAAGCCTTCCGGCGAGGTGACGTTCGCCGCGGTCAGCGCGTTGCGCAGTTCGTCCGGCGAGATGCCCAGCGCGTTGAGCTCGCGCAGGTTCACGTCGACCCGGACGGCCGGGGTCGCCGCACCGGCGATCTCCACCGAAGACACCCCCGGCAGCTGGCGCAGCCGTTGCGCCAGCAGCGAGTCGGCCACGTTGTAGAGGTCGGCCGTCGACTGCGTGTCCGAGGTGAGGGCCAGGGCGACGACCGGGTCGTCGTTGGGATTCGCCTTCTGGTAGCTCGGCGCGCCGTTGAGGCCGGCCGGCAGGTCCGGCACGGCGGCGTTGATCGCCGCCTGCACGTCGCGCGCCGAGGAACCGAGGTCGGTGCCGGTGTCGAACAGCATGAACACGAAGGTGCGGCCCTCGGAGCTGTGCGAACGCATCAGGCTGATGCCCGGTACCTGGCCAAGGTGCCGCTCCAGCGGCGCGGCGACGGTCGAGGCCATCGTGCTGGCATCGGCGCCCGCCTGGCTGGCCTGCACGAAGATGGCCGGGAACTGCATGTTCGGCAGCGCCGCCACGCCAAGCAGGAAATAGCTGATCGCGCCGGCCACGAACAGGCCGATCGCCAGCAACGAGGTGCCGATCGGGCGACGGATGAAGGGGCCGGAGATATTCATGGATCGCGGGTGACCGGAATGCGGGCGGGCTCACCACCCGCCGCCGACGGGTGGACCATCCCTCCCCCAACGCGCCGGCGGCGAAAAGGTTGATCGGGCCGGACCGCGCGCGGACCGCCCGGTCGCCAGGCGTCGGCGCTCACACCGCGTGCTTGCTGGCCGTGCGCAGCGCGCGGCGCTCGCGCCGTGCGGCCAGCCAGGCGGAGAAACGCTCCATGTACAAATAGATCACCGGGGTGGTGTAAAGCGTCACCAGTTGCGACAGCAGCAGGCCGCCGACGATCGACACGCCCAGCGGGCGGCGCAGTTCGGAGCCGATGCCGCTGCCCAGCGCCAGCGGCAAGGCGCCGAGCATGGCCGCGGCGGTGGTCATCATGATCGGGCGGAAGCGCAGCAGGCAGGCGCGGCGGATCGCATCGCGCGCATCGAGGCCGGTGCGGCGCGCCTCGATCGCGAAGTCGATCATCATGATCGCGTTCTTCTTCACGATGCCGATCAGCAGCACGATGCCGACGATGCCGTCCACCGACAGGCTCATGCCGCAGATGATCAACGCCAGCAACGCGCCCACCCCGGCCGGCGGCAGGGTGGAGATGATCGTCAGCGGATGGATGTAGCTCTCGTACAGCACGCCCAGCACGATGTAGATCACGATGATCGCCGCCAGCAACAGCAGCACCTCGTCGCTCAGCGAGGAGGTGAACTCGGCCGCCTTGCCGACGAACTGGCCGCGCACCTGCGGCGGGAACTTCAGCTGCGCCTTGATCTGGTTGATCGCCGCCACCGCGTCGGACAGCGAGTAGCCCGGCGCGACGTTGAACGACATCGTCACCGCCGGCAGCTGCTGCTGGTGGCTGACCACAAGCGGTGCGCTGGTGACCCTGGCACTGGCCAGCGAGGACAGCGGAATGGTGCCGCCGGCCCCGACCGCGATACCGACGTTGCCGGTGCTGCCAATGCCGGTGGGGGTGGCCGAGTTGCTCGACTTCACCTGGCCGAAGCTGGTGGCGTTGCTGCCGGTGAGCGCACCGGAACCGTTGCCGCGCACGGTCAGCTTGTTGAGCAGGTCTTCGCTGGAGCGGAACTCCGGCGCCACCTCCAGCACCACGCGATACTGGTTGAGCTGGGTGAAGATGGTCGAGATCTGGCGCTGGCCGAAGGCGTCGTAGAGGGTGTCGTCGATGGTCTGCACCGGCACGCCCATGCGGCTGGCCTTCTCGCGATCGATGGTCAGCTTCAGCGCGTTGCCGTTGTTGGCGAGGTTGTTGTCGACGTCGGCCAGCTCGGGCCGCTGGCGCATGGCCTGGGTCATCTGCTCGGCGTACCTGGACAACTCGGCCGGATTGATTTCGGACATCGCGTACTGGTACTCGGTGGCTGATACGGTGCTGTCCAGGGTCACGTCCTGCACCGGCTTCAGGTACAGCGCCACGCCGGGGATGTCGGCGACCTCGCGCTGCAGCCGCGGCAGCAGCTTGTCCAGCCCGTCGCGCTTGCTGCGGTCCTTCAGCACGATGCTGAGCTGGCCCTGGTTGAGGGTGGGGTTGATGGTGCCGGCACCGATGAAGGCGGCCACCCCGGCCACCGCCGGGTCCTTGCGCAGCGCCTCGGCGACGGCCTTGGTGCGGTCTTCCATCTGCGGGAACGCGATGTTGTCGTCGGCCTGCACCACGCCGGTGATCAGGCCGGTGTCCTGCTCGGGCAGCAGGCCCTTGGGGATGGCGATGTAGAGGAACACCGTCAGCACCACCGCCGCGGCCGCCACCAGCACGGTCAGGCGCTGATGATCGAGCACCACGTCCAGGGTGCGCGCATAGAGCTCGACCGTGCGCGACCATACCGTGCGCTTGCCGGCGGCGGCGTGGCGCTCGTGCGCATCGTCGCCTTCCGGCAACTGGTCGGGCTTGAGCAGGTAGGCGCACATCATCGGGGTGAGGGTCAGCGAGACCAGCATCGAGATGGTCACCGCGATGGTCAGCACCCAGGCGAATTCGTGGAACAGCCGGCCGGTGACGCCGGGCATCAGCAGCAGCGGCAGGAACACCGCCACCAGCGACACGGTCAGCGACAGCACGGTGAAGCCGATTTCCTTCGCGCCGATCTCGGCCGCCTCCGGGCCGCCCTTGCCCTGCTCGATGTAGCGCACGATGTTCTCGATCATCACGATCGCGTCGTCGACCACGAAGCCGGTGGCCACGGTCAGCGCCATCAGCGACAGGTTGTCCAGCGACATGCCGGTGAACGACATCACCCCGAACGTGCCCAGCAGCGACAGCGGCACCGCCACCGACGGGATCACCGTGGCCCACAGCCGGCGCAGGAACACGAAGATCACGCCGACCACCAGGAACACGGTGAGGATCAGGGTGAACTCGACATCGTGCACCGAGGCGCGGATGGTCACCGTGCGGTCGGCGAACACGTTCAGGTGCACGTCGGCCGGCAGCACGCTGCGCAGTTCCGGCAGCACGCGGCGGATCTGCTCCACCGTCTGCACGATGTTGGCGCCGGGCTGGCGGCGGATGTCCAGCAACACCGCCGGCTTGCCGTTGGCCCAGGCGGCGAGCTGGTCGTTCTCGACGCCGTCGACCACCTTGGCCACGTCGGACAGCCGCACCGGCGAGTTGTTCTTGTAGCTGATGATGGTGTTCTTGTACTGGGCCGCGTCGGACAACTGGTCGTTGGTGCCGATCGAGTAGCTCTGCGTCTTGCCGTTCAGCGTGCCCTTGGGGGCGTTCACGTTGGCCTGGGTCAACGCCGAGCGCACGTCCTCCATGGTCAGGCCGAGGTTGGCCAGCTGCGCGGGGTTGACCTGGATGCGCACCGCCGGCCTCACGTTGCCGGCGATCGACACCAGCCCCACGCCCTGCACCTGCGACAGCTTCTGCGCCAGGATCGAATCGGCCAGGTCGTTCACTTCGCGCAGCGGCCGGCTGTCCGATTGCAGCGCCAGGGTGAGGATCGGCGCATCGGCCGGGTTGACCCGGTTGTACACCGGCGGATACGGCAGGTTGCCCGGCAACGTGCCCCTGGCCTGGTTGATCGCC
>JAGWIC010000084.1 GCA_028866435.1 Lysobacteraceae bacterium | reverse complement strand
GCGAACGCCGACGGTGCGGTGGCGCGCTCGGCGGCGGATGCGCCGGATATCGACGGCACGGTGCTGATCGCCGATGGGCACAAGCTCAGGCCGGGCCAGTTCGTCGAGGTGGTGGTGGAAGGCGCGAGCGAGCACGACCTGCACGCGCGCCTCGCCGGCTGAGCCATGCGCTACCGCGCGCCGCCGCGCGAGGCCGTCGACCCGGCCGTGTTCGGTCGGCTGCCGCTGGCCGACTGGCGCGAGTACGCGGCGCTGCTGCAGGGCGCGGCGTGGCCCTCGATTACGCAACTCAATGCCCTCCTGCCGGCAGAGGCGCCCCACCGCTTCGTGGCGCAAACCCCCACGCTGCTGGCCGATGGCCTGCACTACGAGCAACGCATTGCCGAACACGGCCGGATCGCCACGCGCGAGGACAACTGGCACGACTTGTTCAACGCGCTGGTCTGGCTGCGCCATCCCGCACTCAAGCAGGCGTTGAACCGGCGCCAGATCGCCGAGATCGCCTGCATGGGTCCCAAACAGCGTTCGCGCCCGCAATATGCGCTGACCCAGTTCGACGAAGGCGGCGTCATCGTGCTGCTGCGCGACCCGGCCCTGCTGGCGCGGTGGGATGCGCACGACTGGCACGGCCTGTTGTGGCAACGCCGGCAGGCCTGGCTCGACGGCAGCATCGGCGTGTGGCTGTTCGGGCATGCCTTGCTGGAACTGGCCTTGACCCCGGGGAAACTGCCGGTCGGCAAGGCGCTGGTGTTCCAGTCCGCCAGCGCCGATGCCGCCTCGGTCGCGCAGCGCTGCGCCGAGGCGATCCGCGACGGCCGGCTGCTGAACGACCCGCAGGAACTGCGCCCGCTGCCACTGGCCGGCATCCCCGGCTGGCACCAAGACAACGCGAGCGAAACCTTTCACCTGACCACGCCGTGCTACCAGCCGCGCCGTGCGGGGCGCCAATACCCTGCCGCGCTGGCGTGCTGAGGGCCGGTTCGGCGGACTGCCGGGCGGGCGATCATCCGGCCTTGCTGGATGGCCACCTGGAACCCCGGGAGGTCGGGGCCTTGCGCCCGGTTCCGGCGGTGGCCCCGTCATCCCGGCTTTCGCCGGGATGACGGCTTATGCAGGCATTCCCCAGGCCGCTAGAAGTCCTGCTTGAAGCTGATGCCGAAGGTGCGCGGCTGGCTGAAGCCGGTATAGACCTGCCCAGCCGGATACAGGGCCGAGCCGTAACCGGTCGCGGCGTTGTAGTGCGCCGCGCAGACGGTTACGCCGCATTCGGTGAACTTGTACTGGGCTCCCAGCTTGTTGAACGCATTGTCGATGTAGATCTTCACGGTCCAGCTGTCTTTCTGGAAGCCGGCGGAGAGGTCGAGCGAGTTGTAGGCGGGGAGATTGCCGAGCAGGCTGCTTTCGACCGTGCGCAAGTCGGTGGTGCGTTCGCCCACGTGCACGAAAGCGGCCTGGACGAAGCCGTCGTTGTTGCCAAGGTCGAAGGAGTAACGTGCAATCAGGTTGCCCTTGAAGCGCGGGGTGATGGGCAGCCGCGTGCCGACGGGAGCCTGCGGGCCGTTGGTGCCGGTGGACGGGTTGAGCGTGCCTGCCGGACAGTTGGTGGCCGGGTTGCCGCTGGCGTCGGTGAAGCCGCAATACGGCGCGGTCAGCTTGGCGTTGTAGAACGCCAGGCCAGCGCTCAAGTTGAGGTTGTAGCTGGCCTGCCAGTTGAGTTGCGATTCCAGCCCGGTGACGCGGGCCGAGTTGGCGTTCTCGATGATGGTCAGGCCGTTGGGGCCGAGCACGTTGAACTGGAAATGGTTCCATGTCTCGCGGAACACGGCGCCATTGAACGACACCCGGTTGTCCAGCCAGGTGGTCTTCCAGCCGAGTTCGAGGTTGGTCAGGAAGTCGGGCTGATAGGGCGGCAGGTTGCCGGCACGATTGACGCCGCCGGGACGGAAGCCTTTCGACCGGGTGAGATAGAGCATCTTGGTGGGCGTGATGTTCCAGGTCAGGTTGAACTTGCCGAGCGAGCCGGTTTGCCGCACCGACTTGTTGAAATCCAGGCACGGCGCGCCTTCGAACGGGCCGGGGGCGATGCAGCCGGCCTGGCCGTAGCTGGAGTTGGGCGAAAAGCCCTTGCTGAAGCCGTAGAAGCCATACAGGTTGTTCTTGGTGCGGAAGTAGCGCTCGCCGACGGTGGCGGTGAGCACGTCGGGGATGAAATCCCAGGACAGTTCACCGAACAGGGATTCGTCGTAGTCGTAGCGCATCTGCTTGGTCAGCCAGATCGTGTTCGGCCAGCCGGGGACGGACAGCGAGTCGGCCAGGCCGTTGATCAGGTAGTCCTGCATGATGTCGTGCTTCTGCTTCTGCCAGAACGCACCGGCGACCAGGCGCAGGCGATCGTCGCTGGGCGACACCAGGCGCAGCTCGTGGCTGCTGTTGCTGTAGCTGTCGCGGTCGGTGATGAACTCGGAAGGGTTGATCAGGGCGCCGCTGTTGTCGTAGATGTAGTTGCCGTAGGTGTAGGGCAGCTGGTCGTACCAGAACGAGTAGTCGCTGTAGTCGGTCTGTTCCTCCTGGTTGCGCTTGAGGTGCGCGTAGGCGTAGGTCAGGTCGAAGTTGCCGATCTTGCCCTGCACCGTCAATGCGCCCTGCCACCAGCGGTCATTGACGCGCTCCGGGTAGAAATGGGTCACGGCCAGGTTGCCCACCACCGGATCGCTGGCGAAGCTGCCGTGCGAGATCGTCTGTTGTCCCATCAAGGTCGGGCTGATCGACCAGTTGTCGTTGAGGTCCACTTTCAGCGCGGCGCGGGCACCGTTGGTGTCGACGTCGTTGTAGTGTTTCTTGGCGTGCCCGATGCACTGGTTGCTGGCGCTGGGCGAAGTGCCGCTCGCCACGCAGCCGGGGGCATTGCTGACGGTGATGCCGGAAACCGGGAAGGTGCGCGAGCCGGCCGCGTTGTCGATGTAGCCGGCATCGTGTTCGTGCCAGCCGACCAGGCGAACGGCGCTGTTGCTGCTCAGCGGGATATTGACCATGCCGTCGAAGGTGTCGCCGATGCCGCCGTGGGCGACCTTGTCGGTGCTGACCTGGTAGTTCGCGGCGAAGGCGCCCGGATCGGGCTTGTTGGTGATGATGCGCAAGGCACCGGCCTCGGCGCTCGCGCCGTACAGCGTGCCCTGCGGCCCCGCCAGTACCTCGATCCGCGCGATGTCGTACATGTGGATGTCGAGCGGCCCCTGGATCGTGGTCACCGGCTGGTCGTCGAGGTACACGCCCACGCTCGGCTGCGAACCGGAGTGGTTGGTATTGCCGCCGCTGGCCACGCCACGCATGTAGATCGAGGCGAAGCCCGGCCCGGTGGCAATGCCGCCGCCGCCCTGCTGGAAGGTGACGCTGGGCAGGTAGTTCACATAGTCCTTGAAGCTCTGCACCTGCAGCGCCTGCAACTGGTCGGAGGCGAGCACGTTGATGCTGATCGGCACCTTCTGCAGGTTTTCGGTGCGCTTCTGCGCGGTCACCGTGACCACGCCAAGGTTGGCGGTCTTGTCTTTCCTTGCGGCCGGCGTCGCGGCCGGGCTCGCCGGCTTTCCGCCGTCCTGGGCAAGCACCGGCGCGGCCACGGCAAGGCAGATCGCCGCCGCCAGCGGCAGCCGCATCAATCGCACCGGCTGCGTTCTGATTCCGAGTTTGGATCGCTGTTCGCGCATGGTGACTCCCCTATTCAGTTGATGACAATCCAGCAGCAACGTTGGTGTTCACTCCGGCTGTGGCAGGCCCGGATAGCTCTCGAGTACCGGTCCCAGCGCCGACTCCAGCGGTCCCAGCCACGGCGCATAGTGGCGCCAGTGATCCACTCCTTCCCGGTAGATCGGCTGGCGCACCTGCTCGGAACTGGCGGTGCGTACCGGCCGCGTATTCTCGAAGAAGCGCAGGCAGGATTCCTCGAACGGCAGCCCGCAGTGCTCCAGCAACCGCCGTACCTCGTTCTCGGTGTCCTCGACCATCTGCTCGTAGATGACGCGATGGATGCGCCCCGGCAGCACCGCGTCGAAGTGCGACATCAGCGCCACGTAGTCGCGGTAGTAGCGCCCGATGTCGTCCAGGCTGTAACTGAAGCCCTGGCCACGGGCAAAATGCTGCTTGAAGACGGAAAAGCCGCAGGCCAGCGGGTGCCGGCGGGCGTCGATGATGGTTGCGTTCGGCAGCATCAGGTGGATCAGCCCGATGTGCATGAAATTGTTCGGCATCTTGTCGATGAACAAGGGCGCCGGGGTCTTGCGCTGGATGCGCGTGTGGGCGAGGTAGCGTTCGCCGAGGTCGCGCAGCGCATCGGCGTCCAGCGCCGCCAGGGCCTGGTGGTACGGCATAGCGCCGTCCTCGTCGCCCTGCGCGCGCAGCATGCGCGTGATCGAGGTGACCTCGGGCAGCTCCATCGTGCCCTCGACCTGGCTGTGGCTGGACAGGATCTGCTCGATCAGGGTGGAGCCGGAGCGCGGCAGGCCGACGATGAAGATGGGGTCGCGTGCGGGACTGCCCATGCCGGCGCGCGCGGCAAAGAATTCGGCGTCGTACTGCTGGCGGATGTGCCGTACCCGCGCATGCGTGTCGTCGGCGCTGTAATGCAGCTGCGCGCGACGGATGGCATTGCCCTGCGCGTAGTGCCCGAACGAGGCGGCGTAGCTGCCGGCGTCCTCGAGTGCCTTGCCGATGGCGAACTCCAGGTGCAGGCGATCCTCGTCCGACAGGTCGGGCCGCGACCGTTGTTCGGACATCACGGCGAGGTCGGCGGCGTCGAAGCGGAACGTCTTGAGGTTGGCCAGGCTCCACCACACTTCGCCGAACGAAGGCTGCAGCTCGAGGCTGCGCCGGTAGGCGGCGATCGCGCGCTCGCCGTGGCCGGCGGTCTTCAGCGCATGGCCGTAGCTCATCCAGACCTTGGCGTTGCCCGGATAGCGCTGCAGCAGGTCGGCATAGATGGCGATCGCCGGTTCGTAGTCGCCGGTGCGGCAGAGCACGACCGCCTTGATGTTGCGGTAACCGGGATGGTCCGGGTCGGTGGCCAGCAAGCGGTCGATTTCCAGCAGTGCCTGCGCGGGCCGGTTGCTGCGATGCAGGACCAGGGCATAGTTCTGGCGCGCGGCGTGAAAGCCGGGAGCGAGCTCCAGGCAGCGCGCGAGCAGGTTCAGGGCATCCTCGTTGCGCCCCACCCGGGCGGCGACCTCGGCAAACATGCGGATCGCGGCGACGTCGGTGGGCGCCTGCTTCAGGTGCTCGCGCAAGCGGGCTTCGGCCTCCGGGATGCGGTTCTCGGCGAGCGCGACGGCGGCGTCCATCAGGCGCGGGTCGTGGGTGGAATAACGCACGTGCTGGGCGTACGCGGCATCGGCGGCATCCTGCTCGCCGGCCGCCATGAGGTGGTCGCCGAGCGCGCGCCAGGCCTGCGGCAGGTCGGGTTTCAGCGCCACCGCCCGGCGCAGCGCCACGACCGCTTCCTGGCCGCGGCCGGAACGCTGCAGCGCCTCGCCCAGTTCGAAGTGCAGCACGGCCCAGTGCGGCTGCGTCTGCGCCAGCGGGAGCAGGATGTCGAGCGCGCCTTGCCAGTCGCCCTGGGCGGACCGTGCCGCGGCCAGCAGCCGCAGCGCGGCCGGGTGGCCTTCGGCCACCTCCAGAATTTCGCCGAGTTGTTCGGTGGCCAGTGCCGGATCGTGCGCCAGCAGGCGTGCCGCGTGGGCCAGCGCCTGCTCCAGGGTGCCGGTGGCGGATGCCTCTGTCACCCCTCACCTCGCGCTGGCGATGTGGCCTGTCCTTGCAGGTCGGCTGCGAAACGGCAGGGCGACGGTGCGGTGCATGGCATGGGCGGAGAAAGTTCCTTGCAGGTGTCGTGGCAATCTACAACCGAATTCGGCCGGTAGATAGTGGTTTGCGGGAACTTGTTTTCGCCCTGCCGCGGCGGAGGCAAAGATCCTTCACCGCCGGGCCGGCTTCTGCCGCACGGCAGGAAGCCGATGAGGCGTTCTTCGCCAAGCCGGCGCGCTAGCCGAGGCCGCTCGCGTCTCGCGCTCAGGGTACGCCGTGGCCCTTGCTGGCGACCCAGATCGCGTACCAGTCCTCGGCGTCAAGCCGCACGTCGAGTGCGGCGACGGCTTCGCGCAGGCCTTCGCGTCGGCCGCTGCCGGTGATCGGGTGCGGGCGCGATGGGTGGCGCAGGATCCAGGCGTAGGCGAGGGTGGCGAGGCTGACGCCGTGGCGGGCGGCGATCGGCTGCATCGCCTGGCGCACGCGCACGGCTTGCGCGTCATCGTCGCGGAACAGCCGGCCGCCACCCAGCGGCGACCAGATCATCGGCCGCAGGCCCAGCTGCTGCGCCTGGTCGAGCGTGCCGTCGTCCAGTGCGCCCATCTGCAGGACGGACAGTTCGAGCTGCTGGGTCAGCAGCGGATGCTGTCGGTGGAGCAGGGCGAACTGGCTGGCGCTGTGGTTGGAAACGCCCCAGTGCGCCACCTTGCCCTCGTCGCTGAGGGCGGCGAAGGTCTGCGCCAGGGCGCCGGCGTCCATCAGATAGTCGGGGCGGTGGATCAGCACCAGGTCGAGCCGTTCGGTGTGCAGCTTGCGCAGCGACTGTTCGACCTGCGCGCGCACATGGCTGGCCGAGGTGTCGTAGTGATTGAGGCGGTAGGGGCGGTCGTGCGAACGCAGGCAAATGCCGCACTTGGTCACCAGCTGCATGTGTTGGCGCAGTGCCGGCGCCGCCTTCAGCGCCTCGCCGAACAGCGCCTCGGCGCGGTAGTCGCCGTAGATGTCCGCATGGTCGAACGTGCGGATGCCCAGCTCCAGCGCCTGCTCGATCCAGCGCACGCGGGCGGGTACGTCCAGGTTCCACTCGGTCAGCCGCCACAGGCCGGCGACGATGGGGGACAGGGCCAGGCGGCCGGGGGCGGTGCGGTCGGGCATTGGGGGGGCGTAGTGACGTGGGGCTGGCAGTGTGCCGACCGCCTCAGTCGTACGCAATCGCCAGCAGCGCGAACTGCGCCGGGCCGCCGGGCAGTTCGGCCCTGAACTCGTCGTCGACGCGCTTCTTCAACAGCGCCCGCGCGATCGGCGAGTCGATGCTGATCCAGCCCTGTTTCGCGTCGGTCTCGTCGGGGCCGACGATGCGGTAGTGCAGCACCTCGCCGGTGTCGGTGTTTTCGAGCTCGACGCGGGCGCCGAAGAACACCAGGCCGCGGTCGCCGGGCGCACCCTCGGCCACCTTCAGCGAGGGGATGCGCTTGCTCAGGTAGCGCGCGCGACGGTCTATTTCCGCCAGCTGCTTCTTGCGGTAGATGTATTCGGCGTTTTCCGAGCGGTCGCCCTCGGCCGCGGCGGCGGTGATGGCCTTGACCACCTCCGGGCGCAGGGTGTGCCACAGGTAGTCGAGTTCGGCCTTCAGCCGCTCGAAGCCCTCGCGGGTGATGATCGCGGTGGAACTGGGTGCGGGTGGGCGCCATCGGGACATGGTGTGCGGATCGGCCGTGACTGTGACGCGGGGCTGCCGATCTTAACGCCGCGGCGGCGGATGCGGCGGTGCTTCAGCGCTTGCCGCCGAAGATGCCGCCGAGCACGCCACGGAGGATCTGCCGGCCGAGCTGGCTGCCCACGGTGCGCACCATCTGCTTGCCCATGGTTTCGATCATGCCCTGGCGGCGCCGGGTTCCGAACAGCGCATCGTGCAGCGCGCCGCCCCACGCCGAGCCGGCTTCAGGCGCGGCCGTCCCCCGCAGCCGGGCCGGTGGCTGTGGCCTTTTCGTCGGCGCGCCTGGCCAGCATTTCGGCGGCGGATTCGCGGTTGACCGCGGTGTCGTATTTGGCGCCGACGGGCGAACGCTGGCGGATGGTGGCGCGCTCTGCCGCGGTGATCGCGCCGATGCGGCAGCCCGGCGTCGTCACCAGTACCCGTTGCACCGGCGTCGGCACGCCTGCGCCGGCCAGGGTCGAGGCCAGCGCCTCTCCCACGGCGAGCTGGGTGATCGCCGTCGCCACGTCGAGCGCGGGGTTGGCGACGAAGGTCTCGGCGGCTGCCTTGACGGCTTTCTGGTCGCGGGGCGTGAAGGCGCGCAGGGCATGCTGCACGCGGTGACTCAGCTGGCCGAGGATGCTGCCCGGCACGTCGTCCGGATTCTGCGAGCAGAAATAGACGCCCACGCCCCTGGAGCGGATCAGCCGCACCACCTGTTCGACCCGCTGCAGCAGGGCCGCTGGCGCGTCGTCGAACAACAGGTGCGCCTCGTCGAAGAAAAACACCATCTTCGGCTGGTCCAGGTCGCCCACTTCAGGCAGTTGCTCGAACAGCTCGGACAGCAGCCACAGCAGGAAGGTGGAATACAGCCGCGGCTTCATGATCAGCTGGTCGGCGGCGAGCACGTTGATGACGCCGCGTCCGCTCATGTCCTGGCGCATGAGGTCGGCGAGCTCCAGCGCCGGCTCGCCGAAAAACCGGTCGGCGCCATCGCCTTCGAGCCTGAGCAGGGAACGCTGGATCGCCGCGATGCTCGCCGCACCGATGAGGCCGTAGTGGCTGGAAATGTCCCTGGCGTTGTCGGCGGCAAAGCTCAGCAGGGAGCGCAGGTCGGCCAGGTCGAGCAGCAGCAGGCCTTGCGCGTCGGCGAGCTTGAACACGACCTCGAGCACGCCCTCCTGGGTGTCGTTGAGCTCGAGTACGCGGCCGAGCAAGGTCGGTCCCATCTCGCTGACCGTGGCGCGCACGGGATGACCGAGCTTGCCGTAGATGTCCCAGAACACGACCGGATTGGCCTGGGCCTTCCAGTCCGTCAGCTTGAGCTTGTCCAGCCGCGCCCTGAGCTTTTCGCCCGGTTCGCCGGCGGCCATCGCCAGGCCAGCCAGGTCGCCCTTGACGTCGGCCAGGAAGCAGGGCACGCCGAGGCGCGAAAAACCCTCGGCCAGCACCATCAGCGATACCGATTTGCCGGTGCCGGTGCCGGTGGCGCCGGCGATCATGCCGTGGCGGTTGCCGAACTGCGGGTCGAGGCTGACGCTGGCGCTGTCGTTGCGGCCGATCAGGATTCCGGTCATGACTTTCCTTCCTCGGGACAGGCGTCCGATTGTAACCAGGACGATCATTTCGCCGGGCGGCGCGCCGATGCATTGAGTCGGCGCGTGCGGCCCGCTATGGTGGGCGTTTTGCGCGGGTGGAATCCTCGATGTCGCTGCGTTCTGCCGTCCGTTCCTTGCGACGGGTTCCCCTCGCCGCGGCGCTGGGCCTGCTTGCCGCGTGCGCCAGTACGGGCGCAGGCAAGCCCGCGCCGCCGCTCGATGCCTTGTATGGCCAGCTGGACCAGGCCAGCCTGGGTTACGAAACCGCGTTGCGACAGGCGCGCGCCGGCGATGCCGAGGCGTCGCGGAAAACGCTGGCGCAGTCGCTGGACCGGCTCAAGCTGGCGGCGGCCCGCTGCGGCGACGTGGCGGGTTGCGACCCGCAGCGGTTCTTCTCGGTGTTCGATCGCTTGCTGCGGATGAAGGACGGCAATTTCGACGACGACCAGGATCTCAACGGCGACATCGATGCGTCGCAAGCGGCGCTGGCCCCGGGCAGGATGGGGGCGGCCAGCCTGCCGCAGGCGCAGCGCAGCGTGACCCTGCTGCGCGGCCAGAAGCTGTCCGAGCTGATCGCCATGAACGGGGCGGTGAAGTCGGCGCTGGAGGATTGGCTGACCTGGCGCCGCCCCAACCTGATCGACGCCTATGTCAACTACGAATACCTGCGTTCGCAGATGTGGCCCGCCTACAAGAAGGCCGACCTGCCCGAGGCCTTGCTGTTCGGCATCATGGCCAGGGAATCCGGCGGCAAGGTGCACGCGCTATCCCGTTCCGGTGCGGCCGGGCCCTTGCAATTCATGTACGCCACCGGGCTGCGCTTCGGCCTGGGCACCGAAAACGGCTTCGACATGCGTTACGACCCGGCGGCGTCGGCACGGGCGAATGCCGAGTACCTCAACGAACAGCTGAAGGCGTTCAACAACAACCTCGAACTCTCCCTCGGCGCCTACAACGGCGGCGAGGGCCGCATGCGCCGGCTGGTGGGCGATGACGACGCGGTGAGCTTCTACGATCCACGGATCTACGACCAGCTGGCGCCCGAGACCCGCGCCTATGTCCCCGCCGTGCTGGCGGCGGCCTGGCTGTTCCTGCACCCGAACAGCTACAACCTGAAATTCCCCAGGGTCGATGGCCGGCTGGGCGCGATCGTGCTGAAGCGGCCGGCGTCGCTGTCCGAGCTCACGGTCTGCCTGGGCACCACCAGGGACATGTACGAGGGCTGGTTCCGTACCCTGCGCAACCTCAATCCGCGACTGGATCCCCGGCTGGCCCAGCCGATCGGGACGACGCTGCAGGTGCCGCGCTTGCTGGAACGGGTCTACGCCGCGCGTTGTGTCGATGGGCCGTGGCCGATCCTGGCCGCCGACCTGCACGACGCGGTGGTGCCGGTGGTCAAGGACGCGGGCGCCGGTTCGGCAGCGGCGCTGTCGAAGCGAACGAGAACCTATGTGGTGCGTCGTGGCGACACCCTCAGCGGCATCAGCCACAGGCTTGGCTGCAGCAGCCTGCACGAGATCACCGCGCTGAACGGTTTCAGGAACCACCGGATTTCGGTGGGGCAGCGGCTGAAACTGCCGGTTTGCGATTGAGCCGCCAGCTGCCTGGCCGCGCCAACGTGCGCGGCCCCGATGGCGCGTTCAGGCGGCCGCGCTGCCCTGCATCCAGTCGCGCATGTCGACAGGCGCGTTGCCGCCGTCCTGCATGTCCTTCAGCTCGCGCAGCAGCTGCATGACATGGCGATGCTGCGACTGCAGCCTGGCGTGCGCCGAATTCCTGGTTTCGTGGTAGGCGACGGCCAACCACAGCGCGATGCCGCGCAAGGCGATTTCCGGGTTGCTCGAGCAGGCGCGCTCATAGCCCGCGTCCGTGCCCTGGCCCCAGGGCAGGTAGCGCGATTCGGGCGCCGTGCCATAGAGATGGGGGAAGTCGCTGCGCGAGGCCTGGCCGATTTCGCGCAGGGTGAGCGTGCGCAGCCGTTCGTGGCTGCGCTTGGGCAGGCTGCGGATGCTGCGTTCGATATCGCGAAACTGGCGCGCCAGCTGACGGCTGCGCATCACCACAAACAATGGAGTGAGTATCTGCATGAGTCCCCTCGGCCACCGGATTCGCCCGCACTCGATCGGTGCGGCACCCGGGGAGGGTAGCCAAAACGGCCTCGAGATAGCGCCTAGATCGTCACAAAATGACCTTGCGCGTCAGTTTTCCTGCCGGCGAGGGGGTTGCGGCGCTCAGCCCGGCCCCATCCGTTGCCCGACCTGCACGGGCTGTTGCGGTGCCAGGGCGTCCAGTTGCCGCCCTGGCGGCAGCAGCACGATCACGGTCGAGCCCATGTTGAAGCGGGCCATTTCGGCAAAGCGGTCGAGGTGGATGTTCTGGCCGGCGAAGGATTTGCGCCGGATCGAGGCGGCATAGGGCGGGATGACCAGCCCATCCCACACCGTGGCGACGGACGACACCAGGATCGCGCCGACCATCACCACCACGAACGGGCCATGCTCGCCGTCGAAATGGCAGACCAGGCGCTCGTTGCGGGCGAACAGCCGCGGGATCGCGGCCACCGCAAACGGGGCGACGCTGAAGATGCGCCCGGGCACGTGCACGGTTTCGCGCAGCGTTCCGCGCAGGGGCATGTGCACCCGGTGATAGTCCCTGGGCGACAGGTAGACCGTGACAAACGCGCCATCGCGGAACGGCGCCGCGGCGGCCTCGTCGCCACCGAGCAGCTCGGTGGCGGTGTAGTCGCGCCCCTTGGCCTGGAAGATACGGCCGTCGACGATGGCGCCCGACTGGCTGATACGGCCGTCGGCCGGGCACAGCACGGTGGCCGGATCGCGGTCGGCCGTGCGCGCGCCGGCGCGCAGCCCGCGGGTGAAAAACGCATTGAAATGCGGGTAGGCCAGCGGGTCCGGTTGCACCGCCTCGCTCATGTCGACGTGGTAGCTGCGCACGACGGTGCGGATCAGCCAGTTCTTCCACGGCGCGAACGTCCAGCGCGTGGCCCGGTAAACCACCCGCGACAAGGCGCGATGCGGCAGGATGTATTGCAGGAGTACGTTGAAAGTCATCCGCCCAGTATAAGAGGGCAGGAGTGGGTGGAGAGGAGTGAGGAGTGAGAGAACGGCGGCTTGCGCCAGCTGATGCTCCTCTCTCACTCCTCTCCACTCACTCCTCACTGGCTATACTTGTCGGCCTTTCCGCTCCGGGTGTTGCCGTGACCGCCGAACTCGCCTCCGTCATCGACTTCATCCGCTATGGCGCCAGCCGCTTCTCCGCGGCCGGCCTGACCTTCGGCCACAGCCACGACAACCCGATCGACGAGGCCACCCACCTGGTGCTGGCCAGCCTGCACCTGCCGCCGGACATCCCGCCGGCCTACGGCGCCGGCAGGCTCACGGCGGCCGAGCGCGAAAACGTGCTGGCGCTGATCGAACGCCGCGTCAACGAGCGCCTGCCGGTCGCCTATCTGGTCGGCGAGACCTGGTTCGCCGGGCTCAAGTTCAAGAGCGACCGCCGCGCCCTGGTGCCGCGCTCGCCGATCGCCGAGCTGATCGAGTCTGGCTTCGCGCCGTGGCTGGACGAGCGCCATGTCGAACGGGCGCTCGACATGTGCACCGGGTCCGGTTGCATCGGCATCGCCATGGCCGAATACAACCCGGGCTGGCAGGTCGACATCGTCGACATCAGCGAGGATGCCTTGTCGCTCGCCCGCGAAAACATCGTGTTCCAGCATCTCGAGGGCAGGGTGGAGGCGATCCGCTCCGACCTGTTTGCGGGAGTCAAGGGGCGCCGCTACGACCTGATCGTGTCCAACCCGCCGTACGTCACCGAGGACGAGTACGCCGCCCTGCCGGGCGAATACGTGCACGAACCGAAGCTGGGCCTGACCTCGGGCGTGGATGGCCTGGACCTGTGCCTGCGCATGCTGGACGAGGCCGCCGACCATCTCTCCGAGGATGGGCTGCTGATCGTGGAGGTGGGCGAGAGCGAGCATGCGCTGGCCGCGTTGCTGCCGCGGGTACCCTTCGTCTGGATCGAGTTCAAGGTCGGCCAGATGGGCATCTTCGCGCTGGAACGGCGCGACCTGGTCGAACATGCCGGGTCGATCCGCGCCGCGGCGGCGGCGCGGCGCGGCGCCTGACCGCGCGGCGATGGACCTGCGCACGCCACGCCTTTGCCTC
>JAGWIC010000011.1 GCA_028866435.1 Lysobacteraceae bacterium | reverse complement strand
GTGGCGCGGCCGGACGACCGGCTGGAGGTGTGATGGGCTGCCGGGCAATGCCCGGGCGCGGGCACCGCCGGCGGCGGTCCGGCTATCATGGCAAGATGACGTTTTTCCGTGACGGCGGCGCTTTTCATGCTCCTGATGATCGACAACTACGACAGCTTCACCTACAACCTTGTGCAGTACCTGGGCGAGCTGGGGCAGGAGGTGAAGGTGGTGCGCAACGACGCGCTGGACGTGGCCGGCATCCGCGCGCTCAAGCCTTCGCACGTCATGATCTCGCCGGGGCCGGGCACGCCGGATGACGCGGGGGTGTCGCTGGAGGTGCTGCGCGAGTTGTCGGGCGAGGTTCCGGTGTTCGGTGTGTGCCTCGGCCACCAGGCGATCGGCCAGGCGTTCGGCGGCAAGGTGATCCGCGCCAAGCGGATCATGCACGGCAAGACCTCGCCGGTGCGCCACCGCGGCCAGGGCGTGTTCGCCGGCTTGCCGGATCCGTTCGAGGCCACGCGCTACCACTCGCTGGTGGTGGAGCAGGGTTCGCTGCCGGATTGCCTTGAGGTGACGGCGTGGACGGAGCACGCGGACGGTAGCCTCGACGAGATCATGGGCCTGCGCCACAAGACCCTGCCGGTGGAGGGCGTGCAGTTCCACCCCGAGTCCATCCTCACCCAGCACGGCCACGACATGCTGGCGAATTTCCTCGGCCTGCCGCGGCGGAAGCTGGCGGCATGAACCGGCACGAGATCACCATCACGCCGCAGGAGGCCCTGCAGCGCACGATCGAGCACCGCGAGATCTTCCACGACGAG
This sequence comes from Lysobacteraceae bacterium, assembly GCA_028866435.1. Classification (GTDB taxonomy): domain Bacteria; phylum Pseudomonadota; class Gammaproteobacteria; order Xanthomonadales; family Rhodanobacteraceae; genus Rhodanobacter. The sequence goes on along the minus strand of JAGWIC010000011.1, from coordinate 51,766 downwards.
ATGATCGCGCTGATGCGCCAGATCATGCGCGGCGAGGTGAGCCCGCTGATGACGGCGGCGATCATCACCGGCCTGCGGGTGAAGAAGGAGACCATCGGCGAGATCACCGGCGCGGCGCGGGTGATGCGCGAGCTGTCGGCCAAGGTGCCGCTGGACGAAGCCGATGCCCACGCTGGCGCGGCGACCGGCAGGGAGCACCTGCTCGACATCGTCGGCACCGGCGGCGATGGCGCCTCGAGTTTCAACATCTCCACCGCCGCGATGTTCGTGGCGGCGGCGGCGGGCGCGCGGGTGGCCAAGCATGGCGGACGCAGCGTGTCGTCGAAGTCCGGCAGCGCGGACGTGCTGGAGGCGCTGGGTGCCTCGATCGACCTGAGTCCGCTGCAGGTGGCCAAGTGCATGGCCGAGACCGGCATCGGCTTCATGTTCGCGCCGAACCATCATCCGGCCATGAAAGTGGTGGCGCCGGTGCGCAAGGAGATGGGCGTACGCACGCTGTTCAATATCCTCGGCCCGCTGACCAACCCGGCCGATGCGCCCAATATCCTGATGGGGGTGTTTCATCCCGACCTGGTCGGCATCCAGATCCGCGTGCTGCAGGCGCTCGGCGCCAGGCATGCGCTGGTGGTCTGGGGACGCGACGGCATGGACGAGATTTCACTCGGTGCGGCGACCCTGGTCGGCGAGCTGCGCGATGGGGTGGTGCGCGAATACGAGGTCGAACCGGAGGATTTCGGCCTGGCGATGGCGTCCAGCCGCAACCTGCGGGTGGAGGGGGTGGAGCAGTCGCTGGCGATGCTGCTCGAAGCGCTGCAGGGCCGCGCGGGCGTGCCGCACGACATCGTCTGCCTGAATGCCGGCGCGGCCCTGTACGCGGCCGATTGCGCCAGCTCGATCGGCGCGGGCATCGAGCTGGCGCGTCGCACGATTGCCAGCGGCGCCGCGCATGCGAAAATGGAGGCCTTCGTGGCGGCCACGCGACGCCTGTCCGGCGCGATCTAGCCGCGCCGCCGCGCCTGCCTGGGCGTGGTGCTTACACCACCAGCCCGATCGCGCATACGATGCGCCCACAGACCAACGAGCGAGATGCCATGACCGACATCCTCAATCGCATTCTTGCCCGCAAGGCGGAAGAGATTGCCGAACGCCGGAACAAGTTGCCGCTGGCGGAGCTGACGGCGCGCATTGCCGACCTGCCCGGTACCCGCGGCTTTGCCGCGGCGATCGAGGCGAAGATCGCCCATGGCCTGCCGGCGGTGATCGCCGAAGTGAAGAAGGCCAGCCCCAGCAAGGGCGTGATCCGGGCCGATTTCGACCCGGTTGCCATCGCCAGGAGCTACGAGGCTGGCGGCGCCGCCTGCCTTTCGGTGCTCACCGACAGCGACTTTTTCCAGGGCAGCGAGGCGTTCCTGCAGCAGGCGCGTGCGGCGTGTTCGCTGCCCCTGCTGCGCAAGGATTTCACCATCGACCCGTACCAGGTCCATGAAGCCCGCGCGATCGGCGCCGATTGCATCCTGCTGATCGTCGCGGCGCTGGACGACGACCTGCTGCTGGAGCTTTCGCTGCAGGCGGCGGAGCTCGACCTGGATGTGCTGTGCGAGGTGCACGACGAGGAAGAGCTGGAGCGTGCCATGGCCCTGCCGGTGCCGCTGATCGGCGTCAACAACCGCAACCTGCGCAACTTCGAGACCGCGCTGGAGACCTCGTTGGCGCTGCAGGAGCTGATCGAATACGACCGCGTGCTGGTGGCCGAGTCGGGGATCCACACGCCGGAGGATGTGGCGCGGTTGCGCGAGGGCGGCATCCAGGCGTTCCTGGTGGGAGAGGCATTCATGCGCGCCGCGGATCCCGGCGCCGAACTGCGCAGGTTGTTCGGCACGCCGTGATCACCACCTTGAAGGACGATGTGCCGCCACTGGCGGCGGAACAGGCGTGCGCACGCGTCGTGTTGTTCGATTTCGACGGCGTGCTGATCCATGGCGACGCGTTCTACCTGTTTATGCGCGAGCGCTACGCGCGGTCGCTGTGGCGCAAATCGCTGGCCCTGCTGAGCGTTCCGCTGCTGTTGCCGACGTGGCCCTTTTCACGCCGCTGGGTGATGCGGTGGCTGGTGCGCATCGCCCTGCTGGGCCTGCGTCCGGAGGGTTACGCGCTGGCGGCGAACGCCTTTGCCGCCACGCTCGTGCGGCGGCCACGGCTTTTCTGTCGCGCCGGCCTGAGTGCCTTGCGCCGCCATCAGGCGCAAGGCGATCGCGTGATCGTGGTGACCGGCTGCGAGCAGACGCTGGTCGATGGCATCGTGCGGCAGCTGGGGCTGGGCGGGCTGGAGATCATGGCCTCGCAGCTTCGCCCGGGCTGGTTCGGCATGGGCATCGGGCGGCACAACATCGGCCCGCGCAAGGTCGAGACGCTGGCCAGCCATGGCGTCGGCGCCTGGCAGCTGGCCTACGGCGACTCGCTGCACGATGCGGCCATGTTGAAGGCGGCCGGCGAGGCGGTGCTGGTCAATGGCACGCCGAAGCTGTGCCGGAAAATGGAAAAGCTGCTCGGTCGCCCGCCTACCCGGGTCGACTGGTGGTAGCGACGCACCCTGTGCGCGATGCATCTTCGATGCGGCATCAAGAAAGGAGCGTCACGCACAGGGTGCGTTGCTACGGGGTTGCGCCGGCGAAGCCGAGTTGGCGCCAGGCCTCGTAGACCGCCACCGCCACCGTGTTCGACAGGTTCAGGCTGCGGCTGTCGGGCAGCATCGGCAGGCGCAGCCGCCGCTCGGCGGGAACCGTGTCCAGCACCTCGCCCGGCAGGCCGGCGGTCTCGCAGCCGAACAGCAGGGCATCGCCATCGGCGAAGCGCGCCTGGACGTGGGCCGTGCGCGCCCGCGTGGTGAACGCGAACACGCGCGGCGAGCCGATCGCGTCGAGGCAGCGCGCGAGGTCGTCATGCACGGCCAGACGGGTGTATTCGTGGTAATCCAGCCCGGCACGGCGCAGCCGCGCGTCGTCCAGCTCGAAGCCCAGCGGGCGGACCAGGTGCAGTGCCGCGCCGGCATTCGCGCACAGGCGAATCACGTTGCCGGTGTTCGGCGGGATCTCGGGACGGAACAGGATGACATTCAGCATCCGCCGATTATCGCCGCTCGGCGGTTCGCATGGGGGTCAACCGTCGGCGCGGGGACAGACCACGCCGTCGGGCGGCAGCGCGCAGTTGCTCGGCGCACTTTCCAGGGCGGCGGCGATGCGGCTGCCCGCGGTCAGCCGCATATTGCCCGGGGTGGTGCTGAGCATCGCGCCCAGCACCAGTCCGCAGACGGTGACGCAGGCGAGAAAGAGGCCACGCAACATCATCGCTTCGAATTTCATGATCGGTTCTCCGGCAGGGTTCGACTGTCCCTTGCGGTGTCTTCAGCAAGCCTTGTGCCAATCGATGAATTCTATTCAAGTAATTGATTGTATTTGCATTTTATGCAAAGGGTCGCAACAGCCGGAATGTCCGCGGACAGTGGGACGCAACCGAGCGGACAAGCGGACAACCGCCGCCGGGGACCCGCAGCCATCGCGATCCGCAAGTATTTGCGATACCTGCGCCACACGGGTAGCCTGCAGCGTCTCATCCGTGCAACAGGAGGTTCACCGTGACCAGCAAACCACTCGCCCTGCTCGCCGCCGGGCTGCTGAGCCTGGCCGCCGGCATGCCGCCGGCGCAGGCCGCCGCCGCAGCCTCGCCAAGCGGCGCTTCCGCCGCGCCGCAGATCCCCGCGCTCGCCTACACCCGCTTCTCCCTGCCGAATGGGCTCACCGTGGTGGTGCACGAGGATCACAAGGCGCCGGTGGTGGCGGTGAGCGTGTGGTACCACGTCGGCTCGTCGTATGAACCTGCGGGCAGGACCGGTTTCGCCCATCTGTTCGAGCACCTGATGTTCCAGGGTTCGGAGAATCACCGGGACGAATACTTCAAGCCGTTCGAACTGGCCGGCTCCACCGACCAGAACGGCACCACCTGGCTCGATCGCACCAATTACTTCGAGACGGTGCCGACCAGCGCTCTGGACATGGCGCTGTGGATGGAATCGGACCGCATGGGCCACCTGCTCGGCGCGATCGGCCAGCCGCAACTCGACGAGCAGCGCGGGGTGGTGCAGAACGAGAAGCGCCAGGGCGAGAACCAGCCCTACGGCCGCGCCGACGAGCTGATCCTGGCCGAGGCGTTCCCGGCCAACCACCCGTATCACCACGACACCATCGGTTCGATGAAGGATCTCGACGCCGCGTCGCTGGCCGACGTCAAGCAGTGGTTCCGCGACTACTACGGCGCGGCCAACACCGTGGTGGTGCTGGCCGGCGACATCACCCCGGCGCTGGCCAGGCAGAAGATGCTGAAGTACTTCGGCGACATCGCCGCCGGCCCGCAGGTGCCGCGGCCGCAGCCGTGGGTGGCGCCGCGCGACAGCTCGACCAGTGGCCGCATGACCGACAACGTGGCGCAGACCCGCATCTACCGCGAGTGGAACGTGCCCGGCCGTGGCACCCGCGACGACAACCTGCTGCAACTGGCCGCCGCCGTGCTCGGTGGCAGCAAGACCTCGCGGCTGTACCAGCGCCTGGTCTACCGCGACAAGCTGGCCGACAGTGTCTCGGTCGACCTGCAGCAGCACGTGCTGGCCAGCATGTTCCAGTTGCAGGTGGACGTGAAGAAGGGCGTCGATCCGCGCAAGGTCGATGCCGCGATTGCCGATGAATGGCAGGCGTTCCTCAAGCACGGCCCCAGCGCCGATGAACTCGCCCGCGTGAAGACCGAAACCCGCGCCGCGTTCGTGCGCGGCATGGAAAGGGTCAACACGCAGGCGCTGATCCTGGCCGAGGGCCAGCTGTACCAGGGCGACCCGGCCGCCTACCTGAAAGACTTCAACCAGCTGATGGCGGCCACCCCGGCCAGCGTGGCCGCGGCGGCCAGGCAGTGGCTGGCCAGGGGCGATTACACCCTGACCGTGGTGCCGGGCAAGGTCGAGGACACCGATACCGCCAGCGTGGCCGGTCGCGCCGCCATCGCCGGCGCGCCGGCGCCGGTGCTGTCGCCCAGGGGCGACTACCGGACGGTCGCCAGCGAGGTCGATCGCAGCAAGGGGGTGCCCCGGGTCAGCCGTTTCCCCGACCTCAGCTTCCCCGCCTTGCAGCGCGGCAAGCTGGCCAATGGCGTCGAGGTGATCCTGGCCGAACGCCATGGCGTGCCGGCGGTGCAGTTGCAGTTGCTGTTCGATGCCGGCTATGCCGCCGACCAGGGCCGCGGGCTGGGTACGTCCAGCTTCACCATGTCGATGCTGGACGAGGGCAGCAAGGATCTGGACTCGGTCGAGATCGCCAAGCGCAAGCAGCGCCTGGGCGCGCTGATCACGTCCGGCTGCGGGCTGGACTGCTGCCACGCCACGCTGAATGCGCTGGACGACCAGCTGACGCCGTCGCTGGCGTTGTTCGCCGACATCGTGCGCCAGCCGGCCTTCCGCGAGATGGACGTCGCCCGCGTGCGCGGCCAGTGGCTGGCCGGCATCGCGCAGGAGAAGAGCAAGCCGGTCGGCATCGCGCTGCGCACCCTGCCGCCGCTGCTGTACGGCAAGGGCCATGCCTACGCGATCCCGTTCACCGGCTCCGGTACCGAGGCCTCGATCTCGGCGCTGACCGCGGCGGACATGCGTCGCTTCATGACCGATTACATCCGTCCGGACAACATGCAGATCCTGGTGGCCGGCGACACCACCCTGGCGCAGATCGTGCCGCGGTTGAACGCCGTGTTCGGCGACTGGAAGGCCCCGGCGAGCGCGGTGCCGCGGAAGAACATCGGCAAGGTCGCGCCGCCGGAACAGGCGCGTGTGTACCTGATCGGCCGCCCCGGTGCGCAGCAGAGCCTGATCCTGGCCGGCAGCCTGGCGCCGTCGACCGAGGCGCCGAACAACCTGCAGATCCAGACCATGAACGGCGCCTTCGGCGGCACCTTCACCTCGCGTCTCAACATGAACCTGCGCGAGGACAAGCACTGGGCCTACGGTGCCTTCAGCTTCCTGCAGAACGCGGTGGGGCAGCGCCCGTTCATGCTCTACGCGCCGGTACAGACCGACAAGACCTCGCCAGCGATCGCCGAAATGCTGAAGGAGGCGCGCGGCGTGATCGGCGACAAGCCGCTGCGCGCGCAGGAAATCAGCAAGGTCAGGCTCGGCGACGTGCGCAGCATGCCGGGCCAGTACCAGACCACCTCGGTGGTGCTGGGGGCGATGCAGGGCATCGCCCTGTACCACCGCCCGGACGACTATGTGCAGACGCTCAAGTCGCGCATCGAGGCGCAGAGCGACGCGTCGGTCGAGGCGGCGGCGAGGGAGATCATCCACCCGGGCCAGCTGACCTGGGTGATCGTCGGCGACCTGGCGAAGATCGAGGCGCCGATCCGGGCGCTGCGGCTTGGCCCGGTGCAGGTGCTCGATGCCGACGGCACGCCGGTGGCCCGCGCGGCCGCGCCAGCCGCGGAATAGCCGGCGGGTGAGGCGACCGGCAGGCCGGAGCGTTCGGCCTGCCCGCGTTCGGGATTCATTGCGGGACGCCTCGGCATCGCCGCGTTACGATAGAGGCCGGGCCGGCAACGGCCCGGCCTCTCTCACCAAGCCATCGTCGCGGAGCCACCCATGCGCAAGACCCTGCTGTTGCTCGCCCCCGTATTGCTGCTCAGCGCCTGCAGCTGGGGCATCACCATGGATCCCGCCGCGAGGAACGTGCGTACCGCCTGGAACGGCGATGTCTCCGGCTGCCGTGAACTGGGCAAGGTGACCGTGTCGGTGATGGATCACGTCGGCCCGGTCGACCGCAACAACATCACCGTGAGCGACGAGCTCGAAGTGCTGGCCCGCAACCAGGCCGCCGAGATGCATGCCGACACCATCAAGCCACTGGCCAACCCGGTCGGCGGCTCGCAGCCCTGGGGCGCCTATCAGTGCGGCTCGCACCTGGTCACGCCGGGTGCGGCGCCCGCCGCCACCTCGACCGCGGGCAGCGCCAAAACCTTTCCCATCAAGGGCGGTTGAGGCGCCGTTTCTTCCTGCACCGGCCCGGGGCCGTCGACGCGGCGGGCGGCTCCGTGCGCCCGTCCCCCGTGTGGCGGTACGGGTGCGTGCCTCGGCTGACCGCTACCCCACCACCACTTCGCTGATCTGCATCACCGGCGCCAGGTCGGTGTAGTTGGCGATGTCGGCCAGGATCTCCTGCGCGTGCGGGCTGAAGCCGGCCTGGAAGGATTCCAGCGAGTCGCAGAAGATGTGGCACATGCCGACATAGGTGGCCGGGGTGCCGGGAGCGCCGCCGGCCAGGCCCTTGTCCACGGTGTAATACCTGCAGCTTTCGCCCATGCGTGCCTTTACCAGCGGCATGTGCTTGTCGCGGTAGTAGGTGTGGTCGAAGCGCGCGCCGGGCGTGTTCGGGTACATCACGCTTACCTTGATCATGAGAGCTCTCCGGTGGGTCGGTACGGACGGGTCTTCACTGATGCCTGGCGGGGCTTGCGCCCACACTAGGCGTCCGGATGGCTGTAGCGCAAGCCTGTTCGCGCCGCAGGTGATCATCCGCAGGCTGGGCAGGCCGCGCCTGCGGCATGGCGCCTGGATGACGGGCGCCGCCGTCCGCTGGCCTGGCCGTCGCGGGTAGAATGCGATGGCTGGGCTACCTTGCCGGGTTGCCCACGCCATCTCCCTTTCCCCAGGATCACGCCGGTATGCCATGCAGCAAGCAGGACGCATCTCGAGGCGCTGGCGCCCTGACCGTCATCGGGGTGCGGATGCATGAAGCGGGTGGGAGGTCCGGCCCGTGCAGCTGAGCATGGCGGTCCTGCTGGTGAGCCTGGCGACGTTCGTCTCCACCCTCATGGGCGGCTTGTTTGCGCTGCGCTTCCGGGATCACCTGCATCTGATCCTGGGATTCAGCGGTGGTGCCGTGCTGGGCGTCGTGTTGTTCAACCTGATCCCGGAATCCACCGCCCTGACCGCGGGCCGTTTCGACATGCCCGGCACGATGGCGGTGCTGGCGCTGGGCTTTCTTGCCTACATGGTGCTGGACCGGGCCGTTGCCCTGCAGGGCCGGCACACGCAGCGGCGCGGCGCGCTGGGTGCCGGGATCCTGTGCGTGCACAGTTTCCTCGACGGCTTCTTCATCGGCCTCGCGTTCAAGGTCTCCGTCACCGTCGGCACGGTGGTCGCCGTGGCCGTGCTGGTGCACGATTTTTCCGACGGCATCAACACCGTCGGCCTGATTCTCAAGAGCAAGGGCAGTGCCGGCAAGGCCCTCCGATGGTTGCTGGCGGATGCGGCGGCGCCGGTCCTGGGCGCGGCATCCACCTTGCTGTTCACGCTGCAGGGGCCGCTGCTCGGCCTCGGCCTGGCATGTTTTGCCGGGTTCTTTCTCTACATCGGCGCCAGTGACCTGGTACCCGAGAGTTACCACCAACACGCCAAGGGGCTGACCACCGTGATGACCATGCTGGGTGCGGCCGTGATGTTCGCGGCGATTCGCCTGGCCGGCAGTTGATCGCCCGAGGGGCCGGCGCGCACTTCGCTGCGCTTACGCGTTCGCCTTCAGGATCTTCTCGATCTCTTCCACCGTGGCGTGGGTCAGCGTCCTGGTCAGTTCGCCGCTGAGGCGCTTGCTGGTTTCGCTGTGCAGTTGGGGGCGGATGCCGCCCATCGTCTTCGGGTCGGCGACAAGGAACAGGTGCTTGAACTCATGTTTCAGCGCGGCATGGTTCAGCCGATGCACGAGCTGCCTGGCGAAGATGGCTTCGTCGGTTTGCTCCCGGCTCGATTCGATCGGGCGGTGGCCCGATGGCCCCTGGTCCCGCCCGTCGACCGGGTCGGGTTTGATCAAGTCTTCCTGCTTCAACGCCAGCGTGTCGTGCTGGCCGACGTTATGGAACAGACGCGCCTGCGTGCCATCGGCAACCACCACCCAGGTGCCGGTTGGAATCGTGTGCATGGGTCTCTCCTTCGGGGCATTTGCCGCTCGCAGGGTATCCGCTTCTTCGTGACGAGCCGGTAAGGGCGGATGGCGACGACGTGGCCCGCAGCGGTCGCGCGGTGCGGCATTCGATCGCGGACTCCCGCCCTTGTCCTGGCAAAGGTCTATGCTGCAAGGCAATCGAACGCGAGGAGTTCCGCCATGGCCGACATCGCGGGCACGACCAGCAACGGGTTCACCTACGAGGGGGACTACCAGCCGCCAAGCGCGGGCCGCGTGCACTGGTCGATGACGTTTCGTTTCGACGGCGACTACGCCGGCATGCGGCACGGCTGCGTGCATGGCATGCAGGACGTGCCGGCGGCCGCGCTGGAGGAAGCGGTGAAGCGCGACATCGAGCAGGTATGGACGCAATCGCATTGATGCGAGCGGCCGTGGGGAAACGACGGTCGCCGCATGGCCGGCCAGCCGCTTCCCCGGCGCGGCGCTGGCCGCTTGGCGTGCAATGGCGGTGCCGGCTTCCTCCGGCCATTTTTCGACGGTGCTAAAGTCGTCCGCTTGGCTGACTCCACGACAGGCGAGCGTTGCGATGACCACGGCTGCACCCTATCCGATCGGTACCCCGGGATGCCCCTGGGGCGAGCAGGAAATCGCGCAATGGCGTTCGCGGCAAAGCGTCAAGCGCAGCTACCGGGAGGATGTGCTCGGCGCCATCGAGGCCTTGCGGCCGCACTTCACGGTGGTGGAATACGGTCGCCTCGATGTCGCACCGGCCAGCTACCCGCTGGTGGCGCTGAAGAGTCGCCCGTGGCGCGACGAGCTGCCGGTGGTACTGGTCACCGGCGGCGTGCACGGTTATGAGACCAGTGGCGTGCAGGGGGCGCTGCAGTTCCTGGACCAACAGGCGCAAGCCTATGCCGGCATGGTCAACCTGCTGGTGGCGCCGTGTGTCAGCCCGTGGGCCTACGAGCGCATCCATCGCTGGAACGTGGACGCGGTGGACCCGAATCGTTCCTTCCGCCAGAACAGCCCGGCGCAGGAGTCCGCGGCGCTGATGGGCCTGGTCGCGCCGTTCCGCGAGCGGGTGCTGGTCCACGTCGACCTGCACGAAACCACCGACAGCGACGAGTCCGAGTTCCGTCCCGCGCTGGCCGCCCGCGACGGTGTGAGGCACGAGCCGGGCGGGATTCCCGACGGCTTCTACCTGGTCGACGACAGCGCGCATCCGCAGCCGGCCTTCCAGCAGGCGATCATCGCCGCCGTGGCGCGGGTCACCCACATCGCCGCGGCCGATGCGCAGGGCGAAATCATCGGCTCGCCGATGGTCGCCCCCGGCGTCATCGAGTACCCGCTCAAAGCACTCGGCCTGTGCGCGGGCATCACCGGCGCCCCCTACAAGACCACCACCGAGGTCTATCCCGACAGCCCGCGCGCGACCAGCGAGCAGTGCAATGCGGCGCAAGTGGCAGCGGTGTGCGCGGCGATCGATTTCGCACTGGCGCAGCGGGTGGTGGCGGCTTCGGCCTGACCCCGTCGCCCCGATCCGGTCGGGGTGCGGGGCGGGACATGATGCAACGCATAAAAAAACCCGCAGAGGGGAGTCTGCGGGTTTTGGGGGGTCCTTCTTGGTGTGTGGAAGAGGAGGGGAACCTCGCCACACGGTGGGAGTGATGTCTCACGACATGTGTTTAATGTACCTCTTGGTTCGTTAATGAATCGTAACTGGAATCGATTGTCCCATCGACGTCGGCGGCCAGGTCATGACCGTGGTCACCGCCTTCGGCGGCGCGGCCACAGGCGCCAGGCGGCTCATCAAGGGCCGAAGGGCGGCCGCTAGCGAGGCGGTAGAATCGCCTGCGGCGAAAAGTCGCAGGCGGCCAGGCCGGCCCCTGCCCGAATCGCCCGCGCACCCCGGCCGAGGTCGGCGCGCCATTCCGGAATCGAACCATGTCCATCGACACCACCGCCATCAACCGCCGCATGAGCCATTTCGACCGCCACGACGAGGTGTGGCTGTTTGGTTACGGTTCGCTGATCTACAAGGTCGACTTTCCCTATATCGAACGGCGCCCGGCCTACATCAGGCATTGGGTGCGCCGGCTGTGGCAGGGTTCGCACGATCATCGCGGCACGCCGCAGGCGCCGGGCCGCGTGGTCACGCTGATCCCGCAGGCGGGCGCCAGCTGCGTGGGGATGGCCTATCTGATCGAACCGCGGACGTTCGCGCAGCTGGACGAGCGCGAAAAAAACGGCTACCTGCGCTTTGCCACCGCCCTGCATTTCGGCGAAGAGCGCACCGCCGAGGGCCTGGTCTACATCGCCACCGAGGAGAACGCGGCGTATCTTGGCCCGGCTCCCGAGGCCGACATCGCCCGCCACATCGCCGCCTCCTCCGGCCCGAGCGGCCCCAACCGCGATTACCTGCTGCAACTGGCCGACGCCCTGCGCGGGCTCGACGCGGACGACCCGCACGTGTTCGATATCGAACGGCACCTGGTGGAACTGATCGGCCACGAACGCGGCGGCCACTGATGGCCTCCCGGGCGCCTGGACGGCGGGCTAAAGTTCCAGACGCCGGTGCCGATAAGCAGACGGCGGGACGGTTCCCTCTGTGCTGTCCCGTGTCGCCGTGAGGCGCGACATCCCACACTCCCTCCTTTCATAGATGGATGAGCCCGCTTTGGCGGGCTCTTTTTATGTGGCGAGGCGTCGCCCGCCGGCGTGGATCGCCGGGCGCGGTTGTTCTAGGCTGCGGCTTGGTCTCCGCAGGATATCCCCATGCCAGCCATCTCCTCGCGTCCGTTCGCCTGCCGCCTGGCATGCATTCCCCTGGCCTGTGTCCTGGGGCTCGCCTCGCGCGTTGCGATGGCCGCCGCCGCGGCAGCGCCCGTGCCTCCCCGGGTCGTGCTCTCGACCGGCGTGCTCGAAGGCAAGCCGGCCATCGTCGACGGAGTGGCGCTGGACGAGTTCCAGGGCATCCCCTACGCCGCGCCGCCCGTCGGCGACTTGCGCTGGAAGCCGCCGCAACCGGTGAAGGCATGGACGGGCGTGCGCCAGGCCCGGCAGTTCGGGCCACGCTGCATGCAGCTGCCCTTGTTCGGTGACATGGTGTTCCGCTCCAACGGCATGAGCGAGAACTGCCTGTACCTCAATGTATGGGCGCCGGCCCCGGCGGCCGTCGCCGGCGGGCGGGCGAAGTTGCCGGTGCTGGTGTACTTCTTCGGTGGCGGTTTTGTCGCCGGCGATGGCTCGGAACCGCGTTACGACGGCGCCAGCCTTGCCAGCAAGGGCATGGTCACGGTCACGGTGAACTACCGCCTGGGCGCGTTCGGCTTCTTCGCCGTGCCGGGGCTGGTGCAGGAATCGCCACAGCATGCGGCAGGCAACTACGGTCTGCTCGACCAGGTTGCCGCCCTGCGCTGGGTGCGCGCCAATATCGCCCGCTTCGGCGGCGACCCCGCCCGGGTCACCATCGCCGGTGAGTCGGCCGGCTCGATCGCGGTCAGCGCGCTGATGGCCTCGCCGCTGTCCAGGCATCTGTTCGCGCGGGCGATCGGCGAGAGCGGCGCGCTGATCGCGCCGATCGCCCCGGTGAGCCTGGCCACGATGCAGGCGCACGGCGAGGCGCTCGCGCACCGGCTGGGCGCCGATTCGCTGGCGGCGCTGCGCGCGCTGCCGGCCGATACCGTGCTGCAGGCCACCCGCGGGCAAGGCGGCGATGCCGACGTGGATATCGATGGCTGGTTCCTGCACGAGCCGCCCGCCGTCACCTTCGCGCGCGGCAGGCAGGCCAAGCTGCCGCTGCTGCTCGGCACCAATTCGCAGGAGGATTTCTACCCCACCGTACTGAAGGGGAAGCCGCCGACCCCGGAAAACTACCGGGCGGCGCTGCAGCGGTTGTTCGGCACGCAGGCCGGACGTGCCCTGGCCCTCTACCCCGGCGCCGACGAGGCCGAAGTCAGGCGCTCGGCCACCGCGCTGGCCGGCGACTTTTTCATTGCCCACAGCACCTGGCGCTGGATGGACCTGCAGCGGCGCAGCGGCGGCGCGCCGGTATATTTCTACTACTTCGCCCAGCCACGCCCGGCCAAGCGCCATCCGGCGAAGGGAGAGACGCCCGATGCCGGCGCAGTGCACAGCGGCGAGATCGAGTACGCCCTGGGCAACCTGGACGGCAACGCGGTCTATGCATGGACGCCGGCCGACCGCGAGACATCGCGCACGATGGAAGGCTATTTCGCGCAGTTCATCAAGACCGGCGACCCCAACCGCCGGGGCCTGCCCCACTGGCCGGCGGTGCGCGAGTCCGACGGCGGGCTGCTGCGCCAGGTCATCGATGCGCATACGCATACCGAAGTCGATCGCGGTGCGGCGCGGCAGGCGTTCCTGCAACGGTACTTCGCCACCCATGCCGATCCGCTGTAAGGCCGCCGATGCCGGCGCTCAGGGCGGGTAGGGATTGGCGTCCAGCGGCAGCACCTGGTGGAACACGCTGTAGTCGATGACCCGGGTGTCATCGTCGCCGCCGCGCACCAGATCGATGTAGCGGTGGTTCCAGCGTACGGCCCGATGGCTCCATTCGCGCCGCGCAAGCATGGTCTGGGCGGTGGTTTCGTCGGTGCCTTCGATGGTGAGCAGGAACATGGACTCGCCGCGTTCGAGGCTTTCGGCGCTCTCGCCGTGCAGCGGACTGCTCTCGTCGATCACGTGCATCAGGGTCCAGCTCAGCATGAACAACGGATGGCGCTGGCGGACCAGCCGCAGATCCTCCACCCGGCGAAACCTGAATCCTTCCGAGGTGGTCACCAGGTGCACCAGATACAGCTGCGCCGAGGCCTGCGCAATCACGTTCTGGCGCGTGTTGGCGGCGCGGATCATCAGGGTCGGCCTGCCCTCGATCGGCCCCACGATCGGGTGGTCGGCGAAGATGATGCGGGCACGCGGGCGCGAGAAGCGGGCAAAGATCAGCCCGGTGACGGTGGCGATGCCGCCCATGCCGAGGATGATTTCCAGGGTGGACACCAGGTGCGCATACACCGTCTGCGGGTGCATGTCGCCGTAGCCGACCGTCGCCAGAGTCTCCACGCTGAAGAAGAACGCGCCGGCGAAGCCGCGCGGGAACTGGTTGGCGATGCTGTGCGCGCTGAGCTGGTAGAGCAGGGCGAAGACGGTGTTGAGCAGCAGGAAGATGCCGGTCGCCACGCCGAAGAATACCGGCCAGCTCACGGTCAGCGCGCGGTGGTAGATGTCGTCCCACAGCCGCTCGGAGAGTCCCTCGGAGACGAAGCGGCGCCCGCCGATCTCCATCACCCGTGGCCGTCGTCGCGGTGTTTGCCTGGAAGTTTTCACCGCATCGTCCGCCGTCGGAAAGGGCCGCCATGCCAGGCGCAGCCGGGCCCGATTATAGCGTCCGCGCCATCCCGCACGCCGCCACCTCGACGCGCAGGTGCGGCCGCTGGCGGGTTTCGCGGCCATGATCCCCGGGCGGGGCGCCGCCGGGGTCAGGGATAGGCGCGGGTGAGCAGGACCGGAGCCGTCGCGGTGGCCGGGTTTGCCTTGACGTAGTGAACGAGGTAACGGAGCAGCCGGTCGTTCTCGGCACCCGTCAACTTGACCGTGCTCGACGAGTAGCCGGTGGCTGCAGCGGCGATGGCGCCGGGGCTGACGCAGGTCGGTGGCGCCGCCCGCGACGCCGGCCGGGGCGTGCTCGCGTCGGTGGCGATATCGCGGCAGGTGGACTCCACGACGGCGCCGGAGAACGCGAGCTCCGCTTCGTCGGCGGTGAAGGGAATGACCGCCAGGCACCATGCAAAACCGACGACCATGGAGAGAGTCATGGGAGCTGGCCTGCCACCGGTGGTTGAAAGGCGACCACCGCAACAGCATCGGGCGAGATGCCGCGATATCAGGGCTGAAGTATCCGACTTTTGCTGTGATGTCGCAGTGAAATAATCTTTGCAATCAATGTGTTGTGACGTTCATGTGAAATCCGGGCCGACCCGCTCGATCGTCCGGCGCCGTCAGGACTGCGGTGGCGGTCTGGCACAATGGCGTCGCGCAGTCAGGCCAGGCAGGGACGCTGCCTGCGTCTCCCCCACACCCAGGCCGCACCATGCTCCGAGATGCCACGCCCGCCGACTTCACCGCGATCCTCGCGCTCAACCAGACCTTCGTGGCGGTGCTCAGCCCGCTCGATCGGGCGCGCCTGGCCAGCCTGCATGCGGCGGCGGCGGTGCATCGGGTGATCGAGCGCGATGGTTGCGTCGAAGCGTTCCTGCTCGCGTTTCGCGAGGGGGCCGACTACGACGGCGCCAACTACCACTGGTTCGCCCGCCGTTATCCGCGATTCCTCTACGTCGACCGCATCGTGGTGGCGGCCTCCGCGCAGGCGCGCGGCTGCGGCCGCCGGCTCTACCACGATGTCGGCATCGAGGCCGCGCGACGTGGCGTGCCGCTGATCGCCTGCGAATACGACATCGAGCCGCCCAACCCGTCATCGGCGCGCTTCCATGGACGCCTCGGTTTCCGCGAAGTCGGCCGCCGTCAACTCGGCGGCGGCAAGTGGGTGTCGATGCAGTTGCTGGAGCTGGCGCCGGGCATGAGCGCCGAAGCGGCGGCCGGGCCCGTCGCCTGATCACGCCATTCGCGGCGGGTCCACGTCGACCGGACGGGGGCGGCAAGCGCCGGACCGGCCCTTACTGAAGCCTCGAAGAGTGCACGCCACCGAGCGGTAATCGCGGTTTCTGCGGACGATTCCTGAGGTCGTTGATGCTTATCTCGAACCGGCTGAGAAAAGTCCTGTTCAATTGCCGGTCGTTTCGAAAACCGAAGTTTTCGGCGAGCCTTCCGATGCTGGATCGATCGCCCTCCGTTATCGACTTGAAAACCATGTCCAGACGACGGTTCGATATGTACCTGTTGATGCCGCCGGAATACGGAAACATCTTGTAAAGATAGGATCTTGACAGCCTGAACCGATAGCCGATGGCGGTCTGGTCAAGCTCCGTGTCGTGCAAATGAAGCTCGATGTAGTCGCAAATCTGTTTCTGCATCGAGGCGATCCATTCGTGGTGACCCGCCGCATCCTTTCCAAACCGCTTGAAGCACTGGTTGAGGACCAGCCCGGTGGTCTGCGCCGAGAGGAGCAATTCGGCCGGCGATGCGGTGACGAGGGATTGCGCGGCATTGTTCAGATGGATCTGGAGCATGCGATAGACCAGCGTTCCAGCGGCAATGGAGCGGCTGAGGAAATGCTTTATGTTCCACCCCAGCGAGTAGGGGTCGACGACAAGGCACAGCACATCGCATGCGGCATGGTTGAACGACTTCATCTCCCCCAAGTCGACAAATACCATGTCTCCCTCGTCGAGCTGGAAGTGGTGGGTGTTCATTTCGATCCGCAGACTTCCGCGCGTGACCAGCAGCAGCAGCAGGGAACCGCAAAACTGTGACCTGCACGAACTGAGCGACGCGGCGTCCGCGAGCGACAGGCTGGCGAAATGGAAGTCGCCGAACGGCACGATCCTGCGCACGGAAATCGCCTTGGCGTCGAAGAGACTGTCTTCGCCTTCCAGCGACGCCTCATCGGATTCCTGTTCGGACTCCGGGGCGCTGCGGGTCATTCCGCGGGGCGCAGATACTGCTGCCTTCATGGTCCACCTTCGTTCTCAAGATATATGTGGTGCGCCGAGCTCGTGTCGCCGATAAGCATAAGCAAAGGCTATGCCATCGATTGTCATGGTCGGTGATCGGCGGGAAAGCGCACCAGCCCGGCACCCGCCCGGCATCCGTGGGAGGGATGCTTTTGCTGGTCGGAGGGGCGATGGCGACCGTGCGTCACAGTACGGTGGCGCGCGTGACAAATTCCACAACATTGACCTCGGTGGACAAACACGCGTCCCTGGTCCCGGTGGGGTGGGCCGGTGGCGCGGGGCTGAGCCCGCGCAAGCCGAGGTCGCCTGCCACCGCTTCAGGGCAGCCCCCGCCGCGGGCGATCCGCATCGCGATATCAGGCCTTGTTCGTGCCCGGTGCGGGTGTGCGCGGCTTGCGCGGGCCCGGTGCGGAGCGGCGCCCCTGGCTGGCATCGAGCTGGTCGATCCAGCCGGCGCGGGCGTCGGCGAAGGCGTCGGCGTAGGGCACGTAGGGCTTGATGTCGAGGATCGGCGTGCCGTCGAGCAGGTCCAGTCCGCACACACGCAGCCGTCGTTCGCCCACCTCGATCAATTCGACCGCCGACAGCCCGATCGGGTTGGGGCGGTGCGGCGAACGGGTGGCCAGCACGCTGCGCTTGCCGCCGCCGCGCGGCGGGCGTACCTCGGCCTTCCAGCCCTCGCTGCGGTGAAAGACGAAGATCAGCCAGATCCGCTCGAAACCCGCCAGGTCGCGAAAGGCGGCGGCCGGGAAGCCCGCCACGAACTCGATGCTGGCCTCGGCGGCGGCCAGCGTTTCGGTGCCGGCGACCACGGTCGACTGGTGCGGGGCATCGATGCGTCGCGTGTACGGCGAGCGCACGAACGCGATCGGCTGACAGGGGAGCGCAGGGGAGCTTTCGTGCATGAGGTCGCCGCCATGGGTGTCGCGGCATTATCCTCCCTGCTCCCGCCGGTGTTTTGCGGCGCTCCCCCTTCCTGCCGAAACAGCCATGACCTACCTGTTGATGCCCGTCGTCGCGGATCGCCGCCGCGACGCGCCGTGCGCGGGCGAACATCGCCACCGTCCCTTCGTCGCCCGGCGCCGGCAGGTGCCCGCATGAGCCACGACGACGATTTCGATGACGGGCATGGCTTCGACGATCTCGACGAGGATTCGGTCGAGGCCAGGGTCTGGCAGCTGCTGCTGCTGATCAACCCCGGTGACGAGGACAGCGCGCTGCAGCAGTTTGCCGACTACCGCGACGCGGCCGCCGCCACCGACCCGCAGCGGCTGGTGCCGATCGCGCTGGTCGCGCAGGCGATCGACTGGCGCGCCGGCTTCATCGTCGAGGCCCACGACATGCGTGCCCTGATGCAGGCGATCGACGAGCTGGCGGCGCGCTTCAACCTGGCGATCGACTGGAACGGCGACCCCGACGACGACGAGTTCTTCGACGACATGGACCCGCCCGAACTGTTCTCGATCGCCTACGACCGCCTGGCCGAGTTCGGCTACACGCTGTGGGCCTGGGAGACCGACGGCGACAGCTACGCCGGCTGGATCAGCCTGACCCGCGACGGCGAGGCCCTGCGCGAAGTGGCCGGCGCGTTGCACGTCAACCTGCGCCTGGGCAGCGATGTCGGCTGAACCGGCTGACGGCGTAGCCATCCGCGCTAAGCTGGCAGGCTCCCCACCACCGTGCAGGCGCGCATGCTGCAACTGATCGGATTCGATGGCGACGACACGCTGTGGCACAGCGAGGGCTACTACCGGCACGCGAGTGCCGAGTTCGCCGCGATCGTCGGCCGTTATGTCGAGCTGGCCGACGTGCACGACCGGATGCTGGCGACCGAGCGGCGCAACCTCCAGCTGTTCGGCTACGGCGCCAAGGGCATGACGCTGTCGATGGTGGAAACCGCCATCGCGCTGACCGACAGCCGCATCAGCGCGGCGGACATCCACCGCCTGGTGGAACTGGGCAAGGCGGTGCTGCAGCATCCGGTGGAACTGCTGCCGGGCATCCGCGAAGCGGTCGAGGCGGTGGCGCAGCGGTACGAAGTGGTGCTGATCACCAAGGGCGACCTGTTCCACCAGGAAAAGAAGGTGGCCGAGTCCGGGCTGGCCGACCTGTTCCGCCGCATCGAGATCGTCTCGGAGAAGAACGCCGCCACCTACCGCCGCGTGCTCGGCGAGTTCGCGCTACAGCCGGCGCAGTTCGCCATGGTCGGTAACTCGCTGCGCTCGGACATCGAGCCGGTGGTGCGCCTGGGCGGCTGGGGCGTGCACCTGCCGTACCGCGTGACCTGGGCCCATGAGCTGGAGCACGGCCTGGGCGCCGACGAGCCGCACGTGCTCACCGTGGACACGCCTGCGGCGATCCCGCCGGCGGTGGAGCGGTTGTGCGCGCTGGCCGGCGCGACACCGTAGGGCGGACATCGTCCGCCACCACGCCCTAATCGTCGAAGCCGGTATAGCCCTCGGGGAAGAGCGGCGTGCCGTCCGCTTCCAGCCCCGTCATGTCGGCCAGCGCCTTGGCGGCGGCGGCCTCGGCGGTGTCCTTGTCGCGGAAGCTGCGGTTTTCGCAGATCGCGTAGTACACCGGGAAACCGTGCCGGCGCGGGGTGACCGCCAGCCACGCCGCGTAGCGCGAGCCTTCCAGGGTGGCGCCGGAGCGGGCAAGGTAGTCGTTGAACTCGCGCTCGGCCATGTGTCGGTTCCGCTCGGAAAGCATGCATTGTATAGAGCGGCCGCCCGCCTCGCGTAGCCGGCAGGGCCATCCGCCGCAGGCCGGTGCCAGGGACGGGCTCCGCTCAAAGGCTCCGGACGCTGTCCGCGGCGTGGAGCCGGTCGATGCCCAGCGCCTCGCTTTCGCGCGGTGACGGCAGGCCGGTCTTTTGGCAGAACGCGATCAGGCGCGGATCGTCGCGGAAGCGCAGGATCAGCGGGTCGGCCAGCATGAAAAAAATGTCGCGGGCGGGAGCGCGCGCCAGCCATGCCACGGTCTTGTCCACGTCGCCGCGCAGCGCATAGGCCTGCGCGATGGCGTAGGGGCTGGTTTTCGCCGGGCCATCGCCGTCGAGGACCCTGGCCAGCGCGGCATCCGCCGCCGCGCGATCCGGGGAAATCTGCGTGGCGATCGCCAGATACCCGTCGCGCCACGGTGGCGGCTGGTTGCGGGCGGCCTCCTGCGCGGCCGCCGCGTCGCCGCGCGCGATGGCGATGTACAGGCGCAGGTTCTCCGGGCGTGATTCCGGTTGCGGCAGGCCTTCGGCGATGCGCAGGTACTTCGTCGCCTGGTCCAGCCGGCCGGTCGCCACCAGCAACTTCGCGTATTGGTAATAGTTGACGGTGTACAGCGGCTCGATCGACAGCAGGCGCTCCCGCAGCCGGATCGCCTCGCCAAGTTTTCCGATGCCGCCCAGCACGTAGCCGCAGCCGTTGAGCACCGTGCCGTCGGCCGGCGCCAGCTGCACCGCGCGGCGGCACTCGGCCAGGGCGCCGCGGTGGTCGAAACCGTAGAACTGCAGGTAGGCGTGGGCGGCATGCGCCGGACCCAGCCCGGGCGCCAGTCGCAGCGCGTTGTCCGCCGCCGTGCGCGACTCGCGCAGGTGCTCGCGGGCCACTGCGGGCGCTTCGTCCGAGAACGCGGCGACGGTGCTCCACGCGCCCGACAGGTGCGCCCATGCCACCGCATAGGCCGGGTCGAGTTGCACGGCCCGGGTCATGTACGCGGCCGCCTTGGGGAAATCCTGGTCGTGCCAATACTTCAAGCCCTGCAGATAGGCGTTGTAGGCCTCGATGCCGCCGCCGGGCGGCCGGTCCTCCGGCGTCGCGGCGGCCCCGGGCGACAGCAGCTTCACCTGCAACGCGCCGGCAACGGCCTGGGCAATTTCGTCCTGCAGGGCGAACAGGTTCCGGTACGGGCGGTCGTAGTGCTCGGCCCACAGCGTGCTGCCATCGGCGGCCCTGGCCAGCGATGCGTTGATGCGTACGACGTCGCCGGCGCGCTGCACGCTGCCGGTGAGCAGGTAGGACACGCCCAGCTTGCGGCCGATGCTCGCGCCGTCGTCCTTGCTGTCGCGGAACTGGAAGGCCGAGGTGCGGCCGATCACTTTCAGTCCTTCGAACCGGGACAAGGCGTCGATCAGGTTTTCCGACAGGCCGTCGGAGAAGTACATCTGCTGGGCATCGTTGCTGGCATTGACCAGGGGCAGCACGGCGATGCTGCGTTCCGTTGCCGGCCCTGGCGCAGGCAGCGCGCGCGGCCACCATTGCCAGCCGGCGATGGCGAGTGCCGCCAGCAGCGGCAGCGACCACAGCATGGCGCGCGGCATGGTGCGCCGGTTGCTGGCGCGCGGCCGCGCGGGCGTCGTCGCCGGCACCGGAGGCGCTTCCGGCGCGGATGCCTGCATGGCCTGCGGCGCCACGCCGGGCGCGGCTGCGGGAAGATCGAAGCGGTAACCCACGCCATGCACGGTGTGCAGGTAGCGCGCGGCCTGCGCGTCCTCGCCGAGTGCATGCCGCAGCAGGGTCATCACCCGGTTCAGCACCCCCGGGGTGACGTTGCGGTGGCCCCACACGGCATCGAGGATCTCGTCGCGGGTGAAGACCCGCCCGGGCGCACCGGCGAGCAGGGTCAGCACGGCGAAGGCCTTGGGCTCCAGCGGCTGTTCGATGCCGTCGCGCAGCAGTCGCCGGCCCGCGAAGTCGATCGCGGATTCGTCGAAGGCGAGCGGGGCGGGCGTTGACGAGTCCATGGCGTCCTCAGCCGTCGGCACACTTTTGTGGAAAAAACCTGCGCTGCGGGCGTCCCCAATGTTTTCCCAAGGAATCCAAGCAAAGTCCAGCAGTTTCCCAGCGACGGCCTCAAGACCCGTGGCGCCCTATCGCCGATCCTCAGCGCACCGGCACTGCCGTCACGCGGGCGAGGAGATCGCCATGAACCGCCGCATCGGTTCCGCCGCCGCTTGCACGTCTCCCCGCCTGCCGAACCGGCACCGGGTCAGGGACTGGATCGGCCCGCACGACCTCGGCCAAGTCTACGCCGTACGCGAGCGGCTGGCGGCCGCGCGGTCTGGGTCGCGTGCCGGTCGTGATGCCCCCGCTTGCACAAGGCGAGCCGCCCATCGTCGCCATTGCGCAGCAAGCCCGCCGGGAAGGGTTCTTCTCCGCGGTCATCCATAGCATGTCAAGGAGATACGCATGAACCGCAAGTACCAACAATGCGCGCTGGCCATCGCCGCCATCTTGTCCGCCCATGCCTACGCCGAGAACTTCGGCCCGTGGGGCAACGCGGTGCCTGCCCCCGGCATCAACACCGCGGCCGCCGAAGGCTGTCCGATCGAGTCGCGGAACGGGCGCAACCTCTATTTCATGTCCACCCGCAACGGTGGCATGGACAACTGGCGCGCGACCTGGAATGTCGCGATGCACAGCTGGGACGACGTCACCAACCTCGGTGAGCCGGCGAATTCCGCCACTGCCGCGGACTATTGCCCCACGCCGTTGCCCGGCAAGTGGCTGCTGTTCGTCAGTTCGCGGGAAAACTCCGAGGATTGCGTCGACTGCAAGGCGATGCCGGCGCCGCCGCCAGGCAACCCGCCCGCCGGCGACTTGTTCCTGACCCGGGAAAACCCCGCGCACGGCTGGGCGGCGCCGGTGAATCTGGGCGGCTATGCGGACGGCGGCCCGAACACCAAGGGTTCGGAATACAGTCCGTCGGTCGTGGAAACCGCCGAAGGCACCTTCCTGTACTTCTCCAGCGACGGCTATCCGGACAGCAAGGGCCATGACATCTACATGAGTCGCCAGCATGCCGACGGCACCTTCGGGCCCGGCGTGCGCGTGGCCGAGCTCAGTACCGATGCCGCCGACCTGATGCCCAACGTGCGCAAGGACGGGCTGGAAATCGTCTTCAGCAGCAACCGTGCCAGCGCCGATCCACGCAACCAGGACATCTGGTACGCCACCCGGCCGGATACCGCCTCGCCCTGGACGGTACGCGGTCCGATCGAGAACACCGCCGTCAACACGGTGGACGGGGCGGAAACCCGTGCCTCGCTGTCCGCCGACGGCACCCGCCTGTATTTCGGACGCAAACACTTCTCCCAGGTGCCGGCCGACCCGGGTGACGTCTACGTCAGCACGCGAGTCCACGTGAACTGAACCTTTGCACGTTCATTAAGGAGAGATGCCATGGCCAGAGCCTTGAACGCGCCAAAAGATCCTGAATTCCTGGTTGGAACCATCGCTGCCATGCGGCTTCTGTCCGGGCAGCGCCAGCCTCAGGATCCACTCGAACGAGAGATGCTTGCCCACCTTCAGGCCTTGCAGCTGAAGCCGGAGGTGGCCAAGCGCATCGTTGCCGCGTTCGAAGCCAAGCCGCGGAGAGACCGGCGGCGCCTGTTTGGCCCTTACGCGGACAAAAGTCACGCACTGGAAAGCCTTGTTTCGGCAGCGCCGCCCCATTCCGTGGTCCGGGACCATCGCAGCGATACCTCGTCCGGAGGCAGGGCGGGCAGCGGGTCGGGTTCCCGCACATGGCCCGGGTCGGGAAACGTCGGGCCTCTTGCCGAGGAGGTGAGCACCGGTGCCGAGCCGGGTATTCGCTACTCGGTCCGCTACAAGGGCCTGTGGTGCCAGGAGGAAACCACTGGCCTGGGATCGGACGAGATCTACGTCGTTACCAGCGGACTTGCGATCAACAAGGGCGTCAACACCGCTGTCGCGGCCTTGACCCATCCGATAAGCACGCAAAGCAAGTATTACGGTGACGTGGATTCGCGGGAAGAGCGGGTGGGGCCGGTGGCTGTCGTCTATACCGGCAACCCCGACACGCTTTCTCTGGCCGTGGTCGTGATGGAGCACGACTACGGCGACCCGGACTACTACCGGGACGAGGTCAACACCTTCGTGGCGGTGGCCATCGCCGCCGCCTCCAAGTTGTGGCCGCCCGCGGCCTTGCTGAGCTTCTTCAGCGACAACATCGTGGACGCGATCAACTGGATCCTCGGCACCGGGGACGACGTCATCAGCAGCGAGGTGAAGACCTGGGAACGGCCGGCGCTCGAGGCGATGGCGACCCAGGCCCCAGGTCCGCTGAGTTACAACCCCAACACCGGCCTCTTCGTGCACTTCGTCACCACGCATCATGGCGACGGTTCGAAATACATCGTGGGTTTCGACATCGAGCGCGATCCGCCCTGGCCTTCCCCGCCGCTCATCATCTTGTGACGGCAACGGCGCAAGCGAAGCGGCCACGCTCCATGCATTCAACCTCCCCGTGCGCTGGCGTCAGGTGCCTGGACAGCGACGCGGCCACAAGCAAGGAGGGGGAGTCGTGCGTGCGCCCGCTTCCGTGGTGGTGCGGGCGAGATGCCTGGGCGCGCTGCGCCGGTGCGGTCGCTGCCCAACCGCGGGGCAAGGCGGTCGTCGAACCCGCGCTCGAGCCTGCTCGTCGGTCCCGCCCGGCAGGCGTGCCGTGCATCGCGTGGCCGGCTGCCGCATCATGGCGCGATGACTGCCGCCCCATCGCCGCCGCGCATCGTGCTGGACACCAACGTGTGCCTGGACCTGTTCCTGGTCCGCGACCCCTCGTGCGCACGGTTGTGGGCGGCGCTGCAGGCCGGCACGGTGCGGGCGGTGACCCGCGAGGATTGCCGCGCGGAATGGCAGCGCGTGCTGCACTACCCGCAGCTGCCGATCGACGAGGCGCAGCGACCGTCGCTGCGTGACGCATACGACGCGCTGCTGCATGGCCTGCCCGACGCGGCCGCGCCCGACGACGCGCCGCTGCCGCGCTGCCGCGATCCCGACGACCAGAAGTTCCTGGAGCTGGCATGGGCGGCGCGCGCCAGCTGGCTGCTCAGCAAGGACAACGAGCTGCTGAAGCTGGACCGGCGCGCCCGCCAACTGGGGCGTTTCGCGATCCTGCTGCCGCAGGACTGGTCGTTGCCGCCGGCCGAACGAGCTGGCACGCCGGACCACGTGTAGGAGCGCACCCTGTGCGCTCCTACACGGACACCACGATGCCGATGCCTTGCGCCTGCAACGCGGCGCGGGTGGCCGGGTCGCTGTCCGGGGTGACCGGGCGGCTCAACTCCCACAGCACGCTGGCGCGAAAGCCCAGCGCCCGCGCGTCCTGCGCGGTCCACAGCACGCACACGTCGCGCGCCAGCCCGCACACGAACACCTCGTCCACGCCGCGCTCGCGCAGCCAGCCGGCCAGGCCGGTGCTCGGACGCGTGCCGCGCGGGCCGTGGTTTTCGCGGAAGCCGCTGTAGGAATCCACGGCGGGGTCGCTGCCCTTGCGGATCACCGCGTCCAGCGCCGTCCAGTCGACCCCGGGGTGCAGGGCGGCACCGGGGGTTCCCTGCACGCAATGATCCGGCCACAGCGTCTGCGGCTGGCCGTACAGCGTGATCTGCTCGAACGGCGCATGGCCAGGGTGCGCGCTGGCGAACGAGACATGCCCGGGCGGGTGCCAGTCCTGGGTGGCCACCACGTGGCGAAAGCGGCGCTGGCGCAGCAGCGCGTCGATGCCCGCCACGAGCGTATCGCCGTGATCGCAGGCCAGCGTTCCGCCCGGCATGAACTCCGGCTGGACATCGACCAGGATCAGGGCGGCATGGGCTTGCGCGGGCGGCGGCATGGCGGGGGCATCGCTGGTTGCAATGGGCAGAGTCTAACGTCGTTGGCGGCCGCCGCAGGGTGTGTGCCGATGCCACATAATGAGCGCGGCACTGATCGATGAAGCGGGAGCGGCCATGCAATACGATCAATCCTGGATGGGCAACGGCATCATCGGCGGGCTGCAGGCCGGCCTGGTCTCGTTGCTCGCCGCGCTGCTGCTGTTCCTGTACTTCCACTGGCTGGGGCGGCGCCATCGCTGGAGCTACGGCCGGCAGATCGGCTGGACCTTCCTGCTGGCCTGCGTGCTGACCGTCAGCGGCGACCTGTGGAACCTGTTCTATTTCAACTACGCGCAACTGCAGTCGCTGGAATTGCTCAAGGCCAAGCTCGCCCTGGTGCATGACCCGGAGCACCTGGGTCTGCGCGTGCTGTGCGAGCTGCTGGGCGTGGCGCTGGGGATATACCTTGGCTGGGCGTCGTGCAACGCAAGCTGGCGTCGCCGTTTCGGGGCGCGCCACCGGGCGGATTAGGGCGACCTCGAGCGGCTGCCGGGCCGATCCCCGAACAGCGCCGGCCGGCGGTGGCCGCGAGAGGGCGCGCGAGCCGGGCTCACAGCAGCGGATCGAACAACCGGGCGACATGCATCGCCACGCGGCGCAGGTAGGGCGCGTCGCGGTATTCGCGCTCGGTGATCGCCAGGGCGCGGCTGAAGTCCTCGCTCAGCATCGCCGCCACGGCAACCGCGAACGGTTCGTCGACCACCAGCGCGCTGACTTCGAAGTTGAGCCGGAACGAGCGGCTGTCCAGGTTCATGCTGCCGATCGCGGCGGTGTCGTGGTCGACCAGCAGCGCCTTCTGGTGCAGGAAGCCGGGCTGGTAGCGGAACATGCGGATGCCGGCGGTCAGCGCCTGGTGCGCGTGCAGGGTGGAGGCGAGGAAGACGGTGCGGTGATCGGCGCGCGAGGGGATCAGGATGCGCACGTCGACCCCGCGCAGCACGGCCAGCTGCAGCGCCGAGCGCACCGCGTTGTCCGGTACGAAATAAGGCGTGCTCAGCCACACGCGCTGCTGCGCGGCGTTGATGGCCGCGGTGAAGAACAGCGAGCCGGTCTCGCGCGGGTCGGCCGGCCCGCTGGCAACCACCAGCGCGCTGGCCGAACCCTCGCCGGTCGGCGCGGGCGGCAGCGGCAGCGGCTGGCCGGTGATCCAGCGCCAGTCATCGGCGAACAATTGCTGCAGCTCGGCCACGGCGGGGCCGCGCAGCTCCAGCTGGGTGTCGCGCCAGGGTGCCAGCGGCGGTTTCAGGCCGAGGTATTCGTCGCCCACGTTCAGGCCGCCGACATAGCCGATCTTGCCGTCGACCACCACGATCTTGCGGTGGTTGCGGAAGTTGAGCTGGAACCGGTTGCGCCAGCGATGGGTGGCGAAGCGGTGGATCGCCACGCCGCCGGCGCGCAGGGTGTCGATATAGCTCTGCGGCAAGGCGTGGCTGCCGACGCCGTCGAACAGCACGCATACCCGCACGCCGGCGGCCGCGCGTCGCAGCAGGACGGCTTGCAGGCGGCGGCCGAGCTGGTCGTCGTGGATGATGAAAAACTGCACGAGCAGGCAGTCCTCGGCCGCTTCCATGGCGGCCAGCATCACCGCGAAGGCGGCCTCGCCGTCGATCAGCAGGCGCAAGCGGTGGCCGGCGCGGAACGGACGACCCTGCAGCGCGCTGATCGCGCTGAAACGCGCGCAGGCCGGTTCAAGCGGCAGCCGTTCCGCCGGCTGGCCCGGCATCGGGCGCGCGGACCGGGTCGGGTGCCCGGCGTAATAGCCGAGGAAGCGGCTCGATCCGAGGTACAGGTAGGGCAGCAGGGTGAGGTAAGGCAGCAACAGCAGGCCCAATGCCCAGCCGATGGCTCCCTGGGGGGTGCGCGTATGGGTCACCGCGTGCATGGCTGCGAACAGGCCCAGCAGGTGGAACAGGGCGATGCAGGTGGTGAGGACGATGGTGGTCAAGCTGCCGGACTCCGCTCAGTTGCCCCGCAGCCGTCCGGCCAGCCGCCGTGCCTGTTGGCGGATTTCGGGAATGGCGGTGGATTCCCACAGCGTACCGCGCAACAGGCTGCCGATCACGAACAGATGGGGCCATGCGTCGCCGTCCCGCAACAGGCGGCCGTCCGCTTCGGCCATCATGCCGAGGCCGAGCGGGTCGGGCGTGATGTGCAGATTGGTCAGCAACTGGCTGACCAGGCGGTGCGCGGTGGGCCGCACGTCGGTATCCAGGCCGGTGGCCTGGATCACCAGCCCGGCATCGAGCCGCTGCGGCTGGCCGGCGACCTCGACGGTCAGCCGCCGCGCGTCGCCGGCCACGTCGCCGGCCACGTCGCCGGCCACGTCGCCGGCCACGTCGCCGGCCACGTCGACGGCACGCACGCGCGCGCGCAGGCGCCGCAGGCGGCCGTCGCGCTCCA
Source organism: Lysobacteraceae bacterium (assembly GCA_028866435.1). Classification (GTDB taxonomy): domain Bacteria; phylum Pseudomonadota; class Gammaproteobacteria; order Xanthomonadales; family Rhodanobacteraceae; genus Rhodanobacter. The sequence continues at coordinate 24,065 of JAGWIC010000011.1, read as the reverse complement.
GCGCCGACACCTGTTCCTGCAGCGCCGGCGGCATGCGGTGACGGACGCGCTGCCAGGCCCAGTTGGCGTGGCGCAGGAAGCGCGCGCGCTGGGCCATCGGCAAGTCACGCCACAGCGCGGGGACGTGGGGCCGCAGGCCGTCGATCACCGTGCGCCAGTCCGGTTCCTGCGCCGCCGCCTCGCGCAGCAGGCGCATCCACTGGCGAATGTCGGGCGCGTCGCGCATCGCCTCGATCAGCCCGGCGCCATCGTCGGACGGCGCGGTCGCCTGGCGCAGGTGGGCCTCCGGCAGCAGGCCGTGACGGGAGAGTGCGATGAAACGGGTTTGCGGCCAGCGTTCGGCGAGTTCCAGCAGGACATCGAGGGCGGTGAGCCCCATGCCGATCAGCACCACGTCTTGCGGCGGCTGGCCTGACGGTGCGGGTTCGCCCAGGAATTTCCACGGGTCGACCACGTAGCGGCCGCTCGCCAGTGCCGCCGCGCCCACCTCGGGCAGCGGCCGCGGCGGCAACGCGCCCAGCGCCAGCACGGCGGCATCGGCGCGATGGCTGGTTTCGCCGTGCATGACCGACAAGCCTTCGCGCTCGGGCACCAGGGAGTCGACGGCAAACGGGATCACGTGGGCGTCATGGCCATGCCGCTCGCCCTGCGCCAGGGCGGCGGCCACTTCCTGCTGCAGATAGTCGCCGTACCAGCTGCGCGGCAGGAAATCGGTGCCGGCCGTGCGCGGGGCGCGGCGCTGGGCGAATTCGAGGAAACCGTGTCGACGGCCGTCGAACAGGCCCATCGAAGCGGCCCTCACGTTCAGCAGGTGGTGCGATGAGGCCGTGCCGTAGGCGACCCCGCGTGCGGGGTGCTGGCCGCCGGTATACCAGTCCACGTGCAATGGCCTGGGAGTGGGCTGCTCGAGCAGCTCACACAGCAGGACGGCGGCCGCCGCCCCGCCGCCGATGATGGCGATCCTTCTGCGCATGCAAGGCCCTGCCAGTGTGGAAAGGGATCAGCGTGGTGGTTGTGGATGGCCACCGCAGGGCGGCTGCGGCGGGGGCCTGCCGGCCAACCATGGCCCCGATGGCGCCCCACTTGGCGGCAGTGGCCGCGCTGGCGCATGCGAGGCCTGCATTGGACGCGGATGGTTGCCCATGCCTGAAACCCGGTCAACAACGGGTGTTCAGTGGATCATGCGCCTGGTTAAACCCGCGTGAGTCGGCGCCTGACCTGAGCCGGCACCGGCTTTGCGGTGCCCGCCCGCGGCAGTAGGCAATCGCTGGGGCGCCCGCTACTGTAGGCGGGCAGGCCGCCCCCACCGGTCAGGAGTCCACCCGATGTCGGTTACCACCAGTGCGGCGATTCCGCGCTACAGCTTCGGCGACGAGCTTGCCAGCAGCGTCATCCATGGCATCGGCATCGCCTTGAGCATCGCCGGGCTGGCCGTGCTGGTGGCGTTCGCGGCGCTGCACGGCAACGCCTTGACGGTGGTGGCCTGCGCGGTGTTCGGCACCTCGCTGGTGCTGCTGTACACCGCCTCCACCCTGTACCACTCGGTCTCGCTGGCGGCCGCCAAGCCGGCGCTGCGCACGCTGGATCACATCGCGATCTACGTGCTGATTGCCGGCACCTACACCCCGTTCACCCTGATCGCGTTGCCCGGCGCGTGGGGCTGGAGCCTGTTCACCGCGGTATGGGCACTCGCCCTGGCCGGCAGCGCGCTGGAACTGGGCCTGCTGCGGCGCTATCACAAGCTGTCGGTGCTGCTGTACGTGGGCATGGGCTGGATCGGCATGATCGCGTTCGGGCCGCTCAGCCGCCATCTGCAGGCCGGTGGCATTGCCCTGCTGATCGGCGGCGGGCTGGCCTATACGCTCGGCGTGCCGTTCTACCTGTGGCGCAAGCTGCCGTATCACCACACCTTGTGGCACGTCTTCGTGCTGGCCGGCAGCGTGCTGCATTTCCTGGCCGTGCTGCTGTACGTGATTCCCGCGTCGGCGGCTTGAGCGGCCGTTGCCCGCGCCGGCTCAGCCGAACAGGAAGGCGAGCCCGAACAGGCCCACCATCACGAACGAGATCACCAGCTTGACCAGGGTGCCCAGCAGCAGGCCCAGCCACGTGCCGATGCCGACGTGAGCCGAGCGCAGCACGCTGGTACCGGAAGCCAGTTCGCCCGCCAGCGCGCCCACGAAAGGGCCGAACACCAGGCCGGCGATGCCGAAGGACATGCCGGCCAGGGTGCCCAGGCCGGCACCCCACAGGGCGAGCCGGCTGGCGCCGACATGGCGGGCGCCGAGCGTTCCGGCGAGGAAGTCGAGCGCCACGCCGAGTGTGCCCAGGGCGCCGATCACCAGCAGCCACCACAGGCCGAGGTGGCGGTAACCATCCACCGCCGCGGCGAGCCAGATGCCGCCGAACACCATCGGTATGCCCGGCAGCGCCGGCAGGATCGAGCCGGCCAGGCCACCGACGATCAGCAGCGCGGCGAGTACGTACAGGGCGATGTCGAGCATGGGTGTTCCAACGGACAAGAGGTAGGAGCCCGCTTCGCGGGCGATGCGGTTGCTCTGGTGCTTGTGACGCAAGACTAGAGCAACCGCATCGCCCGCGAGCGGGCTCCTACTTTTCCACGAAGGCGCGTTCGATCACGTAGTCGCCGGGTTCGCGGGTGCGCGGCGAGGCCTTGAAGCCACGGCCGTCGAGCAGGGTGCTCAGGTCGTCCAGCATCGCCGGGCTGCCGCACAGCATGACGCGGTCGGTGGCCGGATTCAGCGGCGGCAGGCCGGTGGCCTCGCTCATCACGCCATTGGCGATGGCATCGGTGATGCGGCCGCGGTGGCGGAACGGTTCGCGCGTCACCGTGGGGTAGTAGACCAGCTTGTCGCGCACCATCCCGCCAAGGTATTCGTGCTGCGGCAGTTCGTGTTCGAGATAGTCGGCGTAGGCCAGGTCGCCGATGTGGCGCACGCCGTGGGCCAGCACGATCTTGTCGAAGCACTCGTAGGCATGCGGGTCGCGAATGATGCTGAGGAACGGCGCCAGCCCGGTGCCGGTGCCCAGCAGATAGAGGTTGCGGCCCGGCTTCAGGTCGTTCAGCACCAGGGTGCCGGTGGGCTTGCGCGTGACGATCAGCGGGTCGCCGGGCTTGAGGTGTTGCAGGCGCGAGGTGAGCGGGCCGTTGGGTACCTTGATCGAGAAGAACTCTAGGTGTTCCTCCCAGCTGGCGCTGGCGATCGAGTAGGCGCGCATCAGCGGACGGCCGTCCGTTTCCAGCCCGATCATCACGAACTGGCCGCTGTCGAAGCGGAATCCCGGGTCGCGCGTGGTGCGGAAGGAGAACAGGTTGTCGTTCCAGTGCCGCACGTCGATGACGCGCTCACTTGCCATTGCCACCATGGTGGGTTGTCTCGTGTGGTTGTGGGGCCAGGGGATTTCTTCGCGCGACCGCTCGGCCGCCGCCGGTGAATAGGCGCGGGCGCGCGGCGAGCACCGGGGAGTCGCGGCGCCGGGCGTCCAAGGATACGCGAGCGCGCGCCAACATGCCTGTGCCGCCTGGCTTGCGCCGTGTCGCCGCCCATGCTCCTGGCTTGCTCCCACCCCGTCTCAGTGCCGCCGAAGCCACCGCGACCGCCCAGGCCCAGGCCGTGAACCGTCCGAAGCTGTGAGCGCGGCTTGCACCGGGACGCCAACGCGCTTGCACCTCATTTGCGCGGTGTACCCTAGTGGGCCGCTGCCTCGATGGCACTGCACGAGAGCGCCACATGACTGGTGGTGCCGCAAGTCGCAGCAGCGCTGCAGATAATCGAAAATTGCCGGAAATGCCCGAAAACGTGACCGCTCCAGATCCCCAGCAAAACCAGCGGCATAGCCAAGAATCGCCGGATTCGAGCGGTTGGCGCGTCTCCGTCGCCCCGATGATGGACTGGACCGACCGGCACTGCCGCTACTTCCACCGGCTGCTGTCGCCGCGGGCGCGGCTGTATACCGAGATGGTGACCAGCGCGGCGCTGGTGCGCGGCAGGCAGCTGCGCCTGCTCGAGCACAGCCAGCAGGAGCACCCGCTTGCGTTGCAGCTCGGCGGCAGCGATCCGCTGGAGCTGGCGCAGGCCGCGCGGGAGGGCGCCGCCGCGGGCTACGACGAGATCAACCTCAACGTGGGCTGCCCCTCGGACCGGGTGCAGTCGGGCCGCTTCGGCGCCTGCCTGATGCGCGAGCCGGCACTGGTGGCCGACTGCGTGAGGGCGATGCGCGATGCGGTGGGCGTGCCGGTGACGGTGAAGTGCCGCATCGGGGTGGACGACCAGGACGACTACGCCGGGCTGCAGCACTTCACCGAGCTGATGCTGGAGGCCGGCGTCGGGGTGCTGGTGGTGCACGCGCGCAAGGCCTGGCTGCAGGGGCTGTCGCCGAAGGAGAACCGCGAGGTGCCGCCGCTGGACTACGAGCGGGTGTACCGGCTCAAGCGCGAATTTCCCCAGCTGGTGGTGGCGATCAATGGCGGGGTGACCACGGTGGCGCAGGTGCAGGCGCACCTGGCCCGGCTGGACGGGGTGATGCTGGGGCGGGCCGCCTATCACGATCCGTATCTGCTGGCGCGGGTCGAACATGCGCTGTACGGCGAGCCGCTGCCTACCCGCGAAAGCGTGCTGCGGCGGCTGCGACCGTACGTGGAGGCCGAGCTGGCGCGCGGCACCGCGCTCAAGCACATCAGCCGGCACCTGCTGGGGCTGTATCAGGGCGAACCCGGCGCGCGCGGCTTTCGCCGCACGATCAGCGAGGGCGCCCATCTGCCGGGCGCGGACTGGGCCTTGCTGGAGCGGGCGCTGCAGTCGTGCCCGCTGGCGGCGTGACAGGCGCCGGCCATCCGGTCAGTATTCAGCCCTGATTGCCTAGGCTGTCACTTCGGGCCGATGGCGGACGGGACCTTCACGCATGATTACGCACAAACCATTCGTTGTGGCGCTGGTGGCGGTGTGGCTGGGCAGCCTCGCGCAGACGGCGGCAGCGCAGCAGGCCGGGCCATCGGTCACCCTGGACGAGGCCGTGCTCCACGTGCAGCAGGAAACCGGCGGCAAGATACTGTCGGCGGAGTCGCGCGGCATTGGCCGCTGGCAGGAATACCGGATCAAGGTGCTGACGCCGGACGGGCATGTGAAGGTGATGGCGATTTCTTCCGAGGCGAGCAAGAATCCGTCCTTGAACCAGTCAACCAAGAATCCGCCCGGAAAAACCGCGGGCAGCAAGGAGAGACACTGATATGCGCATCTTGTTGGTTGAAGACGAGGCACCGCTGCGCGAGACGCTGGCGGCCCGCCTGAAGCGCGACGGTTTTGCCGTCGATGCGGCGCAGGATGGCGAGGAAGGCATCTACCTGGGTCGCGAAGTACCGTTCGACCTGGCGATCATCGATCTTGGCCTGCCCAAGATGTCCGGCATGGACCTGATCAAGGCGCTGCGCGAGGCGGGCCAGCGCTATCCGATCCTGATCCTGACCGCGCGCGGCGGCTGGCAGGACAAGGTCGAGGGCCTGAAGCAGGGCGCCGACGACTACCTGGTCAAGCCGTTCCACGTCGAGGAACTGCTGGCGCGGATCAACGCGCTGGTGCGGCGCGCCAGCGGCTGGTCCAAGCCGATCCTGGCCTGCGGCATGATCAAGCTCGATACCACCGCGCAGACGGTGACGGTGGAGGGCAAGCTGGTCGACCTGACCAGTTACGAATACAAGGTACTGGAGTACCTCATGCTGCATGCCGGCGAGCTGGTCTCCAAGGCCGACCTGACCGAGCACATCTACCAGCAGGACTTCGATCGCGATTCCAACGTGCTCGAAGTGTTCATCGGCCGCCTGCGGCGCAAGCTGGACCCGGAAGGCACCCTGAAACCGATCGAGACGGTACGTGGACGCGGATACCGCTTTGCCATCCCGCGCACCGACGGCGACGACGAGTGAGTTGACGCCGACGCGCCGCCCGCTTTCGCTGGCGGCGCGGGCGGCGATCGCCACCGGCTTCGTGCTGGCGGGGTTCCTGGGCCTGGTCGGCCTGACCCTGTCGCAGGCGAACAAGGAGCGTGCGCTGAGCGCGCTGCAGGACCGGCTGCAGAATTTTGCGCTGGCCTACATCACCAATTTCGACGTCAACCGCTACGGCAAGCTGCTGCCGCCGGATTCCACCCCGGACCCGAACTTCCTGCGTCCCGGCTCGGGTCTTTACGCGGTGGCGCTGGGCGATCGCGGCTATCACTGGGAGTCGTCGTCGGCGGTAGGACGCGACTTCGGCTTCCTGCGGCGGTTGCCGCCGGGGCAACGGCAGTTCGTCGGCCCGATCGACACGCAGATGGGCCGGCTCTACTACTTCAGCTACGGCGTGACGCTGGACATGCCGGGCAACAAATCGGCGCCGCTTACCGTGATGGTGGCGCAGACCGAAGACCAGTTCGAAGTGGACAATGCCGCTTTCCGCCACTCGCTGGTGATCTGGCTGTCGATCCTGGGCGTGATGCTGATCGTGCTGCAGTCGTTGCTGCTGCGCTGGAGCCTGACCCCGCTGCGCACGGTGGCCAGCGACATGAGCAGGGTCGAGAGTGGCGAGAGTGAACAGCTGAGCAGCCAGTACCCGCTGGAACTGACCGGGCTGACCGAGCGCATCAATGCCTTCATCACCAACGAGCGCGAGCAGCGCACCCGCTACCGGCATACCCTGGCCGACCTGGCGCACAGCCTGAAGACGCCGCTGGCGGTGATCCGCTCGCAACTGGAGTCGACCACCAGCGACGAGCTCGAGCGCCGCAACAGCGTGCTCGACCAGGTGCGCCGGATGAATGAGCTGGTGGCCTACCAGCTGTCGCGCGCGGCCACGTCGGGCCGGCCGACCTTTGCCAGCGCGGTGCCGATCGCCGGCCATGCCGAGGATCTGGTGCAGAGCCTGGAAAAGGTCTACGCGGCCAAGAACGTGCTGTGCGAGTTCGACATCGAGGACGGCGCCGTGTTCTACGGCGAGCAGGGCGACCTGCTGGAACTGATGGGCAACCTGCTGGAGAACGCCTTCAAATGGGCCACCCACGGCGTCCTGCTGGTGGTCAAACTGCAGCCGCAGGCCGGCAGGCAGCGACCGGGGCTGCGCCTCAGCGTGGAAGATGACGGCCCCGGCATTGCCGAGGACAAGATCGAGAAGGTGCTGCAACGCGGGGTACGCGGCGACGAGCGGGTGCAGGGCCACGGCATCGGCTTGTCGATCGTGCAGGACATCGTTCACGCCTACCAGGGCGAGCTGGTGGTCGACCGCTCGCCGGAGCTCGGCGGCGCGCGCTTCAGCGTGCGGCTGGCGGCCAGCTGAAGCGCCGGTGGCCGGGCGCCCGACCGTTCAGCGGGGCAGGCAGACGTTCACCGGCTCGCCCGCGTCGGCGGGCGAGGGGCCGTAATAGGTCTGCAGTAGTCCGGCCACTTCCGGCTCCACCTCGCGCAGCAAGGCGGGCCGCGAGTAGTGCAGTTCGCTCACCACGGCGAAATATTCGCCGGCGCCGTCCGCCGCATGCGGGTTGATCGGGATGGCGTCATCGCCCGGGGCGGCACCGGCCAGCCGGTCGTAGGCGGTCTGGAACCGTTCGATCCAGTGCCGCCGCGGGATATCGCCCAGCGGCGGCACGCCGGCGGGCGGACCGGCGAGCAGGTCCAGCTTGTGGGCCATTTCGTGGACGACCACGTTGTAGCCGTCCCAGGGCTGCTCCAGATCCAGCTGCACGTCGGCAAGCGACAGCACCAGCGGCCCGTGCTGCCAGGCATCGCCAGCCAGCGCCTCGTCGTTTTCGGCGACCACGCCGGTGCACTCGTGCTGGTGTCCGAGGCGGACCTTGAGCTCGCCCGGGTAGACCAGTACCTCACTCCACCCGCGCAGGCTGGCGGCGCCCCGCTGCAGGGCGGGCAGGCAGGCCTGCATGGCGATCAGCAGGCGCCAGTAGTCGTCCAGCACGGCGCCTGCCAGGGCGTGGAAGTGCTTGCGCGTCAGGAACAGCGTGGCCAGTTGCCGGAGTCGGTGTTGTCGCTCCGGGTCCAGCCGTCGCGCCAGCGGGCAGGCGGACAGCGCACGGCGCCACAAGCGATCGGGTACGGGTTCAGGCCGGGTTCGCAGCGATTGCCATTTTGGCCACTGCATGGTGTCGAACGGTTACTGGATCGACCCGGGCAGCAGCGACTGCCAGCCCAGGTGCAGCGGGCGGGCGGGCGCCGGTGCCGAAGGCGTATTTGCGGCATGTTCGTTGCCGCCGCTGGCGGCGCTGCCGCTGCTGCTGTCACTGCTGCCGCTGTTGCCGGTGCTGTCGGGGGCCGACTCGTGGTTCAGTTCCAGCGCATCGCCGCCGCTGGCCGCACTGCCCTCGCGCGTTGGCGCGTTGTCCGCCGCGACATGCACCGAGCCATTGAGCTCCTGGGTACCCAGACTGGCCGCTGACGCACTGCCCAGGCCGACAATGCATAGCGCGCAACCGATAAGCCGATGGGTGGCACGCATGGTGATGGAACTCCCCAGACCCGCTAGCTGAAGCATCGATCCTCGCAGAAACCCGCCCGCCGTGCCAGTGCTGCCTGGCGATCGGGGGCCGCCTGCCCGCCCGCCTGCCGCGGCGGGGCCCGGGCGGGCTAAAATCGGCCCATGCCCAACGAGTCCCTCGCCGAATGGTTCGACCGCCCGCTGCCAAGGTTCGCCGCCGCGGCGGGGAACCGTTGATGCAACCCCTGCAACTGCTTGCTTCGCTCGCCTCAGGCCAGCCGGTTTCCGGCGCCGGGCTGGCGCTTCAGGCGGGGGTGACGCGCGCGGCGATCTGGAAACAGGTCGAAGGGCTGCGTGCCCGCGGCGTGCCGATCGAGGCGCACGGGGCGGCGGGCTACCAGTTGCCGTGGCCGTTGCAGATGCTCGACGCCGAGCGCATCCGTGCGGGGCTGCCCGCGGGCCTGGCCCGTGCGCTGGGGGCGCTGGAGGTCCATGGCGAACTCGACTCCACCTCCAGTGAGCTGCAACGCCGCGGTGCGGCGGCCGGAGACCTCAGCATCGTGCTGGCCGAGACGCAGACCGCCGGGCGTGGTCGCCGGGGGCGCGTCTGGCTGTCGCCGCCGGGGCTGAATCTCTATCTTTCCTGCCTCAAGCGCTTCGATGGGGGTTTTGCCGCCCTCGGCGGCCTGTCGCTGGCCATCGGGGTGATCGTGCTGCGCGCGCTGAAGGACCTCGGCGTGGCCGGCGCTGGCCTGAAGTGGCCGAACGACGTGCTCGCCATGCCGGGCGAGGCGGGCGCGGGCAAGCTGGCCGGGATCCTGGTCGAGCTGAGCGGGGAATACCAGGGGCCTTGCGCGGCGATCATCGGCATCGGCCTGAACGTGCGGCTGACACCAGCGCTCACGCTGCAGGCCGGCCAGCCCGCGTGCGACCTGGCGACCCTGGCCGGCGGCGTGGCGCCCGACCGCAACCGGGTCGCCGCCGTGCTGATCGCCGCCCTGGTGGCGGGGTTGCAGCAATTCGAGCGGCATGGCTTCGCCGCTTTCGTCGCGGACTACGCGCAAAGCGATCTGCTGCGCGGGCAGCCGCTGCGGCTGAACGGCGCGCTCGGCGTGTTCGAGGGCGTGGGCGCCGGCGTGGATGAGCGCGGCGCATTGCTGGTGCGCCTGGACGACGGCAGCGTGCGCCGCATCGACAGTGCGGACGTCACGGTGCGCCACGCATGAGGCTGTTGCTGGATCTGGGCAACACCCGCCTGAAATGGGCCCTGCAAGGCGAGTCGTCCGGCTGGTTGGCGCGCGGCACGATGGACTGGCAGGACGCGGCCGCGGCCCGGCGCCTGGCCGCGACCTGGGCGGACATGCCACGCCCGCGGGCGGTGTTCGCCGCCTCGGTCGTCGATGCCGGGCGCGAGGCGGAAATGGCCGCGATGGTGGCGCCGCTGCGCGGCGGCCCACCGATCTTCTTGCGCACGCCAGCCACCGCCTGCGGCGTGCACAATGCGTATGCGGAGCCTGAGCGGCTCGGCGTCGACCGCTTTCTGGCGATGGTGGCGGCCACGGCGGAAGGGCTCGCGCCTTGCGTGCTGGCCAGTGCCGGCACGGCGCTCACGCTCGACGCACTGGCTGCCGATGGGCGGCATCTGGGCGGCCTGATTGCCCCCGGTGCCCGCCTGATGCAGCAATCCCTGCTGGGAGCCACCGCGCGGGTGCGGCCGGAACGGCCCGGGCAGATCCTCGATCTGGCCGACAACACCGCCGACGCGGTCGTTTCGGGTTGCTGGCAGGCACTGGCGGCACTGGTGGAGCGCTTCGTCGCGCGCGCCGCGCCGCTCCTGGGCGCCGCCCCGAGACTGATCCTCGACGGCGGCGACGCCGAACTGCTGCGGCCGCTGCTGTCGTTGCCGGCGCAGATCGGTACCGACGGCGTGTTGCGCGGCCTGGCGCTGTGGGCGGGCACGCAGATGGCGCCGTCGTGCTCGGACTAGAATGAGGCTTGTCGCCGGGTAATGGGGTCGGAATGTTCCTGCGTCTGCTGTTCGTCCTGCTGAGCGCGTTCAATATCGCCGTCGGTGCATGGCTGTTGCTGGGCCAACCCTATGCGCGTGGAGCCAGCCCCACCGACGCCGGTGTGCCGGAACTGCGCCTGCTGTCGGAGATGCCGGCGTCCGCTACGGTGGCGAGTGCCGCCGACAACACGGTCGCCACCAGCCCGGCGCCGGCGAACTCGGCGGACACGCGCTGCCTGACCCTCGGCCCGTTCGCCACTCCACAGGATCTGCGCAATGCCCGCCAGGCGCTGGCCAGCGAGGTCGCCCGCATGCGTTCGCGGCAGGAGCAGACCACCCAGACCAGCGGCTGGTGGGTCTACCTGCCGGCCACGGGCAGCCGGGCGCAGGCCCTGCAACTGGCGCGCAAGCTCGGTCAGCACAATATCAGCGACTACTTCGTGATCAGCTCGGGCGAGCATTCCAACACCATTTCGCTGGGCTTGTTCAAGGACCCGACCAATGCGCGCAAGCGCCGCGACGAGCTCGTCGCGGCGGGCTTCGCGGCACGCCTGGTGCAGCGCGGTGAAACCGTGCCCGAGTACTGGCTCGATCTGGTGGCGGCCGACGGCAGCCGCCTGGACTGGCGCGACCGCATCCGTTCCACCGGCGTGGGCTCGCACAGCACGGCCTGTTTTTGAGCCAGCGCCGCGGCAGGTCCTCGGTCTGGCCGCGCCGGGCACGAGGAGGCCGTGCGGTCCTGGTCCCGTCGTCCCGCCGGGGCCCGCCGCGACCACCAGGGTCCGCGGGCTGCTAGAATTGCCCGCCTTCGCCGGCATAGCTCAGTTGGTAGAGCAACTGATTTGTAATCAGTAGGTCCCCAGTTCGAATCCGGGTGCCGGCACCAATGAATTTTTGCGATTCAACAAGTTGATTTGATTTCGGGTGTGCGTATGCAGAGCGGGCTTGCTGTCGATTTCCGCATCGCTTCCCCCTGATTCATCGCATCGTTGCCGGCACTGCAGCCGGGCCGCGGGCCAGCGCGTCAAGGCTCTTGAATCGGCCAGGAAACTGGCGCCAACACCTTTCCCATCGGATATCTCCACATGAACCTGCATCGCTCACTGTTTGTCGCCGCATTGGCCGCCACGGCCGGCCTTTCCCTCGCCCTCGTGGCGCCGGCGCATGCCGCCACCGCGCCTGCTGCCAATCAGCTCGAAGGCAATCCGGTGCCGGGCGTGTGCATGCTGTCGCGCGAGGCGGTGTTCGCGCAGTCCAAGGTGGGTCAGGCCGCGAGCGAGCGGCTGAAGCAGCTGGCGATGCAGCAGCAGTCGCTGCTGGATGGGCAGCGCAAGCCGTTGGCCGCTGAGGTCCAGGCCTTCCAGCAGAAGGCCGCGACGCTGCCCGAAGCGCAACGCCAGCAGCAGGGCCAGGCCCTGCAGCAGCGCATGCAGGGCTTCCAGGCCCAGGTGAACCAGCTCGACGAGCGCATCCAGCTGACCCGCAGCAAGGTGATGCAGCAGATCGGCGCGCAGGCCCAGCCCATCGTCGCCAGCTCCTACGCCAGCCACCACTGCGGCCTGCTGCTGAACCGCGACGTGGTGCTCGGCGGCAACACCAGCAACGACCTCACCGGCGACGTGGTGCGCGGCCTGGACGGCAGGATCACCACCCTCAACTTCAACCTCGAGCCGGCGCCGGCAGCGCCCGCCAAGTAATCCCCGGGGTCGTTACTGCCGACTCCGAAGCGGTGCGACCCGGGGGCTGAGCCGCCGGGTCGCACCCGTCATCGCCCGCGGCAGCGGGCCCCGGTCGGCGCCGGTCACGGCACCGGCGTGGGCGTGTATACCTGGCTGCCGTCCGTGTTCGTCCCGGCCGGCCCCGGTTCATCGGCTTTCCCCGCGTGTGCGCTGGCACCCCGAAGGGCGGCGCGTCGACGGATCGGTGACGCCTGTGCCGGGCTCGGTGGCGGCAGGCGCAGGGACGCGCACTCCTGGTCCCTCGCGCCGGGCGCGCCTGCGGCGGGCGAAGGGCTGCCGACGGTCACGATTCGTTCCCCGCCATGGCTGTGGCACGGTGTCGCACGATGCGCTGCCGCGCGTGCTCGAAATACAGGAAACATGACCGTTGCCGGGTGCCGGCTTCGATCCGGGTCCTGCCGACATATTGGTTTAAAAGCAGTGGGTTGCATGCAATTCGCGCATGGCTTGCGGTCGCGACCGGGACCGCTGCACCCCTCGTGTACCGGCGCGATCGGCGCCGCGGGCATGAGGGCCCAAATTGACCGCCGTCAAGTTGGGATATGTCGATTGCCCTACCATTGCCCTACAACTTCTTAACAACGCAAATAGACGGAGCACACGCAAATGTTTGCCATGAACAAGTGGAATCCTTCAGGAGATGGGGCAAGAATCTCCATGCTGCAAAAGCTGGCGGCGGCCGCCTGTCTTTTGCTGGCGCCTACCCTGGTCATGGCCGTGCCGTCCTATGCGCGCCAGACCCATCAGCCCTGCGCGTCCTGCCACGTCGGCGGCTTCGGCCCCGAGCTGACGGCTTTCGGGCGCGAGTTCAAGATCAACGGCTACACCATGAAGGTCGGCAACGACACCAAGGTGCCGCTCTCGGCGATGCTGGTCGAGTCGTTCACGCAGACGTCCAAGGCGCAGACCGCACCGCCGGCGAACGGCTTCGGGACCAACAACAATCTCGAGCTGCAGCAGGCCTCGATGTTCCTGGCGGGGCGGATTTCCCAGTACATGGGCGTGTTTGCCCAGGCGACCTACTCGGAGAACGGCGGCCTGCTGGGCTGGGACAATACCGACGTGCGCTTCGCGCATCCGTTCAGCTATGGCGACCACAGCGGCACCTGGGGCATCTCGCTCAACAACAACCCCACCCTCAGCGACGTGTTCAACTCGGCGCCGGCCTGGATCTTCCCGTACATGTCCGCTGACCTTGCCCCGGGCGCCCCGGCGGCACCGATGTTGTTCGGTGGCCTGGCGGCGCAGTCGATCGGCGGCACCGTCTACACCCAGATCGACGGCAAGCTGTACCTGGAACTGGGCGGCTACCGGTCGCTGTCGGTGGCATGGGCCAACCGCATCAACGGCCCGTATGACGGCAAGCTCTCCGGCCTGGCTCCCTATGCCCGCGCCGCCTACACCTGGAGTGTTCCCCATGGCAACCTGACGTTCGGCGGCTTCCTGCTGGACATGAAGCGCGGCCCGCTGGGTAGCGACCTGAACGGCAACACGATCCCGGTGGCCGGTCCCACGGACAACTTCAACGATGTCGGCCTGTCGGGCGACTACCAGTACTTCCTCGGCGACAACATCATCACGGTCGACGGGATATACGTCCACGAGAAGCAGACGCTCAACAATACCTATACCAGCGGTGGTTCCTCGAACCTGCACAACAGCCTGGATTCGTTGAACGTGAAGGGCAGCTACTGGTACCAGAACACCTACGGCTTCACCCTGGCGCAGTTCATCAACAACGGCAGCAACGACCTGACGCTCTATGGCAACAACGGCTCGCCGAACACCCAGGGTGGCACGCTGGAGTTCGACTACAACCCCTTCGGCAAGAGCACGTCCTGGCATCAGCCGTATGCCAACGTCCGCCTCGGTCTGCAGTACATCTACTACACCAAGTTCAGCGGCCTGATCCACAATGTCGACGGTGCCGGGCGCAACGCCAGCGACAACAACACCTTGTACGCCTACGTCTGGCTGGCGATCTGAGCAGGCACCAGGCAACGCCTTGAATGTGTGATGAAGAGGGCCGGTCCGAGACCGGCCCTCTTGTTTTGGTGCGCCGAGGAAAGGCCCGGCCTGCAAGGCAAGCTTCATGACATTGCCAGTCGGTGAGTGACAGCTTCCACCGCACGGCGTCTTGCAATGGTGGGACACGAACTGGCCAACCCCCTCCGGCGACAGGGTGGCCGCGCACGCTGATGAGCAAGCCAGGCGTGTACCGGAAAGTCCCCGGCACGGTAGCACCCAGGCTGCGCCCGGTGTGGCGTGAGTGCTTCTCGGCCCGACGTGCATCCGGGGCGGAGACGACCTGGAAGGGCATCCCGCCCGCACGGCAGGTTCGCCGTAGTGAGATCAAGGCGGGCATGTCGAACACCGGTGGGCACATCGTCGGCCAGCGCTGTTGCTTGCCAGGCGAGGACGAAACACCGCCACGCGATCTCCATCTCCTTTCGTGGACGGAAAACGGATGGTTTCGTACCCGGCGCCCATGTTCAGGCTGGCAAGAATCAATGCCACGGACGGGATGCCGAACCGCGCCGGCAAAGCCTGCCAGTTCAGGCTCAAGGCCCCGCAACGCGAACCTTCAGGCGTGCGAATCATGCCGGCCGGGATTCCGGCCTGGTGATCCTGGGTACGGGTGAGCGTTGCCCCCCCGTAGCGACACTGACCGGGGCGTGCAGGCCATCCTCGTTGAGCAACTGACCGGAGATGGCCACGCGTGACCTCGCCGGATCATGTCCTGACGCCGGCGGCGGAAACCGACCTCTTGCGGTGGATCATCCGCCATGCGCGCAAGCAGGGGGGGTGACGCACAAGTCCGTCGCCATCCCGCCATCCCGCCATCCCGCCATCCCGCCAGGCTGGCGCAAGCCATGGCCAGCCTCGCGCCGGGCACGGGCCTTTCACGGACATGAACGCGATCTCTCCGGTGTTGCGGATGGTGCGCATCGAGCACCCCAAGCCCCTGTTTTACGGGCCACGCGCACACGCCCGCGTTGAATCGTGGCGATGCTGCACGAGCGCTTGGGCTCGATGGCGGGACCGGCGGACCGGCTGTAGCGCCCCGTCGCCAGGGTCGGCATTGACGCGGTGCGGTCGATACCGGCGCATCGGTCGGCGATGGGCAGCGGCCATGTCGTCGGCTACCGGTACGTTGGTCGACGAATACCGACGTACGCAAGACGCCTTGCCGGCAGCAGCGGCGTGGTCATCTCGTAGCGCAGCACGGCTGGCGATAGGCGAGCGCGGCCGGCACGCGGATCGCCGCGGCAGACATGAAAAAGCACGAGACGCCAGGGCCGCTGGCGTCTCGTGCTTCTCGTTCCGGTACCACGCACGCGGCGTGGCGGGACAGGCTTGTTACTTCAGGTCGATGGTGCCGCGCATCAGCGAAGCGTGGCCGGGGCAGGTGCAGAAGAAGGCGTACGGGACACCGGCCTTGAGCGACGACACCTTGAAGGTGGTGGAGGCCGTCTCGCCGCCGCCGATCAGCTTGGTGCTGGCGACCACGTCCGCGTCGTTTGGCTTGACGTAGTCATGATCGATGCCGGCGGTGGCGCCATCGTTGATCACGGTCTGCTCGTCGGCGGCCGGGGCGATCACCACGTTGTGGCCCATCACCGAGCGCGGCATGCTGCCGACGTTCTTGAGGGTCACGGTGAACGTTGCGCAGCTCTTCGGGACGGTGATGGACGACTTGTTGTAACGCAGCGCGTCATTGCCGGTGACCGTGGTCGAGCAGGTGGCAGCCCAGGTGGGAGCGGCGGCCAGGCAGAGCAGCAACAGGGCGAAAATTTTCAGTTTCATGCGACTTCTCCGAAATGGGTGGGGGAACGGTGCAAAGGTTACGTCGTCCCATGGATAGAAGATCGGCCTGCGTCAATTTGCGCAGGCACGATCCGGCGCCTGGTTCACTCCGGTTTCACGGCGCGTCGGCATGGCCATGGCACGGCGCCCGGCACCTGGGGAATCGAAAGCGGTCAGTTGCACCGCCAGGGGCGGGAATGCCCACGTGGCGCGCCTTGCGAGGCATCCGCCGGGTCGAGGCGAGCGCTTTGGCGGCGCGAAGTGGCCGCGGGCGCGGCGTCGCTGCGGCGCCCTGGAGCCGCCGCGGCACCGCGCGTGACGGCGATCGCGTGCGACATTACGCCACATTTTCCTGATCGCGGTCATGGCGTCGATGGCCATCCATATCTACTTTGCGGTTCTGGGAGTTCGCCAGGCCACGGGCACGGTTGCCGACAAGCCGGTGCGCCATGGCATGGAAACGCCGTTGCCGGCGTGCTGGTGCAGGTGCCGGGATGGGAGCGCCGATCGAGACCAGCGAGGGGCAAAAAACACCCCGGCGATGGAGGCCGAACCGCCGGGCCGCGGGCCAGATGTGCCGATGCGTCCGCCGCCAGGCCCATGCCGCGGGATCCCGGTCGGATCGGCGGTGCGCGATCCGCCGCGCCGGGGCGTCATGGGGGGCGGTTTCGCCTGGCCTGGGGACGTTGCGCGGGCGGCGCCGAATCTTGTTACGATCGTCGCACGGCTGCACAGGGGCAGCCGGGAGTGAGTGACATGCAAACATTTTTCGCGGGTCCCGCCTTCGGGTGGCGATACGCGCTGTTTGCAGGGACGCTGATGGCCAGGGTCATGAAGGACGCAACAACCCAGCCCCCGCCACCCAAGGGTGACGATTTGGTGTGCTGGCATTCGGGGGCGAGATCGCGTCGCGAGGACGAGCTGGCACGCCGGCGGCAGATGGAATAGGCCGGGCCGGCGCGGCAGGGCACGCGGATGGCGGTGGGACCGCTCCCCTTGCCGGATCGATCTTCCGCACCGCGCTGGAAATGGAACCCCGTTCCCCGCCTGTCCCGGCCGGCACCGTTGTCGCGGGCGCGCGGCAGCGCATCCGCGACCTCGGGCTTCGCCGCTGGTCCCGGCGCGCCCGCAGCAGAGCGCATCCGGGCGTGGCAGGGGTCGTTCCGGTAAACTCGGTGGCTCGCGGCCACGCTGGTCGCGAAGCTCTCTTCCATCCGGACGACGGCGCTCCGCCCTCGAGCCTCGGTCAACGGCGGCTCGACGCGGGTCCGTCGCGCCGGCATCGGTGGTGCGACGGGGCTGTGCCCTTGCGCCTGCCATGCCCGTCAACGCAGGTACCCGAATTCATGAGCAGTCAGACCGTTTCCTTGATTGGCGTGCCGACCGACATCGGTGCCGGGCATCGCGGCGCGTCGATGGGGCCGGAGGCCTTGCGCGTGGCCAATCTCGCCCCGAAGCTGGAGCGGCGGGGGTTGCAGGTGGTCGATCGCGGCAACCTGCACGGTCCGCTCAATCCGTGGCTGCCGCCGGTCGACGGCTATCGGCACCTGGACGAGGTGGTCGCCTGGAACACGGCTGTCTACGCGGCGGTTCGCGAAGAACTCCAGGCAGGGCGCCTGCCGATCATGCTTGGCGGCGATCATTGCCTGGCGATCGGTTCGATCGCCGCGGTCGCCCGCCATTGCCGCGAGGTAGCCAAGAAACTGTGCGTGCTCTGGCTGGACGCGCACTCGGATTTCAATACCGCGCAGGCGACGCCCTCGGGCAACATCCATGGCATGCCGGTGGCGTGCCTGTGCGGTTATGGGCCGAAGGCGCTGACCGAGCTTGGAGGCAGTGGCCCGGCGACGACGCCCGACGTATTCCGCCAGATCGGCATCCGTTCGGTCGATTACGGCGAGAAGCAGCTGGTGCGGCAGGCCAACGTCGGCATCTACGACATGCGCCACATCGACGAAGAGGGCATGAAGCGGGTGATGGAACAGGCCCTGGCCGGCATCGACGGCGACACCCACCTGCATGTCAGCTTCGATGTCGATTTTCTCGATCCGAGCATCGCGCCGGGCGTGGGCACCACCGTGCGTGGCGGGCCGACCTATCGCGAGGCGCAACTGTGCATGGAAATGATCGCCGACACGGGGCTGCTTGGTTCGCTCGACATCGTCGAGCTGAACCCGGCCTTCGACAAGCGCAACGCCACGGCCAAGCTCGCCGTGGACCTGGTGGAGTCACTGTTCGGCAAGTCGACCCTGATTCGCCGCTAGGCCCAAGCCGAACCATTCACAAGCGAACACCATGCAAACCCGCGTACTCACTGGCATCACCACCACCGGCACGCCGCATCTGGGCAACTACGTCGGCGCGATCCGGCCGGCCATCGAAGCCAGCCGGCGGGCGGACGTCGACGCCTTCTTCTTCATGGCCGACTACCACGCCTTGATCAAGAGCGACGATGCGGCGCGGATCGAACGTTCCCGGCTGGAAATAGCCGCCACCTGGCTCGCGGCCGGCCTCGATCCGGCGCGGGTCACGTTCTATCGCCAGTCGGACATCCCCGAAATTCCCGAGCTGACCTGGTTCCTGACCTGTGTCGCGGGCAAGGGCATGCTCAATCGCGCGCACGCGTACAAGGCGGCGGTCGACCGCAACACCGAGAGCGGCGAGGACCCCGATGCCGGCATCAGCGCCGGGCTCTACATGTACCCGGTGCTGATGGCCGCCGACATCCTCGCCTTCGATGCGCACAAGGTGCCGGTCGGACGCGACCAGATCCAGCATATCGAAATGGCGCGCGACCTCGGACAGCGTTTCAACCACCTGCACGGGCGCGAGTTCTTCGTGTTGCCCGAGGCGCTGATCGAAGAACAGGTAGCCACCTTGCCGGGCCTGGACGGCCGCAAGATGTCCAAGAGCTACGACAACACGATTCCCCTGTTTGCCGGCGGCAGCAAGCCATTGCGCGAGGCAATCATGCGCATCGTCACCGACTCCCGCCTGCCCGGCGAGCCGAAGGACCCTGACAACAGCGCGCTGTTCACCATCTTCCGCGCGTTTGCCAGCGGCCCCGAAACGGCGGCGTTTCGCCAGGCCCTGCTGGATGGCCTGGGCTGGGGCGACGCCAAGCAGATGCTGTACCAGCGCATCGACGCCGACGTGGCGCCCATGCGCGAACGGTATGCGGCGTTCATGGCCGACCCGTTGGCGATCGAGGCCATCCTCCAGGAGGGTGCGCGGAAGGCACGCGCCGTGGCTACGCCGAAGCTGGCCGCGCTGCGTGATGCGCTCGGTCTGCGCTCGGCCACTGCATCGCCGGCCAAGGCGGCGGCGCCGAAGGCCGCGTCGAAGCAGGGCAAGGCGCCGCGGTTTGCGAGTTTCCGCGATGCCGAGGGCAACTTCCGCTTCCGGCTGTTCGCGGCCGATGGCGAGGAGTTGTTGCTGTCGATGCCGTTCGCCGACCCCAAGGCGGTCGGTGCGCTGCAGCAGCGGATCAGGCAGCTGGGCGTGGCCGCGGCGGTGACGCGGGTGCAGCCGCACGGCCTGGCCCTGGAACTGGACGGCGAGCGGGTGGCCAGCACGCCCGACTACGGCGATGCGACACGGCGTGATGAAGCCCTGCCCAGGCTGCAGGCCGCGCTGGGGCAGCTGGCCGCGCAGGACTGACGTCCCGCCGCCGCATGCCGGGGCGGTTGGCGGCGCGTCGGCGCCGGGATCCGGCGGCGGCGCGCGCGACGGCGTATGCCGGGCTGCCCGGCGGTGCGAGAATGCGGCGCATGACGGCGCTCAAATATCTCCAGGCCTACCCGGCCGCCCTGCAGGACAAGGTGCGCCAACTGATCGCGCAGGGGCGCCTGGGCGAACACCTGGACCGCCACTATCCCGGGCGCCACGAGGTGCAGAGCGACAAGGCCCTGTATGCCTACACCATGGCGTTGAAGCAGGAACACCTCAGGAACGCGGCGGCCATCGACAAGGTGCTCTACGACGGCAAGCTCGATGTGCTGCATCGTGCCCTGGGCCTGCACACCGCGATATCCCGCGTGCAGGGAGGCAGGCTCAAGGCCAAGAAGGAGATTCGCGTCGCCTCCCTGTTCAAGGCGGCCGCACCCGAGTTCCTGCAGATGATCGTGGTGCACGAGTTGGCGCATCTGAAGGAAATCGAACACAACAAGGCGTTCTACCAGCTGTGCCGGCACATGCTGCCGGACTACCATCAACTGGAATTCGACCTGCGCGTCTATTTGACCTGGCGTGAACTGCCGTCGACACGGCGCAACGAGGACACGCATGGATAGTGCGGCACTACAGAAATACCTGCTGCGCCTGTTCGAGCGCCACGACGTCGAACTGGAGGCGGACGAGGACGGCTGGCTGGTCACCGATGGCGACTTTCCGGCGATCCGCGCCGCCTGGCATGAGGGCGCGGCCGGCGAGCCCGGGCGGCTCGACGTCGACGTGGTGTTGAGCGAGGAGCGCTATATCGAGGAGAGCTTCGCCGGCAGCGGTGGCGGCGAAACGGGCTGCCGCGACGCCTTGCGCGCGTTCGAGCACGGCGCGTTCCATCCGCTGCTCGCCGCCTGCTGGTACGTCACCGACGACCGCCGCATGCGGATTGCCGCGTGGAACATCGGCGTGCGCACCTGGGACGTGTTCATCGGCCCGTTCAGTGCGCGCGGCGCGGGCGTCGCCGAGATCCCGGCCGAAGCGCTGGCGTCGATCGAGGCCGCGTTGAAACGCGAGGCACTCAGCCCCGAACTGCACTGGCTGCGGCTGGTGCACAGCCATGCCGCGGAGGGCGATTCGCGCTGCGAGGCGCTGCTCGACAACGCGTTGTGGACGGCCGGGACGCTGGCCCTGAACGAAGTGGCGTGGCCACGTGGCAGCGACTACAGCGCGCGCTGCTTTCTGCTGCTGGACGTGCGCGATTACTGACGGGGCGGCGCCGTGTCGGGCTCCGTTCAACCACGGAGTCACATCTGGCGAAAGAGATGCAGATAGCTGCGGCTCACTGGCAGCACGTCGTCGCGTGCCTTCAGGTAAATCTGCGCGGTTTCGTTCTCACCTCGCGTCACGTGGCCGACGGCGCGAAGGTTCACCACCACGGCGCGATGCACTTGTGCGAACTGGGTGGTGTCGAGTTGGGTCACCAGCTCTTTCAATGGCGTGCGGATGAGCGCCTCGGCCGGCTTGCCTTCGTCGCGCCAGGCGATCCGCGTGTATTTCTCGTCGGAGCGCAGGAAGTCGATGTCGTCGACTGCGATCATCCGCACGGTTTGCCCGACCGAGGCGCGGATCCATTGCAGGGTGTTCGGGACGCTGCCTTTGCGTAGATGCGCCGCGAGTTGCTCGATCAGCGCCTCGACGCCGGGTGCGGGTTGCGCGGTGCGCAACCGCTCGCGCAGCCGCAAGACCGTATCGGCCAGGCGCGCTGGTTCCACCGGCTTGACCAGATAGTCGAGCGCGCCGTGTTCGAAGGCCTGCACCGCGTACTGGTCGAACGCGGTGACGAACACGAGGTGGGCTCGCCGACCGATATGGCGTGCCGCCTCCACGCCCGACAGCCCCGGCATCTGCACGTCGAGAAAGCAGATGTCCGGCTGCCGGGCCTCGAACAGCTCGACCGCCTCGCGGCCGTTGCGCGCCTGCGCCACGACGTCCAGTTCCGGCCATGCCTGCGCCAGCAGGCGCATCAGTGCCTTGCGCAATAACGGCTCGTCGTCGGCAATCAGGGCGGTCGGGTTCTGCTCGCTCATGCGATCTGCCTGCGTGCGGGGAATTCCAGCTCGGCGCAGACGCCGTGTGGCATGAGCTCGCTCAACCGCAGCTGTGCGTCATGGCCAAAAACCAGCTGCAGGCGTTCGCGCAGCGTCGCCAGCCCGGTGCCCAGACCGTCGTCGGACGGACGCAGGCCGACGCCGGTATCGACGACCTGGGCGAGGCAACGGCCATCGCGCAGTGTCACCCGAACCTCGATCCGGCCACCATCCTCGCCGGGATCGATGCCGTGACGTACGGCATTCTCCACCAGCGTCAACAGCGTCATCGGCGGGCACGACAGTGCGAGGGCGGCATCGTCGACATGCAGCACGCACTGCAGTCGGTCGGGGATGCGCATATGCATCACCTCCAGATACGCGCGTACCAGGTCGAGCTCCTGTCCCAGCGTGGTGGCGGGGTTATGCAGGCGCGGCACGGCGGCACGCAGATAGGCGATCAGGCTGCCCAGAACCATGGACGCCTGAGGCGAACCGGAGTCCACCAGTTCGCGCACGTTCGCCAGCGTGTTGAACAGGAAGTGCGGCTCGACCTGGGCCTGCAGCAGGTGCATGCGTGCATCGAGCGCCTTGCGCTCAAGTTCGCTGCGTTCGAGCTCGAACGCGAGCGCCTGCCGTTGCGCCTTGCCGTTGATCTGGCCGATCAGTGCCGACAGCGCCAGCCACGGGGCCAGCAGCAGGCCCATGAAGGTCATGAAGCCGAAACCCTGGAGGCGATCGCTGTTGTGCCAGAACGGCACGGGATCGCCTTGCGTGGTCGCGACGTAAGCCACGAATGTGGCCAACGGAATGACCACTGCCACCGCCACCACCTGCACCACCCAGCGTGCGAGCCGCCGTGGCACCCGCACCGGCCATCGCTCGAACAACCCGAAGGTCAAGGTGGCCGTCAGTGCGATGAAGAACAGGCGTGCGAACAGCACCCAGTAGTGATCCTCCCACCCTGGCATCAACAGCAGCCCGAGCAGCGCCGCCGCACCCAGCGGGTAGCGCACGCGGCGCCAGCCGAGCACGCGTGCGAAACCTTCGGGTTCGGGATGGGAGTCCATGGCAGTCATGGCGTAACGATAGCAAGCCGGCTAGTTTCGCAGGCGGCAACTGCCGCCAGTTCGCGGCACGCCACGGGAAGCAGTCGGTGTCACCGAGCGCAGCCCCTCACGCCGCCGTTGCCGGCGCGGCCTTTACCCGCGCACCGACGATCAACAGCCATAGCGTGAACGCCACCTCTCCCAGCAGGATTGGGGCGGTCATCGTGGAGACCATCTTGAGGTGTTCCGGCATGAGCAATTCCGTTGCGCTGAGCAGCATATAGGCCAAGCCGTTGATGGTCAGCCAGATACCCAGGAGGCGAGGCAGAAAGCCCGATCGGTACACCAGCCAACCGAGCGGCAGCAGCCAAAGCCCCCAGAAAATCTCGGATACGGTGGTGGCCTGGGCGTCCAGGTGGATGAACAGCATGGCCAGGGCATACCGCTGCGGCTGGTCGAAAGCGGCCAGGAAGTCGGCGCCACGCAGGAAGGTCAGCGTGGCCACCTGGTTGGCGGTACCTGCGAACGCCAACGGCGCGTCAAGCAGGACCAGCAGGACCATCACGGCGGCCAGTTGCGGACCTGTCTCCTTGAGCAATCGGTAGAGCATCAACACGGTTGCGATGAAGAACAGCTCGGAAAGCAATCCGACGACGATATCGGCGCGGAATAGCGATTGATGCGCCAGGATGTTGCTGGCTACCGTGGTCGCGTCCCCCGGCACGAACAACTTGCCGGGGGCATACATCAGGGTGAACAAGCCCGTGATCACGACCAGCAGGTAAAGGAAGCCGGCGATTCGGGCCGTCTTGTCGAGTGAACGCATGGTTGAGACCTCCTAAGTCGGAGCTGTGGTTCCTAGTGAAGATGCGGCAGCCACAACATCATCGACGCCGCGACAATGCCGGCGGCGGTGACCAGCGTCGATACGAACAAGCCGCAGGCCATGAACAGACGCCCGTGCGGCCCGGCCCGGTCCTGCGCATGGAAGTAGAGCTGGAGTACCGCCAGCGGCAGCAGGTACTGGGCGAACGCGATGGTGGTAAGCGCCGGTCCGGTGAACGTATCCGGATCGAAACCCAGCGGCCCCTGGTTCAGCATGATCCAGAACGTCAGGCCGATGCGGAAGAACCATACCCCGCTGACCACCAGGAACAGGCGCAACGCCCAGCGCCGATGCAGGGCGAAGCGGCGAGCCAGCGCATGGCGCAGCACCATCACCGCGCACAGCATGATCAGGA
>JAGWIC010000010.1 GCA_028866435.1 Lysobacteraceae bacterium | reverse complement strand
CAAGGGCGTGGAAAACATGGGTTCGCTGTCCGCCTGGACCAGCCAGCAATTCGATCCGCGGCTGAACTGGGCCGATGTGCAATGGATCCGCAAACGCTGGGACGGCACGCTGATCCTGAAGGGCATCATGGACGCCGAAGACGCCCGCCTCGCCGCCGACTCCGGCGCCGATGCGCTGGTTGTCTCCAACCACGGCGGCCGCCAGCTCGACGGCGCGCCGAGCTCGATCTCGGCGCTGCCCGCGATCGTCGCGGCCGTCGGTTCGCGCATCGAGGTCTGGATGGATGGCGGCATTCGCTCGGGCCAGGACGTGCTCAAGGCCGTCGCCCTGGGCGCCAGGGGCACGCTGCTGGGGCGGGCCTACGTGTACGGCCTGGGCGCCCGCGGCGAGCAGGGCGTGACCGAGTGCCTGAACATCATCCGCAACGAGCTCGACCTGACCATGGCGTTCTGCGGCCTCACCGACATCCATCAGGTCGACGCCGGGGTTCTGCTGAACGCGCCCGGGCCGGTCGGCGGCTGACGCCGGGTCGGCCGCATCGGCGGCTCTTTCCCATCAAGCACCGGATCACTCACCCACAGTCAGCCCGGCACGCCCGCAGCCGCCGACGTCGATCCCTTCCGGCGACGCCCGGAATGCCCGTACAGGGTGCGCTCCTGCAGCTGGCCCGTCAGCACTCGATCACGTTGACCGCGAGGCCGCCGCGCGAGGTTTCCTTGTACTTGTCCTTCATGTCGCGGCCGGTGTCGCGCATGGTGCGGATCACCTTGTCGAGCGAGACGCGGTGCTTGCCGTCGCTTTTCAGCGCCATGCGGCTGGCGTTGATCGCCTTGACCGAACCCATCGCGTTGCGTTCGATGCAGGGGATCTGCACCAGCCCGCCGATCGGGTCGCAGGTGAGGCCGAGGTTGTGCTCCATGCCGATCTCGGCGGCGTTCTCGACCTGCATCACGTTGCCGCCGAGCGCCGCGGTGAGGCCGCCGGCGGCCATCGAGCAGGCCACGCCCACCTCGCCCTGGCAGCCGACCTCGGCGCCGGAGATCGAGGCGTTCTCCTTGTACAGGATGCCGATCGCGGCGGCGGTGAGCAGGTACTCGATGATGCCTTCGTCGTTGGCCTTGGGGCAGAAGCGCAGGTAGTAGTGGCCCACCGCCGGCACGATGCCGGCGGCGCCGTTGGTGGGGGCGGTGACCACGCGGCCGCCGGCGGCGTTTTCCTCGTTCACCGCCAGCGCGTACAGGTTGACCCAGTCCAGGATGGTCAGCGGATCGCGCAGCGCCGCCTCCGGCTGGTTGCGCAGGTCCTCGACCATCGCCGGCGCGCGGCGCGTCACCTTCAGGCCGCCCGGCAGGGCGCCGGGCGAGCGCAGGCCGCGGCTGACGCAATCCTGCATCGCCTTCCAGATGGTCAGCAGGCCGGCGCGGGTCTCCGCCTCGGGCCGCCACACCGACTCGTTGGCCAGCATCAGCTGGGCGATGGTCATGTCGTGCTGCCGGCACAGCGCCAGCATCTGCTCGCCGCTGGAGAACGGGTAGGGCTGGGCGGTGGTGTCGGCGACGATGCGGTCGCCGGCGGCTTCGTCGTTGTTGACCACGAAACCGCCGCCGACCGAGTAGTAGTCGCGGCTGGCCAGTTCGTTGCCGTCGGCGTCGTAGGCGCTGAAGCGCATGCCGTTGGTGTGGAACGGCAGCTTCTGGCGCTTGTTGAAGATCAGGTCGCGCTTTTCGTCGAACTCGATCTCGTGCCGGTTCAGCACGCGCAGGCGCCGCGTGCCGCGGATGCGCTCCAGCGCCTGCGGGATCCGGTCCGGATCGACCGTGTCCGGGTGCTCGCCTTCGAGGCCCAGCAGCACCGCCTTGTCGGTGCCGTGGCCGCGGCCGGTCAGCGCCAGCGAGCCGAACAGCTCGGCCTGCACCCGCGCGACCCGGTCCAGCACGCCTTTCTCGTCCAGCCAGCGTTCGGCGAAGCGCGCGGCGGCGCGCATCGGCCCGACCGTGTGCGAGGAGGACGGCCCGATGCCGATCTTGAACAGGTCGAATACGCTGACGGCCATGGCTTTTGCTGCAGGATGCGAGGAATAACCGGGTATTCTACGCGGCGTCCCGAGCCATTCGCAGCCGCATGTCCGACCTGACCCTGTACCAGCGCGATTACTGCCACCTGTGCGACCTGGCGCTGGCCGTGCTGGCCGAGGCGCGCGCGCCGGAGTTCGACAGCGTGTGGGTAGACGATTTCGACGGCCTCGAACAGCGCTACGGCACCCGCGTGCCGGTGCTGCGCGACGCGCGCGATGGGCGCGAACTGGACTGGCCGTTCGACGCCACGGCGGTGCGCGCCTTCCTCGCGTGCCTCCCCTCGTAGGAGCCCGCTCGCGGGCGATGCTCTTCCGAATCCCGAATCCCGAATCCCGAATCCCGGGCCAAGAGCATCGCCCGCGAGCGGGCTCCTACGCGAAGGTCGTGGCGCGTTTACGCGCGGCGCGTCTTCAGCCGCTTGAGGATTTCCTCGCGCGCCTCGCGCAGGATCGAGTCGCGGTCCAGGCTGGCCACGACGTCGGCGACGGCACGCTTGGCGCCGGCCTCGCCCCAGGATTTGCCAGCGACCAGGTAGCTCTCGGCGGCGCGGCCGATCAGCACGGTGGCATACCAGCCGAGCGCGCCCTGCGCGGCAGCGGTGACCAGCACCGACAGCCCGGCACTGACGCCCTTGAGTGCGGAGGCGACCAGCTGCATGCCCCAGATGGCGCCCATCAGCGCCGCCAGCTGGGCCGAGATCACCGCCACCAGCCGGCCGGACTCGCTGCGGGTCAGCGGCAGTCCATAGACCCGCGACAGTTGCACCACCATCGCGGCATCCAGTCCGGCGGCGGCGAGCAGGTCGGCGACCGGGACCGGGTTCAGCGCCACCGCCACGCCCTTGGCCAGGCCGTAGTGACGGATCAGCCTGGCGGCCACGGCCCGGCGGGTCAGCGCGATGCGCGCACTGACCTGGTCGGTGAGGCGCCCGGCATGCAGGCCGGCATTGATCGCCGCCAGCGTCTTGCCCTCGCGCGCGGCAATCGTCAGCAGGCGTTCGCGCAGCGCCGCCACCATCGGCGCGCGGGCCTGCTCGCGCACCTGTTCGCGGCCGTGCGCATCGACTTGCACCAGCCGCTGCGGCGCGGGGTGGGCGGCGACGGCGAGCACGTCCTCCTCGCGCACCAGGCCGGCCACGCGCAAGCGCAGGTGCTGCAGCAGGTCGGCCAGCTCGTCGTTGCCGTAGCGGTCGGCCTTGTTCAGCGCCAGCAGCAGCGGGCGCTGGGTGGCGGCCAGCGCTTTCAGCGCGTCGAGTTCCTCGCGGGTAAGGTCGCCATCGCAGACGAACACCACCAGGTCGCTCACCTCGGCCACCTCGAAGGCCAGCTGCTCGCGCGCCTCGCCTTCGAGTTCGTTGATGCCGGGGGTGTCGATCAGCACCAGGCCGTCGTGCTGCGCCTCGTCGAGGCGGAACTGCTCGGCGTCGGTGGTGGTGCCGTGCAGCACGCCGACGCGGAAGGCGTCGCGGCCAAGCAGGGCATTGCCCAGCGCCGACTTGCCGGTGGATACGCGGCCGAACACGGCGACGTGCAGTTCGCCGCGCTGCAGCCGCGCCAGCATGCCTTCGATGCGGCCGAAGTCGCCGGCCAGCTCGCTGCGCACCGCGGCCGGGATGGTCGGGTCGTCGAGCAGGTGGCGCAGGCTGTCGGCGACCTGGTTCGCCGCATGGCCCTCGCCGCGTGGCGCGGGCGCCGTGACGGCGCCTGCGCCGGCCGGAGTCATCCAGCCACGCAGGCGCCGCCACAGCGTATCCGTCGCCATCGCTTCGGTGGGTTATTTCGACGCAAGCTGCACGTGGGCGGTGATCCGCACGGTGGGGCCGATGACCGAGGTGTCGGAGTAGTCGCCGCTGCCCACGCCGAAGTCCAGCCGCCGCACGTGGCCGGCGATGTCCAGCGTGGCACTGGTCGCGCTCTGCGCGCGGAACACCACGCCCAGGCTGACCGGCCGGGTCACTCCGCGCATGGTCAGGTTGCCGTCGGCGATCACCAGGTTGCCCTGGCGATGGAAGTCGGTGGTGACGAAATGCGCGGTGGGGAATTTCGCCACGTCGAAGAAGCTCTCGCCGGGCAGGGCGCTGTCCTGGTCATGGTCGCCGGTGCTGGCGCTGGCCATGGTCACCACCACGTCGAATTTCGAATTGGCGAGGTTGGCCGGGTCGTAGCTGATGGTGGCGCTCCAGTCCTTGAACACGCCGCTGAACTTGGCGCCCTGGTAGATGCCCTGGAAGTTCAGCTGGCTCAAGGCCGGACGTACGGTGTAGTTGGTGGCTGCGGCGGTGCAGGGCAGCGCGAGGGCGAGCAGCAGGGTGGCAAGTCGTTTCATGGTCGTTCTCCTGGGGAAGTCGAACCGTTGCGCAGGCGCGCGAATGGCAACATCCGGCGCAGCACGTCGTCATTGTGCTGCAAATGATGCTTGAGCGCTGCACCCACGTGGGCCGCGAGCACGAGCAGGAGGAACCAGTACAGATATTCATGCACGCCATGGGCCCAGTGGCTCAGCGCCTCGTTTTTCGTGGCCAGCGCGGGCAGGTTGAACAGCTTGAACCATTGCAGCGGCTTGCCGGCGACGGAGTTGAACCACCAACCGCTCAGCGGCAGGGCCACGACCAGCCCATACAGGGTGGCGTGCACGGCGCGCGCTGCCCATCGCTGCCAGCGCGACCCGGCCTCTTCCCGCGGGCGCCGGTCCAGCTTGCGCCACAGTATCCGCAGCAGGACCAGCGCCAGCACGGTCAGCCCGATCGACTTGTGCAGCGCGATCCAGTTGATCTTCTGCATCGGCGAGCGGGCCAGGTCCACCAGCAGGGCGAACGTGCCGTTGCCGATGATCGCCACGGCGATGGTCCAGTGGAAGAATTTGGCGACCGCGCCCCATTGCCGGTCGTTGCTGCGCAGGATCATGGTTGTCCTCGTGAAGTGGAACGATGGGCATCGTCGCGAATGGCCTCCAGCTCCAGCCAGACCGTGACCCGCCGGCCGATCGAGCCGGCAAAGGCGGTGCTGCCGAAGTCGCGGCGGTCCAGCGTGGTGGCGGCGGAAAAGCCGGCGACGACATGCAGGCCGTAGATGGTCATGGCGGCGCGGTTGAAGGTGAAGGGCAGGCTTATGTCCCGCGCGATGCCGCGCAGGGTCAGCACGCCATGCACGATGCCATGGTGGTCGTCCAGGCGCTCGACGCGGGTGCTGACGAAATGCGCGTAGGGGTGGGCCGCGCAGTCGAGCAGGGGGTGCCGGCACACCGCCTCGTTCCAGTCCGCGTCGCCCATGTCCACCCCGGCCATGTCGATGTCCAGTTCGGTGGCGGCGCTGCTCCAGTCGTGCGGGTCGAAGCGCAGCCAGCCGCGGGCGATGTGCAGTCGTCCGAACGGGCGCGAGTAGCCGTCGTGGTCGATGCTGAAGAGGATCTGGCTGTGCACCAGGTCATAGCGGTAGCTGCTGGCGCCCGCCGGTCCCGATGCCAGCGCCAGCGCCAGCAGCAGGGCGACGAGCCGGGCCGGGTGACGGGTGGGGTGCGGGCGGGGCATGGTCGGCAGTCTGTCCGATTGAGGGTGCGCCTGCCAGCATCGCCGGCGAAACGCTGGGTTTCTTCACCGGCCTCAATGCCGGGCGGGGCCGCCCGCGGCGGCCGCCTCAGTACGTGCGTTGCACCGAATAGTCGGCCAGCGTGGCCAGCGCCTCGCGATGGGCCGAGGCGGGCAGCGCGGCCAGCGCCTCGCGCGCCGCCCGCGCGTGGGCCTGTGCGCGGACGCGGGTGCGCTCCAGCGCGCCGGAGTCGCGGATCGAGGCGACGATCCGCTCCAGCGAGTCGAGCCCGCCGTGTTCGATGGCATGCCGCAGCGACTGCGCCTGTTCCGGGCTGGCCTGTTCCAGCGCATAGATCAGCGGCAGGGTGGGTTTGCCCTCGGCCAGGTCGTCGCCGATGTTCTTGCCCAGGGTGTCGGCGTCGGAGACGTAGTCGAGCAGGTCGTCGGCGATCTGGAAGGCGTAGCCCAGCTCCATGCCGTAACGGCGCAACGCGGCCACCTGCGCGTCGGGCAGGCCGCCGAGCAGGCCGCCCAGCTCGGTGGCGGCGGCGAACAGCACCGCGGTCTTGCGCTCGATCACCGCCAGGTAGGCCGCCTCGCCGACATCGGCGTTGCCGATGTTGAGCAACTGCAGCACCTCGCCTTCGGCGATCGTGTTGGTGGTGTCGGCGAGGATGCGCATGATGCGCATGTCGTCCAGTTCCACCATCAGCTGGAACGAGCGCGAGTAGAGGAAATCGCCGACCAGCACGCTGGCGGCGTTGCCCCACAGCGCGTTGGCGGTCTTGCGGCCGCGGCGCAGGTCGGATTCGTCGACCACGTCGTCGTGCAGCAGGGTGGAGGTGTGGATGAACTCGATGATCGCGGCGAGCTTGGCGTGGTGGTCGCCCTGGTAGCCGGCCGCACCGGCCGCCAGCACGTGCAGCATCGGCCGCAGCCGCTTGCCGCCGCTGGCGATGATGTGGTCGGCGATCTGGTTGATCAGCACCACGTCGGAGGACAGCCGCTGGCGGATCAAGGCATCGACCCGCTGCATGTCGGCGGCGGCGAGGTCGCGCACCCTGGCAAAGTCGTCAGAGGGTCCGGTGATCGGTTCGGCGGGCGTGCTCATGCGCGGTTTCGTCAAGGTGTGACGGCGGATTATAGGTGCTGCCGGGCGCGCCGTGGCGGGCCGCAGCGGGCGGGCGGGGTGGCTCGTGGCGTTGTGCCGCACGAGATGGGGGCCGTGGATGCCTATAATCGTCCACTTCCATGGGCAAGCAGTGTGGTGTGTCGCCGTGAGCAAACTCAGCAAGGGTGAATTGAAGACGGCCTTTGCCCTCTCCAGCGTGGTCGGCCTGCGCATGTTCGGCCTGTTCCTGATCATGCCGGTGTTCAGCGCGTATGCGCTGCACATGGCCGGCGCGACGCCGCTGCTGGTGGGGCTGGCCATTGGCATCTACGGCTTTGCGCAGGCCTTGCTGCAGATACCGGTGGGCATGCTCTCCGACGTCATCGGCCGGCATGTGACGATCACCCTGGGCTTGCTGGTGTTCGCGATCGGCAGCGTGGTGGCGGCCATGGCGCATGGCATCCACGGGATCATCGTCGGCCGCGTGCTGCAGGGCATGGGCGCGGTATCCGGGGCCAGCCAGGCGCTGGCGGCGGATCACTCGCGCGATGACAACCGCGGCAAGGTGATGGGGATCATCGGGGTAAGCATCGGTTTCGCCTTCGTGCTGGCCATCATCCTGGGTGCGCCATTGGCCGGGGTCGCCGGCCTGACCGGCCTGTTCGGTCTCACCGCGGTGCTGGCGCTGGCCGCGATCGGCCTGCTGTGGCTGCTGGTGCCGCTGGCGGTCGACCACCGCGGGCCGGCCTCGGCCCGGCCCGGCCCGGTGCTGCGCATGCTGGCGACGCCGCAGCTGATGGTGCTGAACGTGTCGATCTTCATGATGCACACGATGTTGACGGCCGCCTTCGTGGCCTTGCCGCTGATGTTGCTGCGCGACACCGGCATCGCGCTCGATCAGCAGTGGCGGCTTTATCTGCCGGTGATGCTGGTATCGGCCGTGGTGATGGGTGGCGTGCTGCGCCGGGTGACCTCGGTGGCCGGCAGCATGCGGCTGATCGTGGTCTGTGCCCTGGGCCTGGGCCTGGCACTGTGCGGTTTCAGCATGGCCGGCACGGGTCACCTGTTGTTGTGGTTGTCGGCGATGCTGTTCTTCAGCGCGTTCAACCTGCTCGAGGCGAGCCTGCCCAGCCTGGTGTCGCGGCTGGCGCCGACCCATATGCGCGGTGCGGCGCTGGGCGCCTATGCGACCAGCCAGTTCTTCGGGGCCGGGGTCGGCGGCGTGATGGGCGGCGTGATGCTGCAGCACATCAGCCTGCCGGCGGTGTTTGCCGCGGCCGCCTCGCTGACCCTGCTGTGGCTGCCGCTGCTGGTGTGGGGCCGTTCGCGGGTCGTGGCGGCGGGCGCCATCGCCACCGCCTGAGGGCCATACGGGTCTTGCAACGCCGTCGGCAGGCCCCAGAATGGCGGTCTGCGCGGCAGCCGTCGCGCCCGCGCTGGCGCCCGTATGGCTCATGACATCATCCTGCTGATCGCCCACTACGGGCCGCTGCTGATCTTCTGCAATGTGCTGATCGAGCAGCTCGGCGTGCCGGTGCCGGCGGTGCCCACCCTGGTGGTTGCCGGCGCGCTGGCGGCGAACGGCAGGCTGGCGCTGGTCGGCGTGGTGTCGGTGGCGGTGCTGGCCTGCCTGCTTGGCGACCTGCTGTGGTATGCCGCCGGGCGTCGCTACGGCGGTGGCGTGATGCGCACGATCTGCCGCATTTCGCTGTCGCCGGACTCCTGCGTGAAGCAATCCGAGCTGCGCTTCCAGCGCTGGCGTGGCGGGGTGCTGCTGATCGCCAAGTTCGTGCCTGGCCTGTCCACCGTGGCGCCGCCGCTGGTCGGCGCGATGGGCCTGCGCCTGCCGGCGTTCCTGTGGCTGGACGGGCTGGGTTCGCTGCTGTGGGTCGGCCTCGCGGTGGGGCTGGGCCATGCGTTTGCGGCCGGAATCGACCAGTTGCTGGCGGCCCTGGCCAGCGCCGGTACGTTCGCGTTCGAGCTGCTGCTGTGCCTGCTGGCGCTCTACATCGTCGCCAAGTGGTGGCAGCGGCGGCGCCTGCTGGTCGCCTTGCGCATGGCCCGCATCACGGTCGACGAGCTCAACCAGTCCATCGCCCAGGGCCAGCGACCGGTGGTGGTGGACGTGCGTTCGGAGGCGGCGCGCCTGCTGGATGGGCGGATCATCCCCGGCGCCCTGCTGGCCGACCTGAACTCCATCGAACGCACCGTCGGCCATCTGCCGGCCGACAGCGAGCTGGTGATCTACTGCAGCTGCCCCAACGAGGTATCCGCCGCCAAGGCGGCCAAGCTGCTGATGGCGATCGGCTTTCGCCACGTGCGCCCGCTGGCCGGCGGCCTCGATGCCTGGCACGAGGCGGGCTACGCGATCGACCGTTTGAGTCACGCCACCGACTGAGCGCCGCCCAGGCGGCTGGTTGCCAGCTCCGCGAAGCCTGCCCAGTGCGAAAAATTTACGCGTTCTATACGCGCTGGCGTCGAATCGCTACCCCCTTCTTATGCGCCTGTTTCTAAAGTGCCGGCCTTCGTTCAACGAGGCGGCACCGATGGACTTCGTTTACCTGCTGTTACTGCTTGTGCTTTGCGCGGCCACCCTGGGTTTCGTGCTGGTCTGTGACCGGCTGGACCCACGGCGGTGACGCCGGTCGGCGTGCGTGATCCTGACTGTCCCTCTTGCATGAGTTTTTCGTCATGAATCTCCTTTACGTCATCGCCGCGCTGATCGCGGTCGCACTGGCCGTGTATCTGTGCGTGGCCCTGCTCAAGCCGGAGTGGTTCGAATGAGCACCAATGATTATTTCCAGATGGGGCTGTACCTGGTCGTGCTGCTGTTGCTGGTGAAGCCGCTGGGCGGCTACATGGCAGCGGTGTTTTCCGACACGCCCAATCGCGTCACCCGGATCGGCGCGGGCAGCGAGCGGCTGATCTACCGGCTGTGCGGCATCCGTGCCGACGAGGACATGGGCTGGAAGCGCTACGCGCTGGCCATGCTGCTGTTCAATGTCCTCGGCGTGCTGGTGGTGTATGCATTGCAGCGCCTGCAACTGTGGCTGCCGCTGAACCCGCAGCACTTCGGCGCGGTGTCGCCGGACTCGTCGATGAACACCGCGATCAGCTTCGCCACCAACACCAACTGGCAGGGCTACGGCGGCGAGTCGACGATGAGCTACCTGACCCAGATGCTGGGCCTGGCGGTGCAGAACTTCGTCTCCGCTGCCACCGGCATTGCGGTGCTGATCGCGGTGATCCGCGGCTTCAGTCGGCGCAGCGCAGCGGGCCTGGGCAACTTCTGGGTCGATCTGACGCGCAGCACGCTTTATGTACTGCTGCCGCTGTCGCTGCTGCTGACCCTGCTGCTGGTGTCGCAAGGGGTGGTGCAGAACTTCAAGCCGTATCTCAGCGTGCCGGTAGTCCAAGTCAGCACGGTCAGCGAGCCGGTGCTGGATGCTTCCGGTGCGGCCGTGAAGGACAAGGCCGGCAATCCGGTGATGAAGCCGACCGAGGTGTCGACCCAGACCTTGCCGATGGGGCCGGCCGCCTCGCAGATCGCGATCAAGCAGCTGGGCACCAACGGTGGTGGCTTCTTCAATGTCAACTCGGCGCACCCGTTCGAGAACCCGACCCCGCTCAGCAACTTCCTCGAGATGCTCTCGCTTCTGCTGATCCCGGCGGCGCTCTGCTACACCTTCGGCGCGATGGTGGGTGACCGACGCCAGGGCTGGTCGCTGCTGGCGGTGATGCTGGTGATCTTCATCCCGCTGCTGCTGGCCTGCACGGCGGCAGAGCAGGCCGGCAACCCGCTGCTGGCGCATCTGGGCGTGGACCAGCACGCCTCGGCGCTGCAGGCCGGCGGCAACATGGAGGGCAAGGAGACCCGCTTCGGCATCGTCAACTCGACGATCTGGGCCACCGCTACCACCGCTGCCTCGAATGGTTCAGTGAACGCGATGCACGACTCGTTCACTCCGCTGGGTGGGCTGATCCCGATGTGGCTGATCCAGCTGGGCGAGGTGATCTTCGGCGGCGTCGGCTCCGGTCTGTACGGCATGCTGGCCTTTGCCGTGGTCGCGGTGTTCATTGCCGGCCTGATGGTAGGCCGCACGCCCGAATACCTGGGCAAGAAGATCGAGGCCTACGAGATGAAAATGGCCAGCCTCGCCGTGCTGATTCCGTGTGCTCTGGTGGTTATCGGCACGGCCATCGCGGTGATGGTGCCGGCCGGCGTGGCGGGCATCACCAACCCGGGGGCGCACGGCTTCAGCGAGATGCTTTACGCGGTCAGCTCGGCCTCCAACAACAACGGCAGCGCGTTCGCCGGACTGTCCGCCAACACGCCGTTCTGGAATGTGCTGCTGGGCGTGTGCATGTTCCTGGCGCGCTTTCCGCTGATCGTGGCGATGCTGGCGATGGCCGGGGCACTGGCTGCCAAGCGCCACGTACCCGCCTCGGCCGGCACGCTGCCCACGCACACGCCGCTGTTCATCACGCTGCTGGCCTGCGTGGTGATCGTGATCGGCGCACTTACCTTCCTGCCGGCACTGGCCCTGGGGCCGATCGCCGAGCAACTCATGTCCGCAATGGGGCACTGATCCATGACTTCGCATACTCAAGCGGCGAGCAGCTTCAGCCGTGAGCTGGTACTCAAGGCCGTCGCCGATTCGTTCCGCAAGCTGTCGCCGCGGCTGCAGTTCCGCAACCCGGTGATGTTCGTGGTGTTCGTCTGCAGCGTGCTGACCACGGCGCTGTGGCTGCAGGCGCTGGCCGGCCACGGCGAGGCGCCGACCGGCTTCATCTTCTGGGTCAGCCTGTGGCTGTGGTTCACCCTGCTGTTCGCCAATTTCGCCGAGGCACTGGCCGAAGGCCGCGGCAAGGCGCAGGCCGATGCGCTGCGCGGCTCGCGCCGGGACGTGGTGGCGAAGAAGCTGGCCGGCCCCAGCCGCGAGGCCGCGATCACCGTCGTTTCCTCCGCCGACCTGCGCACCGGCCACCACGTGCTGGTCGAGGCCGGCGAGCAGATCCCCGGCGACGGCGAGGTGGTGGTGGGTGCGGCCAGCGTCAACGAGAGCGCGATCACCGGCGAGTCCGCGCCGGTGATCCGCGAATCCGGCGGCGACCGCAGCGCGGTCACCGGCGGCACCCAGCTGCTGTCCGACTGGCTGGTGGTGCGCATCACCAGCAACCCGGGCGAGAGTTTCCTCGACCGCATGATCGCGATGGTCGAGGGCTCCAAGCGCCGCAAGACGCCGAACGAGATCGCGCTGACGATCCTGCTGGCCAAGTTCACCCTGATCTTTCTGCTGGCCTGCGCCACCTTGCTGCCGTACTCGAGCTACAGCGTGCAGGCCGCCGGTACCGGCAACCCGATCACGCTGACCGTGCTGATCGCCCTGCTGGTGTGCCTGATCCCCACCACCATCGGCGCGCTGCTCTCAGCCATCGGCATCGCCGGGATGGACCGGATGATCCGCGCCAACGTGATCGCCACCTCGGGCCGCGCGGTGGAAGCGGCCGGCGATGTCGACGTGCTGCTCTTGGACAAGACCGGCACGATCACCCTGGGCAACCGCCAGGCGGTGGCGTTTCATGCCGCGCCCGGCATCGCGGAAAACGTGCTGGCCGATGCGGCGCAGCTGGCCTCCCTGGCCGACGAGACGCCCGAGGGTCGCAGCATCGTGGTGCTCGCTGGCGAGCGCTTCGGCCTGCGCGAAGCGGGGGCATCGGATCAGGCGCAGTTCGTGCCGTTCACCGCGCAGACCCGCATGAGCGGCGTCGACCTGGGCGACCGGCACATCCGCAAGGGCGCCATCGATGCGGTGGAAAGATACCTGGAGACGCAGAGCAGCCACCTGCCGCCGCTCGTCAGGCGGATCGCCGAGGAAGTGGCACGCCGCGGTGCGACTCCGCTGATCGTCGCCGAAGGCAATCGCGCGCTGGGCGTGATCGAGCTCAAGGACATCGTCAAGTCGGGCATCAAGGAGCGTTTCGCCGAGATGCGCAGGATGGGCATCAAGACCATCATGATCACCGGCGACAACCCGCTCACCGCGGCGGCGATCGCGGCGGAGGCCGGCGTGGACGATTTTCTCGCCGAGGCCACGCCGGAAGCCAAGCTCAGGCTGATCCGCGACATCCAGGCCGAGAACCGGCTGGTGGCGATGTGCGGCGACGGCACCAACGACGCGCCGGCGCTGGCCCAGGCCGACGTGGCGGTGGCGATGAACACCGGTACCCAGGCGGCCAAGGAAGCCGGCAACATGGTCGACCTCGACTCCAACCCGACCAAGTTGATCGAGGTGGTGGAGATCGGCAAGCAGATGCTGATCACCCGCGGCGCGCTCACCACGTTCTCCATCTCCAACGACATCGCCAAGTACTTCGCGATCATTCCGGCCGCGTTCGCGACCACCTATCCGGCGCTCAATGCCCTCAACGTGATGCACCTGGCGACGCCGCAGAGCGCGATCCTGTCGGCAGTGATCTTCAATGCGCTGATCATCATTTTCCTGATCCCGCTGGCGCTCAAGGGCGTGAAGTATCGGGCGCTCGGTGCCGGCGCGCTGCTGCGTCGCAACCTGCTGGTGTACGGGCTCGGTGGCATCGTGGTGCCGTTCCTCGGTATCAAGTTGATCGACATGCTGCTGGTGGTGTTGCACCTGGCCTGAGTCGATCGATCGCGCGGCCGGCGATCGTCGGCTGCGCGGAGCCTGCCATAGGAAGTCCAAGTCATGCAGACCCTCAAAGTATCCGTTTCCTTCCCTGACGCCACCCATCCCGAGATGGAGCTGCGTCTGTCCGCCAAAGATGCCGACTGCGACGTGGTGATCGCGTTGCCCATCCTCGCCGTGCGCGCGCCGCAGATCGTGCCGCTGCCGCGAACTGCGGTCGATGTCGCGGCCGAATGTGACGACGAGTACACCCTCGGCGGTTATGCCGGTATCTGATGCCGTTTCCCCTTGTCACGATGAGCGTCGCCCGAGCCGGGTTCGACGCCGGAGTTTTCCCCCCCCCCATGAAAGTGCGTTCCCTCGCTGAAGCAGCCCTTTTCTCTCTCGCCGGCATCACGGCAGCACACGCTGACGGCGCGCCGGCCAGCCCGGTCACCGGCAATGTCGCGGTGACCAGCGACTACATGTTCCGCGGTCTCACCCAGACCTGGGGCCGGCCAGCGATCCAGGGCGGTGCCGACTACGCCAGCCCCGACGGCTTCGCGGCCGGCTTCTGGGGTTCCAGCATCAGCGAGCGCAGCTACCCGGGCGGCGCGATGGAGCTGGATCTGTATGCCAGCTACGGCCAGTCCATCAACAGCGACTGGTCGTGGCGCGCAGGCCTCTATGGCTATGTCTATCCGGGCGCCAATCTGAATCAGGCCGGTCTGGCCTCGCGCTCGCTGAATACCCTCGAGGCGAATGCCGCGCTGACCTGGAAACAGTTAACCCTGAAATACAACCACGCGCTGACTGATTACTTCGGCGTGGATACCGAGCAGGGCTATACCGGCGATTCGAAGGGCACCGATTATCTGCAACTGGATGCGGCGATTCCGCTGAACGACGTGTGGAGCGTGGCCTTGCATGCCGGTCACACGCACTACACCACCACGCTGGTGGTCCTCTTGGCCAACGGGGCGCGCAATCCAAGCTACAGCGATGTCGGCGCCACGCTGAAGGCCCAGCTCAATGGCCACTGGTCGCTCAGCGGCGGTGTCACCTATGCGACCAACGCGGACTTCTACCGCCGTACGTCCAGCTTCCTCAACGCCAGCGACACCCGCAATGTCGGTGGCACCCGCGGTTTCGTGATGCTGCAGGGAACCTACTAATGCGATCTATCCATGATCGCGAAGAGCAACAAGCGGCCATCCATGGCCGCACTTTCAAAAAGAGCGGTGACCACCCATGAGCAAACTACTACGTCAATCCTTCATGCTGTTGCTGGTGCTGACCGTGATCACCGGCGTGCTGTATCCGCTGGCCGCCACCGGGCTGGCCCAGCTGATCTTTCCGCGTCAGGCCAACGGCAGCCTGGTCATCCGCGGCGGCAAGCCGGTCGGCTCCGTCCTGATCGGGCAGTCGTTCACCGACCCGAAGTATTTCTGGGGCCGGCCGTCGGCGACCTCGCCCCATCCGTACAACGGCGGCTCCTCATCGGGCTCCAACCTCGGCCCGACCAATCCGGCACTGGTCGAGGCGGTGAGGCAGCGCATCGCCGCGCTGCGCGCGGCCGATCCGGGCAACACCGCGCCGGTGCCGGTGGACCTGGTCACCGCCTCGGCCAGCGGCCTCGACCCGCAGATCAGCCCGGCGGCCGCGCAGTACCAGGTGGCCCGCGTGGCGCGGTTGCGTCACCTGGACGTCGCCCAGGTGCGGTCGCTGGTGCGGCGCTATACGCAGGGGCGCCAACTGGGCATCCTGGGCGAGCCGCGCGTCGACGTGCTGCGGCTCAACCTGGCGCTGGATGCGCCAGTCGGGCAATGAGCTGGAGTTTCGCTGCCCGCCGGCCTTCGCCCGCTTCGCCCGAGTAAGCGCGTGCCGCGTGCGGGCGAACGGCTTCGGTGGGACCATGACGATGGCATAGACGAGATCCGCCAATGACAGAATCCTCTCGCGACGCCCGCGCCGACGCCCTGCTCAGCACGGCGGAAGTGGCGCGCAGCCATCGGCTGAAGATCTTCCTCGGCGCCGCGCCCGGCGTGGGCAAGACGTT
This sequence comes from Lysobacteraceae bacterium, assembly GCA_028866435.1. Classification (GTDB taxonomy): domain Bacteria; phylum Pseudomonadota; class Gammaproteobacteria; order Xanthomonadales; family Rhodanobacteraceae; genus Rhodanobacter. The sequence continues at coordinate 37,206 of JAGWIC010000010.1, read as the reverse complement.
CGCCATGCTGTCGGCGGCGCGCGAACTGAAGCGGCAGGGCACGGATGTGGTGGTGGGTCTGGTGGAGACCCATGGTCGCGACGAAACCGCGGCCCTGCTCGAAGGCCTGGAGCTGCTGCCCCGGCGCACGGTGAACTGGCGCGGCCGCGACTTCACCGAGTTCGACCTGGACGCCGCACTGGCGCGCAAGCCCGCGGTGCTGCTGGTGGACGAACTGGCCCACACCAACCTGCCGGGCGGACGCCATACCCGGCGCTGGCAGGACATCGCCGAATTGCTCGATGCCGGCATCGAGGTCTACACCGCGCTCAACGTGCAGCACCTGGAAAGCCTCAACGACCAGGTGCGCCGCATCACCGGCGTCACCGTGCGCGAGACGGTGCCGGACGCCTTCCTCGATCGTGTACGCGACATCGTGCTGGTCGACCTGCCGCCGCGCGAGCTGATCGCACGACTCAAGCAGGGCAAGGTGTACATGCCCGAGACGGCGGCGGCGGCGCTCAACGCCTTTTTCTCGCCCACCAACCTGGCTGCGTTGCGCGAGCTGGCGCTTGAAACCATCGCCGGCCACGTCGACAGCGACCTGCGCGAGCACATGCTGGCGCGCGGCGGCGCCATGCCGGTGCGCCGGCACGTGCTGGCGGCGATCGACGGCCACGGCCAGAGCGACTACCTGGTGCGGGTGGCGCGGCGCATCGCCGAGCGGCGCGGTGCGCCGTGGAGCGTGGTATTCGTGGATACCGGTGCCGCGCTGGACCCGGTCCGGCGCGAGCGTCTCGATGCCGCGATGCGGCTGGCGCGGCGGCTCGGTGGCGAATCGATCATCCTGCGTGGTCACGTCGTCGCCGACGAGCTGCTGGCACACGCCGATCGCGAAGGGGTGGGCCAGATCATCCTGGGCCGCACCCGCGAACGGCCGCTGGCACGCATGCTCGGCATCTCGCTGACCCAGCGGCTGCTGCGCCGGGGCGCGCACATGGAACTGACCATCATCGCCACACCGGCCGAACGCGCGCAGGCGCGCCTGCGCCTGCGCCTGCGTTTGCCGGGCGGGCGCGGTTCGCGCGGGGAATACGGGTTCGCCACGCTGGCCATCCTGGCCGCGTTCGGCCTGTCGTTCGCCGCCGAGCGCTACCTGTCGGTGGCCAACCTGTCGCTGATCTTCCTCACCGCCGTGCTGGTGGTGGCGGTGCGTACACGCATGGCGGTGGCCGTCTATACGGCCATGATGTGCTTCATCGGCTACAACTTCTTTTTCACCGTGCCGCGCTACACGCTGGAAATCGCCAACGCCGACGACGTCCTCGCGGTGACGCTGTTCCTGGTGGCGGCACTGGTATGCAGCCGGCTCGCCACGCGGCTGGCCAGCCAGGTGGAGTCGCTGCGCGCGGCACAGGTGCGCGCGCGGGCGCTGCTTGGCCTGGGCCAGCGGCTGACCGCCAGCACCGACGCCGACGGTGCACGAGAGGTCGGCGCGAAGGCGCTCGCCAGGGCGCTGGGCGCGGAGGTGGCCATCCTCGCCCGCGATGCCGGCCAGGTGCTGCATCCGGTGGCCACCGCGCCGCGCAGCCTGGCGCTCAGCCCGCAGGATCTCGCGGCCGCCGACTGGTGCGAGCAGCACGCCGAACCGGCCGGCCGCTTCACCGACACGCTCAACGGTGCCGGTTGCTGGATGCTGCCGCTGGGCGTGGATGACCAGCGCCTGGGCGTCGCCGCGCTGCGCTTTGACGGGGCGAACGGCGAGCCGGATTCCGACCGGCGCAGCCTGGCGCTGGCGATGGTGCAGGACATCGGCCGTGCGCTGGAGCGTGCGCGACTGGCCGACGAACTGGAAAGTGCGCGGGTGCAGGGCGAAACCGAGCGGCTGCGCAGCGCGCTGTTGTCGTCGGTGTCGCACGACCTGCGCTCGCCGCTGGCCTCGATGATCGGCGCGGCCGGAACCCTGCTCAGCTACGAGGAGAAGCTCCCGGCAGACGAGCGGCGCGAGCTGCTGGAGTCGATCCTGGGCGAGGGCCAGCGGCTGGATCGCTACATCCAGAACCTGCTCGACATGACCCGGCTCGGCCACGGCACGCTCAAGCTGGCGCGCGACTGGACCGACGCCGCCGAAATCGTGGCGGCAGCGGTCGGCCGGCTGCGCAAGCTGTTTCCCGATTTGCGGGTGGATGTGCTGATGCCGGCCGACACGGTGCTGTTGTTTGTGCATCCGGCGCTGATCGAGCAGGCGCTGTTCAACATCCTGGAGAACGCCGCGCGATTCTCCCCGCCGGGCGCGCCGGTGCGGGTGAGCAGTCAGTCGCTCGGCGAGCGCTGGCTGCTGGAGGTCCGCGACCAGGGGCCGGGCATCCCGGAAGAAGAGCGCGCGCGCATCTTCGACATGTTCTATTCCGTCTCGCGCGGCGACCGCGCGCCACAGGGCACCGGGCTCGGGCTGGCGATCTGTCGCGGCATGGTCGGTGCGCACGGCGGCAGCGTCGAGGCCTTGCCCGGCAACGGCCGCGGTACCACCATCCGCATCAGCCTGCCGCTGCCATCGCCACCTGAAACCCCGCCATGACTTCCAGTTCCCCGCGCATCCTGGTGATCGACGACGAGGCGCAGATCCGGCGCTTTCTCGATATCGGCCTGCGCGCCGAGGGGTACGAGGTGCTGCTGGCGGCGACCGCCGCCGAGGGACTGGCGCTGGCGGCCACCCGTTCGCCCGACCTGGTGATCCTCGACCTCGGCCTGCCCGACCGCGAAGGCCACGAGGTGCTGGCCGAGTTGCGCCAGTGGAGCCAGCTGCCGGTGCTGATGCTGTCGGTACGCGATGCGGAGAGCGAAAAGGTGCGCGCGCTCGACCACGGCGCCAACGACTACGTGACCAAGCCGTTCGGCATCCAGGAGTTGATGGCGCGGCTGCGCGCCCTGCTGCGCAACCGCCCGGGCGAACCGGAGGTGTCGCCGCGCTACGACGATGGCCGCCTGGTGGTCGATCTGGCCCGGCGCGAGGTCGTGCTGGACGGGGTCTTGCTGGCGTTGACACGCAAGGAGTACGCGGTGCTGGCCATGCTGCTGCGCCATGCCGGGCGGGTGGTTACCCAGCAACAGCTGCTGCGCGAGGTGTGGGGCCCCAGCCATACCGGCGACAGCCAGTACCTGCGCATCGTGATCGGCAAGCTGCGGCAGAAGCTGGGCGACGACCCGGCCAACCCGCGCTGGCTGAAGACCGAGCCCGGCGTCGGACACCGCTTCGTCGCAACCTGAACGACGCCGCGCCCGCGCTGGGCCCCCGCTCGGCGTGCCAGGCCTACAGGCGGAGCCGGCTGGAGCCTGCCGCGAGCGCCGCTTCGCGCGGCTGCATTCGGCGCCCCTGCGCAGGTATCATAGCCCGTCAGTTTCATCATTCCGGCCGTAATCCACCTCGACGTACGGCCGGCTCAACGAGGACATCCCATGGCACGCGGTATCAACAAAGTCATCATCGTCGGCAATCTCGGTGCGGATCCGGAGATGCGCCACACCGGCGGCGGCACCGCGGTCACCACGCTCAACGTGGCCACCTCCGAAAGCTGGACCGACAAGCAGAGCGGCGAGAAGGTCGAGAAGACCGAATGGCACCGCGTCAAGCTGTTCGGCCGGCTGGCCGAGATCGCCGGCGACTACCTGAAAAAGGGCCGGCAGGTCTATATCGAAGGCTCGCTGCGTACCGACAAGTACACCGACAAGCAGGGCATCGAGCGCTATTCGACCGACATCATCGCCAGCGAGATGCAGATGCTCGGCGGTAATGAAGGCGGCGGCGGTGGCGGTGGCCAGCGCGAGCGCCCGCAGGGCGGCGGCCAGCGCCAGGGCGGCAGCGCCCCGCGCGGCAACGACGACTACGGCTCCTCGTCGCGCGCACCGTCCCCGGCTCCGGCCGACAGCGGTTTTGCGGACGACGAAATTCCGTTCTAGACGAATGCCTGTGGCAGCAATGGTGGTCTTCTATCCATAAACCCCCGAGAGATCGGGGGTTTATGCGTTTTCGGGTTGGTCCCGCCCCTACAGCGCCCATCGGCAGCGGAGGGCGCCTGGACAACGCACCGCCCGGGCAACTTCACGCAGGCCGCATGCCGGTTGCGGCTGGTGCCGGATCGAGCGCCTTGCACGTTTCCGGCTGGCCAATCCCGCCACTGGCGCACGCTCGGCCCGCGCGATCGCTCGAACCGGTTATGACCCCGCCGGTACCGCCAGGCCGGTGGCGGGAGGGGTGCGCCGGATCACCACCAGGTCGCCCACCGGGGGCGCGACCTGCTCGAACGGCAGGCCGTCGCTGCGCAACTGGGGCAGCAGGCCGTGCTTGACCACGGCCAGCGCGTCGGGGGTGGCCTTCCAGCGCGTTTCGAATGCCGGCAGGTCGGCGATATAGCCTTGCGGCCGCTCGGCGAGCCCCGGCGTCAGGTCGTCGCGATGGACGTCGACCACGGTCACCAGCCGGCCGATGTAGAACGGCAGGCCGCCCTGGTAGGCGGCGCGCACGACGAATATCTCGGTGTTCGGGCCCATCGCGGCCTTGACGACCTCGGCGACGGGGGCGGCCGACTTCAGGTCGACGAAAGACTGCGACGAGACCAGCACCAGCTGCCAGGCGAGCAGGGAACTCAGTGCCAGCAGGTGGATGGCGAACGGCCGCCGATCGCGCCGCATCGCCCAGCTCCCCGCCAGCGCGGCCAGCGCGATGATCGCCAGCCCGGCGGCCCCGCCGAGCAGGGCGGGCCGGATCGCCTGCGGGTTGGCGTAGTGGGCGGTCCACATGCCGACGAGCAGTGCCAGTGCGGCCAGGCCGGCGAGCGCGGCCAGCCACCACAGGCGCCGCATCATGCTCCGGGCCGGCATGCGCGCGACCAGCCAGGCCAGCAGCAAGGCGGCAGCGGGCCACAGCGGCAGTACGTAGAAGGTGAGCTTGGAGTGCGAGGCCGAAAAGAACAGCAGGGTCACCGCCACCCATACCAGCAGGAAGCGCCGGGCGGGATCGCTGGGTTCCATCACCTTCCAGTCGGAACGCCGCCACGGCAGCATCGGCGTCCACGGAAACAGCCCGAGCACGACGACGACGAGGAAAAACCACGCCGGCTTGTTGCGGCCGTCCTCCGAGGTCAGGAACCGGGTGAAGTGCTCGCGGATGAAGAAATAGTCGAAGAATTCCGGATGCACGCGGCAGATCAGCACGAACCAGGGCGCCGCGACCACCGCGATGACGAGCAGCCCGATCCACGGCGAGGTGCGCCAGAGCATGCGCAGGTCGCGCTGCCACAGGGCGAACACCACCAGCGCCAGCCCGGGCAGCACCACGCCGATCAGTCCCTTGGACAGGATCGCCAGGGCCAGCGCGGTCCACATGAGGACATGCAGCCAGGTGCGCCGGGGTGCCGCGGATGGATCGAACTGGGCGACCATGAAAAAGGCCATGCCGATGCCCAGGAAGGCGGCCACGCCGATGTCCAGCGTGTCGATATGGGCGGCCATGGCGAATACCAGCGAGCTGCCGAGTATCACCATGGCGTAGCCGCCCACCTCGCGGCCGAACAGCCGGGCGCCGGCCCAGCCCACGGCGAGCATGGTCAGCAGGCCGGTCAGCACGCACCACAGGCGCGCGCTCCAGGGATGCACGCCGAACGCCAGGTAGGCGGTGGCGCTGGCCCAGTAGTGCAGCGGCGGTTTGTCGAAGAAGGTGAAGCCGTCCAGGCGCGGCGTGACCCAGTCGTGGCTGACCAGCATTTCCCGCGCGATCTCGGCATAGCGCCCCTCATCCGGCTCGCCGAGCGAGCGGTACTGCAGGCCCGCGCCCCAGGCCAGCAGCCACAGCACGCCCAGCAGCAGCGAACCGATCGGGGCCGGCAGCCAGGAGGGTCGGGCGGGGGATGGTTCGAGGTTCGAGGGCGTGCTTTTCATGCTGGTTCCTGGCGACGCGTGGAAGGCTGGAGGCGCTGCGCAACGGGTACCCGTCACGGGTCAGGGGTCGATGCTCATGGAGCCGTGGCCGGAATCACTCGCCGCGCCGGTGCAAGTGTATTTCAGGGAAAGACCGACGGCTGGAATGGCTGGCGACCGGGCCTGACTTCGATGGATGGGCAGGTTATGGCCCGGATGCCGGTCGTCAGGCGGGTTGCTGGGGCAGCGCGGCCACGGCCGGGGTGTCGCGGGCTGGTGCAGGCCCGGTGACCGGGTGCGGCGCCGCGCCCTGCCCGGAAGCGGCGACGGGCGCGGCGGAGGCGCGGGCCAGTATCCCGGCGCAGGCGTCGACCACCTTGTCGGCCGTCTCCGCCGCCGACAGCGCGCCGGTGTGCAGGGCGCCGCTGTCATGGCCATACGGCTCGTAGACGGCCGGATCGGTGACGCAGAACAGGCCCATCGTGGGCACGCCGGAGGCCACCGCCAGGTGCATGACGCCGCAATCGGCACTGACCAGCAGGTCCGCTGCCGCCATCACCGCGCCCATGCGCCGGATGTCGGACGAATAGTAGGCTGGCCAGGCGCTGTCCAGCATGGACTGGCCATGCATGGGCACGAACTCGACGATGCTGGCGTGTGGCAGCCGCTGCGTGAGGGTGGCGATGAACTCGCGCCACCAGGCCAGTGGATAGCGCTTGGCGCCGGTGGCATTGGCAAAGATGCCCACCAGCGGGCGCGCCGTCGGGCGGTCGGCCTGCGGCAGGACTCCGGCCAGCAGCCGTTGCCCCTGTTCGTGCTCGAGCGCGGTCAGGCGAATGTCCATCGGCGGGAACCCGTCGTCGTCGCGGCCGGTGACCCAGCGCACCAGGTTGATCGCCCGCTTGGCCATGTGCGGCATGGCCACCGCGGGCGGGACGGCATGGGTCAGCCCCGATCCGTCGAGCCGCTCGGCAAAGCCGAGCTTGCAGCGTCCATCGAGGAACCGGGTCATCGCGCGACTGAAGTTCGAGCCGAGGCAGGGGTCGACGATCAGGTCGTAGCGGGTCTTGCGGATGCGCAGCAGCAGCGCCAGGAACGCCCATGGATGCTTGAAGCCGCGCTTCGGCAGGCAGTAGATGTTCTTGACGCTGGACGAGGTGCAGAAAACCTCCGCGGCGATCGCGCCTTCGGCCAGGATGTCGATTTCCGCGCCCTTGAACGTGTGTTCCAGTTCGGTGATCAGCGGCGTCAGCAGCAGCATGTTGCCTAGCCGGTGATTCGGCCGGCAGACCAGGATGCGGTAGATGCCTTTCTTCGGCAGCGATGGCTGGGCGGGGTTGGCATGAGCGACGTTCAAGAGGCGTTTCCGACAGGATGATTCAGCACCCCGCCGGTGGTCGAACGGGGACGGTTCGAGCGATGTGCATGATTCACGGCAGCCCGCCCGCATGCCGGCTGATCGCGGGAACCACCTTTTTCAGCGCGTGGTCACCCACGCCGGCTCGTCCATGCGCATCATACCCTCGGCCGGCATGGCATGCACCGCGCGCGGGGTGAACGCCGCGCCCGGCCAGTTGCATCGGCGGCTGCCGGTTGATCTGCGGCAGCGGCGGGATCATCGCCGGATCGGACCCGCGGAACCGCTGGATCGATAGCGGTGCGGCGATGCGGGTGACATCGCCGGGGGCACTGCCGCTACACTCGAAACCGGCAATACGGAGCTGGATTCCCAACCCCTGCCCGGGCCTGGCATCTTCGGACAGGGGTGATCAGTTTTCGGCGAACTCGGACAGCCCCATTCCAAGGCGCAGGTCATCATGAGCAAACTGGCACGAGGGCCGTGGCGTCGCATCATCCTGCTTGGATTCGTGCTTGCCTGGAGTGGGCCCCTGCTTGCCGATGCCTCCGGTTCGATGAGTCCTGCGCAGCCCTACCACCTTGGGCAAGGCCTTTACTTTCCGCAGCAGGCTTTGCGGGTGGGAGGTTACGCCGACCTGCAGTTTCATGGCCTGGACGACCAGCGCAATGCACTCGTCATCGAAGACCTGAGCCTGTTCCTGTCCAAGGACATGGGGGCGCGCTGGAAAATGTTTGGCGAAGTCGAACTGGGCGACGCCGTGACCGCAACCCGGCGCCAGCTCACCACTCGATATGCCAATGTCGACCTGGAGCGCTTTTACGCGGAGTATCGGGTAAGCAACGGAATAACGCTGCGGGTCGGCAAGTTCCTGACGCCGGTGGGCCAGTGGAACCTGATTCATGCCGATCCGCTGGTGTGGTCGGTCTCCCGCCCGCTGACGACGACCGCGGCGTTCGCGCGGCACAGCACCGGCGCCATGTTGTATGGCACGGTAAACCTGCAGAACCATGACCTCGACTACTGGCTGTTTGCCGACGACAGCCAGGCGATCGGCTTCGCCCGAAGCCATGATCTGGCCTATGGCGCTTACGGCGCGAGCAGCCCGCTGAGAAACGATTTCGCGCACGCCCTGGGTGGTCAATTCCTCTATCACATGATCGACGACCGGCTGAGCGTCGGAGCATCGGCGGTCCGCTATGCATTGAGGGATCCGCGGCAGCAGTATCGCCTGATCGGCATCGATTTCGCGTGGACTGGCCGCCGCGTGGAGTTCAGTGGCGAGGCGCTGCAGCGCAAGGCCGACAATCCGGCTCTGCCCGATGAAGTCGGCGGTTTTCTGCAGGCGGTGGTGCCGCTGCCGCGGAGCCTTTACCTGGTGGGCCGCTATGAGCGCTACAGAAGCTCGATACAGCCGGGAGCCGTTTACATCCGCAACATAGGACTCAACTATCGTCCCGTGCGAGGGCTGTTCCTGAAGCTTGAGCGACTCGACGGCTCTCGCAACGAGGCACTCGACCCGAGTGGCTGGTTCTTCTCCGTAGGCGCGATTTTCTAGGCCATGGGATGCCGTTGGCTTCGCGGTCTGCTGCTTGCTATCGCCCTGATGGCGGGCGGCAGCATGGCATTGAACGCGGCGTCGAAAAACGCGAACGGCCGGCAGGTTGCCGTCATCGTCTCGCGACAGGCGCCAACGACGGCGATCGACCGCAACCTGCTGCGCAGCGTCTTTTTGAAGAAAGTCTTCCTGGATTCGGCCAACCACGTCTACGTACCGGTGAATCTGCCGCCAGACAGCAGGTTGCGGCATGATTTCACCGTTGCCGTCATTCACCTGGACGAGCCGCAATTGCAAGGCTACTGGAACCGGCAGTATTTCCAGGGAGTCAGTCCGCCATTCGTCCTTGGTTCGCAGGCGGCCGTCGTGGATTTCGTGGCCAAGACTCCCGCCGCGGTCGGCTATGTCAGGCCTTGTTACGCCAATGCGAAGGTCAAGGTCGTTCTTGTCGTGACCGTGATCGGGAAGCTGGCCGAGAGTGCACCGGAGCAATGCCCGCCGCACGGCAGGCATTGAGTCATGGCGCTTGCCTGCCCCCCTGCTCTGGCCCGGACCCTGCAAACCATTGCAGACAACCAGTGCATGCTGCAGGAATGGTATGCCTCGCACAGCTGTAACAGTAGTGAAATACGCTTAACTATCATGTAGTTATCTATGTGGCTTGAATATTGCTCCGTGCAGGTAACCCAGGTTCCCTGCAGGAGCGTCAGATGTCTGTTGAATCGCTTGTCCACCAAGCCGTCCGACGCGTTGATCGGCGGAATGCCGGTCCGCTTCCTGTCCATTTGGGTGAACGCACTTGTGCTGCTGGCGAGGAGAGTGCCGGGGCGCAGTCAGCGGGTACCATCAAGGTGGTTCTGTACTCCCACGACACCTTCGGGCTTGGCCACTTGCGTCGAAACCTGGCCATCGCCGCGAGCATGCTCGATTGCAAGCAACAGTTTTCGGTTTGCCTGTTGACCGGATCACCTGTCATCAACCAATGGAAACTTCCTCGCGGTCTTGAAGTCCAGCCCTTGCCACCGGTAGTCAAGACCGGGGCGGAGCAGTACGCCGCACGCGACTCTGCCCAGCTGTTCAGCCTGGTCAAGGGTTACCGCGAAGCACTGATTCTGAAGACCGTGCTGCGTCAGCGCCCGGACGTGTTCCTGGTGGATCACGCGCCGGCCGGCATGGACGGGGAGTTGCTTTCCACGCTGGCGCTGATTCGACGCGAGCTGCCCGGGACGCGGACGATCGTCGGCCTGCGCGACATTCTGGACAGTCCGGCGACGGTACAAAAAACCTGGCGCGAGCAGCAGATTTATTCGCTGCTCGAACAGGCCTATGACGACATCTTCGTGTATGGCAGCAGGGAGCTGTTTGACGTGGCCGAAGGCTACGGCATGTCGGCATCACTCGCTGCCCGCGTCCGCTATTGCGGCCATGTGGTGGCCGCGAAGGCGACCCACGACGGCGCTGCGACGGCCGCGCTGGAACAGCTGTGCTGGAACCCCGACAGATCGCAGGGCAAGCCGGTGGTACTGGTCACGGCCGGCGGCGGCGGCGATGGGTTTTTCCTGATGGATGCCTACCTGCGGGCGCTCGAGCGGCTTCCGCCAGGCATGGTGCATTCGGTGGTGGTTGCCGGGCCCTTGATGTCCGGCGAGGAAAGCGCCGCCTTGCACCAGCGGGCCGCGCACCGGCCGGACGTCGAATGGGTCGATTACACCACGGATCTGGTCCCCAGCCTGCGTGCCGCCGACGTGGTCGTGGCGATGGCGGGCTATAACACCAGTGCCGAAATACTTGCCATGCGCAAGCGCGCCATCCTTGTTCCACGGGCGGCGCCGCGAGCGGAGCAGCGCATGCGCGCGAGCCTGCTCGCGCGGCTGGGCGCGGTGTGGAGCGTGGAGCCCGACGCCGATCTGGTGCAGCGGCTTTCGATGCTGATCCCGGAGGTGCTTGACGCCGCACCCTCGTCCGATTCGTCGGCAGTGTCGATCGACCTCAATGGCGCCGGGCGTGTCACCCAGTATCTGCTGGACAGTTCGATGCCGAGGATGGCCTTGATGGAGCACATGGCATGAGCGCGAAGGCGAGTGGCCCCGTTGCCTACGTGATGAAGCGCTATCCGCGCCTGACGGAGACCTTCATCCTCAATGAAATTCGCGCCATGGAGCGATTGGGTGCGGATATCCATATCTTCTCGCTGTTGCCGCCGGAGCCGCCACCGCATCATCCGATGGTGGGGCAGGTGCAGGCACCGATCCATTCGCCGGCCGCCGCTGGCTTCGGCAAGTGGGCTGGCCTGGCCCGGGCCCATGGCCACATGTTGGCCTCATCGCCGCTCCGTTACGCGGGTGCCGTGCTGCGGGCCATCGTGTGGTCTTCCCTTTCGCCCCGCCCGTTGTCGGTATGGAAGCAGTTTGGGCGCGGCGGGTTCATCGCGAGCACATGCCGACGTTCCGGCATTCGGCATATCCACGCCCATTTCGCCAACGCGCCTGCGGCCTCGGCGCGCTTTGCGAACCTGATGAGCGGCATCCCGTACAGCTTCACCACCCATGCCAAAGATCTGTACCTGACACCGCCACGCCTTCTTCGCGAGCGCGCGCGCGCCGCCACCTTTGTCGCCACCTGCACCGACTACAACGCCCGCTATTTGCGGGACCTGCTGGTTGCTGACGCCGACAAGGTCCATCTGGTCTATCACGGTATCGACCTGTCCCAGTTCAACCCGCGCGACGAGCAGCCGGCGCGCACGTCGAATCCCGCCAAGCTCGTGCTTTCGGTGGGTCGCCTGGTTGCAAAGAAGGGCCATGACGACCTGATTGCCGCCTGCGCGATGCTGCATCGGAAAGGCCTGGCTTTCCGTTGCATGATCGTCGGCGAAGGCCCGCTGCGCAGTGCCCTTGCAGCGCAGATCGACGAATTCAGGCTGACCGGGGTGGTGACGCTTGAAGGCGCCATGACGCACGCGGAGCTCGTCGCGCTCTACCGTCATGCAGACGTGTTCGCGTTGGCGCCCCGCATCACCGACGACGGCGATCGCGACGGCATCCCGAATGTGATCGTCGAAGCGATGGCGACCGGCGTACCCGTGGTCTCCACCGATGTATCCGGGGTGCCGGAGTTGGTCATCCATGGACAGACCGGATTGCTGGCCCGGTCAAACGATCCTGCATCCTTTGCGGACGCACTCGAACGGCTGCTGGTTGATCCGCAGCAGGCGGCAAGCCTCGCCCGGGCGGCACGTCAACGCCTGGTGCGGGACTTCGACCTGTGGACCACGACGCGTCAGCTGCATGCGTTGATCGACTGCCCGGATTGCGGGGGTATTCAACCGGAACGCTCCGACGTCGTCGATGGCAAGGCCAGTCCCGCGGAGGCAGGATCATGAAAATCCTCTACCTGAATCTCGACCGTGGCATTCCCGTCCTCGGCGACAAAGGGGCCTCCGTGCATGTGCGCGAGTTTGTCACCGCGGCGGCGGAACTGGGTCATGAGGTGGTGCTGGCCTGCGCCACCCTGGGCAGTGGCAATCCCGCGCCGGTCGGGCGCATCGTTTGCCTTGAATACAATGCCGGCGAAACGGAACTGAAGGCGGAGTGCACGGCGCTTGGCATGCCAGCGTCCGCATTGTCCGACTTGACCCTGCGTCGCGAGGTGAGCCGCATGGCCTATGACCGCATGCTGCCCGCGCGGCTGTGGCCGCAATTGTCCAGCCTGGGCTTCCGGCCCGACCTGGTCTATGAGCGGCATGCCCTGTTCCATCGCGAGGGCATACGTGTTGCCAGGCAATTCGGCGTGCCGCGGCTGCTTGAGGTGAATGCGCCGCTGGTCGATGAGCAGCGACGGTTTCGCGGCTTGAAGCTGGAGAGCGAGGCGCGGATGGCCGAGAAGGACTCCTATCGCGGGGCCGACGCGATCGTCGCCGTTTCCGATGCGGTTGCCGCCCACGTCGCCGGCGTCCTGGGCAGCGATCGGACGGTTCACGTCCTGCCCAACGGGGTCAACCTGGCCCGCTTCGGCAAACATGAAGGCGGCGCCGCCGTGCGCGAGAAACTCGCGCTCGGCGACGAGCCGCTGCTGGGGTTCATCGGCAGCTTCAAACCCTGGCACGGCATGATGTTCCTGCTGGAAGTATTCAGGGCCTTGCACGAACTTCGCCCGCAGGTGCGCATGGTGGCGGTTGGCGACGGGCCGGAATGGCAGACGATTCGCCAGCGCGTGTCCGACTGGGGGCTGGATCAGGTCGTGTTGCTTCCGGGGCGGGTGCCGCACGCCGAAATTCCCGCGTGGCTGGATGCAATCGACATCAGCATTGCCCCCTACTTGCCGCACGCGGACTTCTATTTTTCGCCACTGAAAATCATCGAGTCGATGGCAGCGGGGCGGCCCGTGGTGGCGCCGCGGATTGGCCAGATCGTCGAGCTGATTGATGACCGGAAAACGGGCAGCCTGTTTGCGCCCGGCGATGCAGTCGGCTGCGCGAAGGCACTCCTGGACCTGATCGATCTGCCGGACCAGCGCCGCTTGATGGGACAGGCGGCCGAGCGTGAAGCGGCCCGTCACAGTTGGTGGCATGTGGTCGAACAGGCGCTTTCGCTGGCACCCACGCCAGCGCTGGACCGCGCGGTGGCATCGTGAGCCCGGTAACCGAACATCCTTCAGCGTGGCTGCTGGACTACCTCAGGAAGGAGTGGCTGGCGCTGTCGGCTGGCGCCTTGCTGATGAGCCTGCGGGCCCTGGTGCTGGTGCTGCTGCCATGGCCGCTGAAGTACATCCTCGACAACGTGATCTTCGACCGCCCGCTGCCGACATGGCTGCATCGGGCCCTGCCTGATCTGATGCGGCACGGCATGCCGTTGCTGAACGTGCTGGCGCTGATCATGCTCGGTTTGGGCGCGTTGGATGCGCTGTTGGTCTACCTGGGGAATCGGGTTTTCCTCGACGCTGGTCAGCGGGTGGTGTTCGCGATCCGCTCCGACCTGTTCGCGCACCTCCAGCGCCTGTCACTCGAATTTCACCGCCGCCATCGTGGCGGTGAAGTGATGTCGCGCCTCAGTGGCGACGTGAAGCAGCTGCAGGACTTCGTCGCCAGCCTGGGCATCGACCTGTTGCCGCACGCGCTGACCATCGTCGGGATGGCCGTGGTGATGCTGCTTATCGACTGGCGCTACGCCTTGCTCGCGCTGTCCAGCGCGCCACTGCTGTTCTACATCGCCCGCTTCTACTCCCGCCGTCTGAAACAGGCGGTACGCCAGGTGCGAAACCAGGAGGGGACGCTGTGGGGCTTTACGCAGGAAATCCTCGCCAGCGTGCAAGTCGTGCAGGCGTTTTCCCGCGAAGCGCACGAGGATGGCCGCTTCGGCGAGCATGCCGGGAAGAGCCTCGCGGCAAGCATCCAGGCCAACACGGTGCAGGCGCGCTACGGGCCGACGATGAACCTGGTTATCGCCGTGGCCACCGGAGCCATCGTCTGGTACGGCGCCTCGCGGGTGATCCTCGGGGTATTGACGCCGGGTGACTTGCTGGTTTTCCTGGCCTATCTTCGCGGTATCGCCACGCCCGCCCGCCAGCTGGCGAAGGCCGGCGCGGTCATCGGTCGAACCGGCGTGGCGCTGGAGCGCATTGGCGAATACCGCGCGGAGGTTTCCACGGTGGTGGATTCACCCGCATCGGTCGCGCCCTCGTCACGCGCACAGAGGCTGGAGTTCGCCTCCGTCGGATTCGGCTATCGCCCCGGCGAAGTCATTTTGCGGGACATCAGTTTCGCGCTGGAGGCCGGCAAGACCGTCGCGCTGGTTGGGCCGACCGGTTCGGGGAAAAGCACCATCGCCAGCCTGGTCCCGCGCTTTTATGACCCCACCGGAGGGGCTGTGCTGCTGGATGGTCGCGATGTGCGCAGCCTGCCGTTGAGCTATCTGCGGGCGCAGGTGGCGATGGTGCTGCAGGAGCCTGCGTTGTTCCAGGCATCCATTTGGGAAAACATCGCCTACGGACGGGCCGGTGCGCAGCGCGAAGACGCGGTTCGCGCCGCGCGCGAGGTGGGTGTCGACCACCTGATTGAACAGTTGCCCGGCGGCTATGACGCGATGGTCAGCGAGCGCGGCCTGAGCCTGTCCGGCGGGCAGCGGCAGTGCATCGCCATCGCGCGGGCGATGCTTTGCGACGCACCGGTGGTGATTCTCGACGAACCCAGCAGCAGCCTGGATGCGCGTACCGAGCGCGAATTGATGCTGGCGCTGTCACGTCTCGCCTCGCGTCGCGCGGCACTGGTGATAGCGCACCGGCTGTCGACGGTAATGAATGCCGATCTCATCCTGGTACTCGAGCGCGGCCAGATCGTGCAACGGGGCATCCATGCGGACCTGCTTGCCGCCGGTGGCCTGTACGCCAGCCTGTGGCAGGCCATGCGCGATGAGGCAACCGCACCAAAACTAAGGATCGTCGCCCCATGAACGCGATGGAAAACAAGGCTCCCTGCAACACGCGTCTGCTCATCTGCGCGGGCGTACTGCTGTCGTCAGTCTGCCCCGTGCTGGCCCAGGCCTCGCCATGGGTACCGGCCAAGGGGCACGGCGTGGTCAAGCCCATGCTGCGCTACTTCAGCGCCAACGACGCCTTTTCCAGCACAACATTCGGATCGAGCACCTACCCATCGTCCCGGCAACAGGAGACGCAGCTTCGCATTACAGGCGTACAGGGCATCGGCGGCAGGCTGTCGATCCAGTACGACCTGCGCGGCGGAGCGTTGCAGAAAACCCGCCAGCACGCCGGCCACACCATCACCAACCGGAGTTCAGGCCTGGAGGACCAGGAAGTCGGATTGAATTACGGCCTGCGGCAAACGGCGTCATTCGCGGATTCGATCGCCCTGAATGTCGTGCTGCCGACCGGCTCGACCACACGCGTGCCCGCACTCGGGACGGGCAAGGCGGCTATCGAGCCGGACTACCAGGTGGGCATCAGGCGGGGACCTCTGTTTGCAACCTTGCTGGGCGGTGCGCGCATCTTCGTGGCTGGCGGCGCCATCCAGCTACGCACCTCGGCCAACCTTGGGTACCGTGTCACGCCGCGCTTCAGCCTGGGTGGTTCCCTGTTCTATGTGCGCACCATTCACCGCCAGCAGGCGGCAATCAGGAACCCTGGAGAGATCTACAACCTGTTGCGTCTTGGTGTGGGCCTGCAATACCACCCGCGAGGCCAATTCCGGCACTGGCGACCGTTCCTCACCTACGAGGACTCCGTCGCCGGCCAGGGTATCCATGCCGGCAAGCGCATTGTGCTTGGCGTGTCTGTGCACTACTGAGCATGAATACGCGGATACCACTGTTGCTGCTGCGGCATGGCCATACCGAATGGAGCCGCGGCGGGCGCTATCAGGGGCGCAGCGATCTGCCGCTGGCGTTGGAGGGCAGGGCGCAGGCTCGCCAGCTCGGTCGGCGCTTGCAAGGTCAGGGCGTGGTGTCGGTGTTCACAAGCCCTCTGCGCCGCGCCAGCGAGACGGCCGCTATCGTCGCCGAATCGCTGGGCCTTGGTATCCCGCGGGTCGACCCGCGTCTGGCCGAGATCGCGTATGGGCAGTGGGAAGGCATGACCCAGGCCGAAATCCGCCTGCATTGGCCCGATCAACTGCGGCGGTGGAAGCGCGCCCCGGATGCCGCCGCTGCACCCGCAGGCGAAAGCCTGGCCGAGCTGCGTCAGCGTCTGAACGAGTTTTTTTCGGATTCGCTGTGGCATCAGCCCATCGCGGGTGGCGTATTGATCGTCAGCCATCTCGGGCCGATTCGTGTCGCGCTGCTGCAGGCGGCGCAGCAACCGCTGTCCCTGTTCCGGCAAATACCCGTGCCGACCGCCTCGGTGCACCACCTGATGCTGGGCTGCAGCCAGGGGAAATTCAGATTGTCTGCAAAAATCCAGGAGAAAAACCCATGCGCATAGCAATGATTGGTGGTGGCTATGTCGGCCTCGTTTCCGGTGCCTGTCTGGCCGATATCGGCCATAGCGTCTGCGTGATCGAGACCGATGCGCAGCGCTTCACCGCGCTTTGCGAGGGCCGCATGCCGATTTACGAACCCGGCCTGGACGCTGTCGTGGCCAGGAACAGCCAGGCGGGGCGGCTGCGTTTCAACAACCATCTTGCGGCAGAGCTGAATGGTGCCGATGCCGTGTTTCTCGCCGTGGGCACGCCTTCCCGTCGTGGCGACGGACATGCCGATCTCACCTATGTATTCGGCGCGGCCGAGCAGATTGCCGCGGCATTGAAGCAGTCGACCGTGCTGGTCACCAAGTCGACCGTGCCGGTCGGTACCGGGCGCAAGCTGGCTGCGCGGATGGCCGAGTTGCGGCCCGACATCCGCATCGACGTCGCATCCAACCCGGAGTTTCTGCGCGAAGGCAGTGCCATCGAGGATTTCATGCGACCCGACCGCGTGGTGATAGGGGCGCAAACCCATCAGGCCCGCGAGGTGCTGCGAAGAATCTACGGTCCATTGGCGCTGGACGAAGCGGCGTTGCTGTTCACTGGCATTGAAAGCGCCGAACTCATCAAATATTCCGCCAATGCGTTCCTGGCGATGAAGATCAGCTTCATCAACGAAATTGCCGACCTGTGCGAAAAAGTCGGTGCGAACGTACTCGACGTTGCCCATGGCATAGGCCTGGACCAGCGGATCGGGTCGCGATTCCTGACCCCAGGCCCAGGCTACGGCGGTTCGTGTTTCCCCAAGGACACCCAGGCCCTGATGCGGATCGCCCAGGAAGCAGGAGCGCCACTGCGGCTGGTCGAGACGGTCGTCGGCGTGAACGAGGCACGCAAGGCCGGCATGGCGGGGCGAATCATTGCACGCTGCGGGGGATCGGTGCGCGGCAAGCGAATATCCGTGCTCGGCCTGACCTTCAAGCCCGGTACTGACGACATGCGCGAGGCGCCGGCGATTGACATCGTGCATCGCCTGGTCGCCGAGGGCGCACAGGTTCGCGCCTTCGATCCGGTTGGCATGCCGCAGGCGCGGAAATTGCTGCCCGGCAGCGTGCATTACAGCCGTGATGTTCACGAGGCCGTCGAGGACGCCGACGCGCTGGTGGTTCTTACCGAGTGGGACGCATTTCGCGCGCTGGCTCCGCAATGGCTGCGGCAAACCATGCGTGGAACCGTGGTCGTGGACCTGCGCAACATTTTCGACACCCAGGCAATGGCGAGGGCGGGGCTTGCCTATCATTCGATCGGTCGGCCCACTGACAAGCCGCGTGCTCCGGATGCAGCGATCCATGCCGGAAGCAGGCCGGTTTTCGCCTTTGCGGATGCCTGATGGTCACGGTATCCAGGCGAGATCCGTGGTCGATCGCCGGCCCTGGTCGCGGCAAGGGCCGCGGTCGCCCTGAGCGGATGAACATGGGCCGGCGTGGCCTACCTCGCGCGAAGTCACCGATTCCTCGTCCGTGCCCAACCGATACACTAGCAGTCGCCATCTGCGCCCGACACGGAGCGTACTGGCGTGAAGCGCCCGCTTGCAAGGCGCGACCAGTCCGGTGCCGGGTAACCAGTCAGGGGAGGGCGAGATGGGCTTCGATGGTTTTGGCCCGATGGTGTCCACTGCCCGGCCCCACCCTGGCGGGGGACTTTGCCGGTGAGCACGCGCTCCGCCCTGTTGTGGGCCTTCTCGGGGATGATCCTGGGGTCGATCCTGGTGACGGCCGCGTTGTCCTCCTTCGCGTTTCGAAGGGCGATGCAGGCGGAGATCGCCCAGAATCTCGAGTTCAGCGCGAGTGTCGTCAAGGAGCGGGTAGACACCTTCCTGTTTACCCAGGCAGAGGACATGCGGGTCTGGCGCATGCTCCAGGTCATGCAGGATATCCGGGTCGGCGATGTTGACAAGCGCATATCCAACACATTGTCCGCCTTGCGGGCAGGGCAGCAAAACACCTATGCGGCGCTGCTCTGCGCAGACCGGAACGGGCGGATCATCGCCGCCAGCGATCCAGCGCTGATCGGTACCGCGATGCTGCCGATAGACCACTGGAAGAGCTTGTCCGGCACGAAATTGAATGACATCTCGATCGCGCGGATGAAGCAGGCCGAGGGCGGGATGGTCGCTTTGCGGACGACGATTCCTGACGCGTTTGGGCATGGCGTCATCGGCAATCTGTTTGTTCTCGTGAAGTGGGGCGCGATCGAGGATCTGCTCGACAACGCGGTGCGGGGCGGGCCGCGCAGCCTGCTGCTGCTGGGCGCCGATGGCGGCGTGCTTGGCGCATCCAGCCCGCTCCGGGATCGCCTCCCACCCCATCTGCGGCTGCAACAGTGGCGCGTGCCGGCGACCGGAACCACGTCATATGTTCATGACGGCAGCGCGTTTGGCTACGGTCCGCTGCTGGTAGGGGCTGCCGCTTCGGCGGGGGATGCGCAGTTCAATCGGCTGGGTTGGCATTTCCTCATGGTCGAGCCGACCAGCGTGGCGTTTCTGCCGGTCTGGAACCTGCTCTGGGGAATGTTGTTGCTGCTGTTGTCGACCCTGATGCTGGGTGTCTGGATCGCGTCGCGCCTCGCCGGAAAGATCGCCCAGCCGATCGTCAATCTGACTGAATTCACGCGAAGATTTCGCCGGGGCAACGAGGCGCTGCCAGATGTGCCGGTCACGACCATGACCGAGGTGGCGGAGCTGTTCGGTGCCTATGTGGCGATGATCGAGGCACTCGCCCGTTCGCGCGAACACCTCGTGCGCGCCGGCAAGCTTGCGGTGGTGGGAGAGATGGCCGCCGTCATGGCCCATGAAATACGCACGCCCTTGAGCATTGTCCGCAGTTCGGCACAATTGCTCATGCGGCAGCCGTCGCATGGGGAGAAGGAACGGGAGCTGATCGGTTTCATCCTGACTGAAACCGAGCGGCTGAACAGGCTGGTGACCATGTTGCTCGAGTGCGCGCGGCCCAAGCCGCCGGATTTCCGCCCTCACGATCTGCATTCGATCATCGACAGCGTGCTCAACCTGGTCGCGTCGCGAGCGGCGACCGCTGGGGTGACTATCGAGCGGGATTTGGACGCCCAGGCGGTGATGTTCAATTGTGATCGCGACCAAATGATGCAGGTGTTGCTGAACCTCGTGCTGAATGCGCTGGAGATGGTTCAGCGGGGTGGCAAGATCGCCGTCAGTACCTGGCTCGAGCCCGGCGCGCTGTGGCTGAGTGTGGCCGATGACGGCCCGGGGGTTCCCGTCCCGATTCGCGAGCACATTTTCGACCCCTTTTTCACCCGCCGCCAAGGCGGCATCGGGCTTGGGCTCACCGTTGTTCAGCAGATCGTGCACGCGCACGGTGGCGACATTGAAGTGACGGACAGCCCCTGGGCCGGCGCCGCCTTCAATGTCCGCTTTGACACTAATTTCGACAGGTGATGTGAGCATGAAACGGATGCTGGTTGTCGACAACGAGCCGAACATGCGCAAGGTCCTGGAATTTGCGCTTACCAGCATGGGTCATGAAGTGGTCCAGGCTGGTGACGGGGTCGAGGCGCTGGCGGCGGTTGAAGCCAGCCACTTCGACCTCGTGTTGACCGACCTGAGAATGCCCCGCAAGGATGGTATGCAACTGCTGCGCGACTTGCGTGCGCGTGGCGAGCCTGTGCCGGTCATCGTGCTTACGGCATTCGGCACGATCGAGAGCGCGGTGGAAGCGATGAAGCTTGGTGCGTCGGACTACATCATCAGGCCCTTCGAGATTGAAACCATCGAACTGGCGGTCACCCGGACACTTGCGGTCAGCATGGTCGAGCGCGAGAACCGCTTCCTGCGCGAGGAGCTGTCCAAAGGCTGGGGTGAATTCGTCGGAACGGGAAAAAAGATGCAGGCGCTGTACAAGCTGGTGCAACAGGTGGCTCCGGCGCGCAGCAACGTCTTCATCGTTGGGGCAACGGGTACCGGCAAGGAGCTGGTGGCGCGGGCGGTTCACGATGCGTCCGGGCGCAGCGGGCTGTTCGTGCCCATCAACTGCGCCGCGATTCCGGGCGATCTGCTCGAAAGCGAGTTGTTCGGACACGAGAAGGGCGCCTTCACCGGCGCTTCCCGCGGCCGCGTGGGCAAATGCGAACTGGCCAGTGGCGGCACCATTTTCCTCGATGAAATCACCGAGATGCCGTTGCCGCTGCAGTCAAAGTTGCTGCGGGTACTGCAGGAGGGAACGATCGAGCGGCTTGGCGCCAATGTGACCATGGCGGTTGACCTGCGCATCGTGGCGGCGACCAATGTGGATCCGGGGCAGGCCGTGGAGGCCGGGCGGTTGCGACAGGATCTTTTCTTTCGACTCAATGTGGTGCGCATCGACGTGCCGCCCCTGCGCGATCGCCGGGAAGACATCGGCCTGCTGGTCGAGCACTTTCTGGCCAAATACGCGGCTGAACTCGGCAAGCCCGCGCCGCACCTGACGCCATCGGCCTTGCAGCGGCTCGAAGCTTATTCGTGGCCAGGCAACGTGCGCGAACTGGAAAACCTGATGGAGCGCGCCGTGGTGCTGTGCCGCGGCGAGGAGATCCTGCCTGAGCACCTGCCGGCCGAGATAGCGCCCGTGACCGACCCGGCCGCAGCGACGCAGGCCCGGCCGGAACCGGCCTTGGACAGCACCGGTACGCTGTCGCTGAAGACCCATGTCGAGTCGCTGGAGCGCCAGCTGATCGGCGCCGCCCTGCAGCGCAGCGACAACAACAAGGCCGCCGCCGCGCGCCTGCTGGAGCTCAGTGAACGGGCGCTCTGGTACAAGGTGAAGCGCTACGGCTTCTGAGTGAGACACCGGCCTGGCCGACGCTGGATAATACCGGCCGCGGCGCGACGATCCAGATATGCGGTCGCCGTCGCCGGATTCAGCCGCCGACCATTGATCCAGGGAGTTTTGGGTGGAATTGCCATTGTCTCGAGAAAACGCCCGGGATGCCGCGGCGCGGCGCGGCGCGCGCGATGTGTTTGGCCTGCTGCTGCTGCTGTATTGGCTGATCCTCTACCCCCTCCTGCGGGCGGATCGCTACTACAACGATGACCTGAAGCGGGCGCTGATCGGCCGCGCCGGCTGGGATTCCAACGGGCGACCGCTGACCACCCTGCTGATGCGCATGCTGCAGTGCTACGACCATGCGATGGTCGACATCTCGCCGCTGCCGCAGATCGGCGCGGTCGCGATCCTGGCCTGGGCGGGGGTGCTGCTGGCGCGCCGCTATCCGATCGGCCCGGCGGCGATGGCGGCGCTCGCCGCCTTTCCGCTGGGGGCGCAGCCGTTCTTCCTGGAGAACCTCTCGTTCAAGTTCGATGCCCTGAGCATGAGCCTGGCCATGCTGCTTGCGGTGCTGCCGATACTGCAGCTGCGCGATGGCCGCCGCGCATGGTGGCTCGGCGTGCTGTCCCTTTTCGGCAGCCTTTGCTTCTACCAGCCGGCGATCAACGTCTACCTGGTGTTCGTGCTGGTCGAATGGGTAATGCTGCAGCTGCGGCCGGTGCCGCCATCGCTGCTGCTGAGACGGCTGGCCTGGCGCTTGCTGCAGGGCGGCTGCGCCATGCTGATCTACTACCTGGTCGTCGGCATCCACATCAGCGGCTGGGTCAAGCGCTCCTCGGAGCGGATCCACGGCTGGCGCGAGCTGCCGCTGCTGTGGCGTCATTTCGTCGATTTCTACGCCTACGTCGGCAGCAGTTTCAACGTCCACTGGTGGATGTATTTCGGCCCGTTGCTGGTCGTGCTCGCGCTGTTTCCGGTGGCCGTCGGCATCGGTTATGCGCGGCGGCTGCGCGCCGCACGGTGGACCCCGGCAACGGTGCTGTTTTGCCTGGCAGCGGTGCTGACGCCATTGGCCGCGCTGATCGCCGCGCTCGGCCCGATGCTGGCGCTGCGCCAGCCCGAGATCGGGCCGCGCGTGCTGATGGGGCTGGGCGCGCTGCTGGCCGGTGCGCTGGTGGTGATGGCGGCGGCGTTGCGGCAGTGGCGCCGCTCGCCCCGCTGGGCCTTGGCGGCGGGGTGCATGCTGGCGCTGGGGATGTGCGTGCTGGCCAGCGCCTACGGCAATGCCGCCGCTGCCCAGAAAAAATACGAGGACCATATCGCCAGCCGCTTGGCCGACGATCTGGCCCGCTTGAAATCGAGCCGGGGGATTGACGCCTTCCTGCTGGACGGCAGCGCGGGCGACTCGCCGGTCACCGCGCACGTGATCGGGCAACTGCCGCTGGTGCGCGCGCTGGTGCCTTCGTACCTCGATGCCGACCGCAACAGTTTCCAGACCCCCGGCTTTCTCGCGTTCTACATCGCCGGCGTGACCAACCTGCAGGCGAACGACCAGGTGCCGTCGCCGTCGCTGCTGTCGTCGCTGCGCGCGCGCGCCTGCCTGGTGCCCGCGGACGTGGTCCGTGCTGCCTACCGCATCTATGTCGTTGGCGGCACCGCACTGGTCCGCCTGTCGGGCGCCGGCGCGCCGCTTCATGCCACGGTCGAGGACGCGGCGGTACACTGCGCGCCGAGCCACTCTCATGACACTGCGCGGGAAACAAGCCCTTGACTGCCACCGATAGCCCCGTGCGACCGCCGCTGATCTCCGTGGTCATGCCCGCCTACAACGAGGAAGAGAGCATCGGCCTCACTTTCGAGCGGCTGGAGCGGACGTTTGCCGGCACGCCATACGCATGGGAGCTGGTGTTCGTGAACGACGGCAGCACCGACCGTACCCTGCAGCAGGCCACCGGCTACCGACCCACCTCCTTCCGCATGGTGGTGGTGGATCTCTCCCGCAACTTCGGCAAGGAACCCGCGCTCAGCGCCGGCCTGCGCGCCGCCTCCGGCGATGCGGTGATCCCGCTGGACGCCGACCTGCAGGACCCGCCGGAATTGCTGCTGCAGATGATCGCGCGCTGGGAAAACGGCGCCGAGGTGGTGGTGGCCAAGCGCTCCAACCGTAGCTCCGACTCGTGGGGAAAACGGGTTTCGGCGTCGCTGTTCTACCGCACGTTCAACATGATTTCGGACGTTCCCATCCCGGAAAATGTCGGCGACTTCCGTTTGATGGACCGCGCGGTGGTGGATGCCATCAACAACCTGCCGGAGAACCGGCGCTTCATGAAGGGCCTGTTCGCCTGGGCCGGCTTCCGCACCGAGGAGTTGGAATATGTGCGCCCCGCCCGCGCGGCCGGACAGACCAAGTTCAACGGCCTGCGGCTGATCGGCCTGGCGATGGAGGGCGTCACCTCGTTCTCCACGGCACCGCTGCGCCTGGTGACCTATGTCGGCGGCAGCGTGGCGATCGCCGCGATCCTCTACGGCACCTTCATCGTCATGCGCACCCTGGTGCTGGGGATCGACCTGCCCGGTTTCGCCTCGGAGGTGTCGCTCATCGCGTTCCTGTCGGGCATCCAGTTGCTCGGCCTGGGCATCGTCGGCGAGTACGTCGGGCGAACCTATATCGAGTCGAAGTCGCGCCCGCCCTATGTCGTTCGCAAGGTGTACCGATCCGATGCCGACTGACGGTCGCGCCCCGCGGCCGGCTTTGCCGCGGGAATTTCCGGGCAGCCGGCTGCTGCGGCACGGGATCAGGCGACAGCTGGCCTTTTACCTGCTGATCGGGATCGGCCAGCTCGTCGTCGACTGGCTGTGCTTCGTGCTGCTGACCGCCTGGGCCATGCCGGTGGCGCCGGCCAACGTGATCGCCCGGGTCTGCGCTGCCGTGCTCGGCTTCACCGCGAACGGCACGATGACCTTCAAATCCCGGCTGCGGCCGGCCCAGCTCGCCCGCTTCGTCACCGCCTGGATCCCGTTGACGCTGGCCAACACGCTGGCGGTGTGGGCGCTGGAGGCTTTCGGCGGGCTGCACCTGGCCTGGCTGATCAAGCCGCTGGTCGACGCCCTGACCGCCGCCGCCGGCTTCGTGGTGGCCAGGCACTGGATCTTCCGGACCCACCCGAAGGAGCCCGAAGCCGCGCTGGCCGCGGGCTCGCTCCAGCGGGGGCCGGTCAGCGACCAGGCTGCGGCCGGAACCGCCGCCGACGAGGTCGATGTGCGCTAGCGGGTGGCGGCGTGTGGTGATGGCCGATCGGGATACCGATGGAAAACGGGGACGCAGATGATCGATGAACGGCTGTTGGAGGTCGCGGCCAACTCGCTGGCGTCGGCGCTGGCCGCGCAGGAGGGCGGCGCACGGCGGGTCGAGCTGTGCACCGCCCTGGAGGCGGGCGGCCTGACGCCGTCGCCGGCGCAGATCGCGCTGGCGCGCGAGCGGCTGCGGATTCCGTTGTACGTGCTGATCCGGCCGCGCGCCGGCGACTTCCTCTACAGCGATCTCGAATGCGAGGTGATGTCGCGCGACATCGAAGCCTGTGCCGCGCTGGGCTGCGACGGCGTCGTGCTCGGTGTGCTGGATGCCGACGCCGGCGTGGACATGGCGCGATGCCGGGCATTGATCGCGGCGGCGGGCCGGATGGGGGTCACCTTTCATCGTGCCTTTGATGTCAGCCGCGACCAGCGCCAGGCGCTGGAGGACGTGATTGCGCTCGGTTGCGAACGGGTACTGACATCCGGCGCGCAGGCCACCGCGCTCGATGGCGCGGCGCGGATCCGCGCCCTGATCGCGCAGGCGGACGGGCGGCTGATCGTCATGCCCGGCGCCGGTATCGACGCGCGCAATATCGCCGCCCTGGCGACCGCCACGGGCGCGACTGAACTTCATGCCTCGGCCAAGCGGCAATGGCCTTCCGGCATGCGCCGGCAGCATCCCTGGATGCCCGAGTTCCAGGATGGCGAGTGGCGCAGCGATGCCGGACAGGTCCGCGACATGGTGGCGGCACTGGCCGCCGATGAAGCGGGTCCGGCGCGATAGCGGCGCCATCGCGCGGCGTTGCGATGCGCCGGGCCGGCGCTACCGCATCACGTGCAGCAGTTCGTGGCAGGCGCCCATGGTGTGGTAGTCGGTCTTGCCGGCCGGGCTCTTGTCGTCGTCGAGCTTGCGGTTGTCGCGGCTGAGGATGCGGTACCAGGCGCCGTATTCGTGGTCGACGAAATGCCGCCAGGCATACGTCCACAGCTTCGTGTACCAGTCGTCGTAGACGGCCAGGCCGGTGCGCGCGTGCAGCAGCGCTGCGGCGACGAGCGATTCGGCCTGCACCCAGAAATACTTGTCGTCGTCGCAGACGCTGCCGTCCGGGGCGAAGCCGTAGCAGATGCCGCCATGCACGTCGTCCCAGGCGTGCGCCAGCGCGGTGTCGAACAGGCGCATGGCGGTCGGCAGCAGCCAGCTTGCCTCGCGATCGCGCTCCAGCAGCAGCGCTTCCAGGATCAGCAGCAGCTTGGCCCATTCGGTCTGGTGGCCGGGCTGGAAGCCCCAGGGGCGGAACAGGTGCTTCGGATCGTCCCTGTGGTAGTCCCAGTCGATGCGCCACTGCGCGTCGTAGTGTTCCCACACCAGGCCGTCGGCCAGCGCCGCCTGGCGGCGCGCGATGTGGTCGGCGAGGGTGAGCGCGCGGTCGAGGTAGCGCACTTCGTCGCTGGCCTGGTAGGCGGCCAGCATCGCCTCGCACAGGTGCATGTTGGCGTTCTGGCCGCGGTAGGTGCTGAACCGCCAGTCGGCGTCGGCCTCGTCGCGGTACAGGCCGGCGTCGGCGTCCCAGAAACGTTGTTCCAGCAGCTGCCAGGTCTCGTCCATCCAGGCGGCGGCCTCGGCGATGCCGGCCTGGTGCGCGCTGGCGTAGGCCAGCAGCACGAAGGCGACGCCGTAGGCGTGGTTGGTGCGGTCTTCCGGTACGCCGTCGTGGATCGTCCAGGCATAGCCACCGGTCTGCGCGTCGCGGTGTACCTCGCGCAGGTAGTGCAGGCCGTGCCGCACGGCGTCGCGATACTCGGCGGCGAGCTTGGCGTCGTCGCCGAACGCGATCGCCGCCATCGCGTAGTTGAAGACGAAGCGCGTGCTGCTCACCAGGTGGCGGTGGCTGCGGTCGTAGATCGTGCCGTCATCCTTGAAGTAGTGGAAGAAGCCGCCGGCCGGGTCGATCGCGTGCGGGTGGTAGAACGCCATGGTGTCGGCGACGTGCCGGCGCAGGAAGGCGGGCGACCGGAAATCCGGCAGCGGCGTGGCGGGCAGGACGTGACTCATGCATGCGTCTCCATGAAGGCGAGGACTTCGTCGGTGGTCGGCAGCGAGGCGAACGAGCCTTGCCGCGTCACCGCGATCGCGGCGGCGGCAGCGGCGTGGCGCAGCGTGGCGTGCAGGCGCGGCAGCATGGCGACCAGCGTGTCGAGGTCGCCCGCGCCGATCCGCTGTTCGGCCAGCTGCAGCAGCAGGCCGCCGACGAACGCATCGCCCGCGGCGGTGGTGTCCACCGCCGGCACGCGGTAGGCCGGCAGTTCGCCCTCGGCATCGGGGTGGAACCAGCGCAGCGGGTTCGGGCCGTCGGTGACCACCAGCAGGCGCGCGTTGCCCTGCCACAGGCGTTCCAGCACCCGGTCCTCGCCGTCCACGGCCAGCCAGGCGAATTCCTCCGCACTGAGTTTTACCAGGTCGGCCAGCGCCAGCGCGGGCCACACCAGCGCGCGCGTATCGACGTCGTGCGGCCACAGCGCGGGGCGCAGGTTGAGGTCGAAGCTCACCAGCGCGCCGGCGGCGCGGGCGCGGCGCATGCCTTCGCGGGTGGTTTCGGCAGCCAGGGGTTCGGTCATGCTGTTGGAGCAGACGTGGAACACGGCCAGATTGCGGAACGTATCCGTGCGGAAATCCGCGGGGCGAAACTGCAGATCGGCGGTGTTTTCGCGGTAGAAACTGAAGCTGCGCTCGCCGTGCGCGTCCAGTGCGACGAAGGCGAGCGCGGTATTCGCCGCCTCGGTACGGGCCACGTCATCGGTGCCGACGCCGGCCTGCCTCAGGCTGGCCAGCAGGAAGTCGCCGAAGCGGTCGTGCGACAGCATGCCGGCGAAACGCGCCGTGCCGCCGAGCCTGGCCGCGGCCACGGCGACGTTGGCCGGCGCGCCGCCGGCGAACGGCACGAATTGTCTGGCAAAGCCGCGGTCGTCGTTGCCCTCGGCGTGGAAATCGATCAGCGCTTCGCCGAAGCACAGGATGGGTCGGATGGACATGGCGTGGTTTCTTCAGGGGGGAGTGCGCTTTTCTGCGGCGCCTTACGGGACGGTGCGAATGCGGCAGCCGCTGACGCCGTAGAACAGGATGTACAGGTAGCACAGCAGCGGCAGGAAGAAGGCGTGCTGCAGGCCGATGTGATCGGCGAACTTGCCCTCGATCCACGGGATCAGCGCCCCGCCGACGATCGCCATGATCAGCAGGCTGGAGGCCTTGCTGGTCATCGGCCCCAGCCGCTCGATGCCCAGCGCGAAGATGGTCGGGAACATGATCGAGTTGAACAGGCCGATCGAGATGATGCTGTACATCGCCACCGCACCGCTGCCCAGCATGGTGGTGAGTACCAGCAGCGCATTGATCGCGGCAAAGCTGGCCAGCAGCTTGCGTGGCGAGAATTTCGCCATCAGCGCCGAGCCGAGGAAGCGGCCGACCATCGCGCCACCCCAGTAGAACGAGACGTAGTGCGCCGCCTGCTGCTCGCTCATGTGGCCGATGTCGGGCATCGACAGGTAGTTGACCATGAAGCTGCCGATGGACACCTCGGCACCGACATAGAAGAAGATGCCGAGCACGCCGAACAGCACGTGCGGGTGGCGCAGCACCTCGCGGAAGCTGTGCCGGTCATGGTCGCCCTTGTCGGTGGCCTCGGTCAGCGCCGGCAGGCGGAACAGCCAGACGAACAGGGCCAGCAGGAACAGCACCACCGCCAGGCCGATGTAGGGGAATTGCACCGCCTGCGCCTGCTGGGTGTCGTAGATCAGGCGCTGGGCGGGTGCCAGCGTGGCCAGTTCGGCCGGATCCTTGACCACGTTGGACAGGATCAGCAGGCTGCCGAACAGCGGCGCGAGGGTGGTGCCGAGCGAGTTCAGCGCCTGCGCCAGGGTCAATCGACTGGAGCTGGTCTTCTCCGGGCCCAGCAGGGCCACATAGGGATTGGCCGCCACCTGCAGCACGGTGATGCCGGTGGCCAGGACGAACAATGCGCCGAGGAAGGCCGGGTACAGATGCAGGCTGGCCGCCGGCCAGAAGCCCAGCGCGCCCAGTCCGGCGATCGCCAGCCCGGCGACGATGCCCTTCTTGTAGCCGAGTGCCGCGATCAGCCGGCCGGCTGGCATCCCCATCAGGAAATAGGCGCCGAAGAACGTGAACTGCACCAGGATCGCCTGGGCGTAATCGAGCTGGAAGATCGACTTCAGGTGCGGGATCAGGATGTCATTGAGGCAGGTCAGGAAACCCCACATGAAGAAGATCGTGGTGAGCACGCCCATCGCCATCGGGTAATCGGTGTAGCGCTCCCTGCCATCGGCGGCGGTTGCTGGAGACGGTTGCGGTGGAGTGGCAAAGGCCATGCGGATTCCTCGGGAATGGATCAGGCGGTGGGCGGTGGACAGCTGCTGTCGCGCACCATCAGTTTGACGGGCGCGATGCTGCGGTGGCTGCTGGCGGCCGGCTCGCGCAGGCGTTGCAGCAGGAGTTCGGCGGCTTGCCGGCCGCGTTCCCGCGGCGTGGTGCTGAGGGTGGTCAGCGACGGCATGCTGACGGCGGCCTCGGCGATGTCGTCGAAACCGGTGATGGCGAAGTCGCGTCCCGGCTGCACGCCGCGCTGGTACAGGCCCAGCATCAGGCCCAGCGCCACCGCGTCGTTGTAGCAGACCGCCGCGGTCGGCACCGGCGCGGTGGCGAACAGCGCGGCCGTCCGGCTGGCGGCATCGAGTCGGGTCGGCGCACATTCCACCCGCCAGCGCGGCTCGATCGGCAGGCCGGCGGCCTGCATCGCTTCGACGTAACCGGCATGGCGCTGGCGACAGGAGCTGGAATCGCCATGGCCGCCGAAGAAGGCGATGCGCCGGTGCCCCTGCGCGATCAGGTGCTCGGTGGCCAGCCGCGCACCACGCTGGTTGTCCAGCATCAGCAGATCCCAGTGCGCGTATTCGGGCAGGTCGCCACCGAGTTCGCGGTTGAACAGCAGCAGCGGCATCCGGGCCCCCAGCGCGGCCAGCACGTGTTCCGCGCCGCTGTGCTCGGCCGGCGACAGGATGATACCGGCCGGCCCATGCTCGATCAGCGAGCCCAGCACCGCCTGCTCGCGCGCCGGGGATTCGCTGGTGCAGCCGAGCAGGGTGACGAAACCGGCATCGCCCACGGCAGCGTCGACGCCGGCGGCGAACTCGGCAAAAAATGGATTGGCCAGGTCGTTCAGGACCAGCGCGATGCTGGACGAAGTGCGCCGGCGCAGGTTGGCGGCGGCGCGGTTGTAGACGTAGCCCTGTCGACGCAGTTCCTCCTCGACGCGGGCGCGGGTGCGGGTGTTCACCAGGGGGCTGCCACGCAGCACCAGCGAGACCGTGGCGCGCGAGACAGCGCATTCCCGGGCGATGTCGTTGAGCGTGATCTTGCGATGGACAGGGTGGGTGTTGTCCGTGGCCATGGCCGACTATCCGCTGATTGGAACGATCTAAATGTAGCCGAAATCGACCGCCGCGTCGGCCTGTCGCCCTATGGCGGCGCGACCGGCGCCGATCCGGCGGCGAAGGCCGCCGTGACCGGGTCGATGGAAGCATGCAGCGGGCCAGGTCTGTCCCCGGACTCCATCGCGGGTCGGGTTCCGGTCGGCCGAAGCCCGGTGTGCAAGGTGGTTTCGCGCCGACGGCGGCAAGCCGGCGAGCCGTTTCCGCGGCGCAACGTGTACTGCTTTCGCGGAGGTGTTAACTTCGAATTTGAACCGATCTAAACCACGTGTTTCCGGGTCACCACTCGGAGGGGAAACTCATGGCGCATCCGTTGTTCCGTTCCTGGCTGCCGCTCGTGCTGGCGCTGTCGCTGTTGCCCGGCCTGGCCGTGGCGGCCTCGCACCATGCCGACGAGGTCGATCCGCGCATCGGCACCGGTGGCGACGGCCACACCTTTCCCGGCGCGACGGTGCCGTTCGGCATGATCCAGCTGTCGCCGGACACGGCGATGCCCGATTTCAAGCATGCCTACAAGTGGGCTGCCGGCTACCAGTACGGCGACCCGACGATCATGGGTTTCTCGCACACCCACTTCTCCGGTTCCGGCCATTCGGACCTGGGCGACGTGCTGGTGATGCCGATCAGCGGGGCGGTGCGGCTCGATCCGGGCGACCCGCAGAAGCCGGGCAGCGGCTACCGCTCGCGCTACTCGCATGCCAGCGAAGTGGTGCAGGCGGGCTACTACGCGGTGACGCTCAGCGACTACGGCGTGCGCGCCGAACTCACCGCCGGGCGGCGGGTGGGCTGGCATCGCTACACGTTCCCGGCCAGCCAGCCGGCGCATGTGCTGCTCGACCTGCGCCCCAGCATCTACGACTACCCCGGCAAGGTGCTGTGGGCGAGCCTGCGCGTGCGACCCGATGGCGCGGTGACCGGTTGCCGGCAGACCCGTGGCTGGGCGCCGGGGCGCGTGCTGTGCTTCGCCATGCGCTTTTCGCAGCCGATGACTTCGCGCGAGCTGTACAACCGCGAGACCGGCCTGGTCTACAAGGGCTTCAGCGGGCCGGGCAACCGGGCCGAGGATGCCGACGCGCAGAATGGCCGCGCCCTGGTCGGCGTGTTCGATTTCGGCCGGCTGAGCAAGCCGCTGGAAGTGAAGGTGGCGATTTCATCGGTCAGCGAGGCCAACGCGCTGGCCAATCTGGATCAGGATGGCAAGGGCTGGGACTTCGACGCCCGCCGCGCGCAGGCGCGGGCGGACTGGAACAAGGCGCTGGCGGTGGTCGACGTCGACGGCCCGCAGGCGGCGCGCACGATGTTCTATACCGCGCTCTATCACACGATGCTGGCGCCCACGCTGAGCATGGATGTGAATGGCGAGTACCGCGGCCCGGATCACGCCGTGCACCGGGCGAAGGGTTTCGACTTCTATTCCAGCTGGTCGATGTGGGACGTCTACCGCGCCGAGGAGCCGCTGATGGTGCTGCTGCGCCCCGACCTCAGCACGCAGTTCATCCGCTCGCTGATCGCCGCGCAGCAGGACAGCCCGTTCGGCATGCTGCCGGTGTGGTCCTACCAGGGGCTGGAAACCTGGTGCATGACCGGCTACCACGCGGTGGCGGTGATCGCCGACGCCTACATCAAGGGCGTGCGCGGTTTCGATGCCGGGCAGGCGTTGAAGGCGATGGTGGCCACCGCCAGCTACGGCCCCTACGGCGACCTGGCCGACTACATGAAGCTCGGCTACGTGCCGATCGACAAGGAGACCGAGGGCGGCTCGAAGACCCAGGAATACGCCTACGACGACTGGACCATCGCGCAGATGGCCAGGGCGCTGGGCCAGCGCGACGTCGCGGCGAGGTTCCAGCGGCGCTCCGGCAACTGGCGCAACGTGTGGGATCCGAAGACCGGCTTCATGCGCGCCAGGCTGAGCAACGGCCAGTTCCGCACGCCGTTCGATCCGGCCTCGGCCGCATACGGCAGCGACTACACCGAGGCCAACGCCTGGCAGTACTCCTGGTACGTGCCGCAGGACGTGCCCGGGCTGATTCGCGCCATGGGCGGCGATACCAGGTTCGTCGCCAAGCTCGACCAGCTGTTCGACGCCAAGGTCGACCCGGCGCAGTTCAAGAACGTGGAGGACATCACCGGCCTGATCGGCTGGTACGCGCACGGCAACGAACCCAGCCACCACATCGCCTACCTGTACGACTACGCCGGCGCGGCGTGGAAGACCCAGCAGCGCCTGAAGCAGATCATGGACAGCCAGTACCACGACGGCCCGGACGGCCTGGCGGGCAACGACGACCTGGGCCAGATGTCGGCCTGGTACATCTTCACCGCGCTGGGCTTCTACCCGGTCACGCCGGCCAGCGACGTGTACGCGGTCGGCCGGCCGTTCGTGGCGCGGGCGGCGATCCACCTGCCGAACGGGCACCTCTTCACAATCAGCGCATCGCCGATGGATGATGCTCACCCCTACGTCGGCGCGGTGACGCTCGATGGCAAGGCGCTGCCCGCGCCGTTCCTGCACCATGCCCAGATCCTCGCCGGTGGCGAGCTGCACTTCAGCATGCAGGCCACGCCGAATCCGGCGTGGGGTCCGCATTAGCCGGACGGATCGGGTGGGGCGGGCGTGCAGGCGGCGGGCGCGGGCAAGGCGATGACCAGAGGCGAAACAGCAGATGCCGGGATGTCCCCCATGCGCTTGACGACCGCCACCAACCGCTGGAGAAGCCGGGGCGTCCTGCGCTGGCGCACGGCCGGCCTGCTGCTGGCCATGTTCATCATCGTGGGCTTGCCTTATCTGGTCACCCGCGTCACCGCCGCCGATTCACAGCGCACCAACACCTGGTTGAACCGTTCCAGCGTGATCGAGGCCAGGACCTACGAAATCGCCTATATCGTGCATGACAGCGAGGCGGCCAGTTACCGGATGTTTGCCGGCGACCAGGACGCTGCCACCCGCGCACGGTCGCTGCGCGCCGCCCATGCCGTGCCGACGCTGTTGCGGCAGCTGCGCCTGCTGACCCGCGACAACCCGGATCAGCAGGCCCTGATCGGCTCGCTCGAAAGCAGCGTCGCCGGCCGCCTGACCCTGATGAACCAGGCGCTGTCGCGCGTGCAGCGAGGCAATGTCGCCGGCGCGCGGCAATCGTTGCGCGACGCCGAGGACCTGTTCCCGATCGATCCACAGATCCAAAAGCTGGTGGAGAACGAGAACGCCCTGCTCTCGGCGCGGCAGGCGGCCGCCCGGCGGCAGCTGTTCAACGCCCGTGTCGTGCTGACGGTGACCGCGCTGGCGCAGCTGCTGCTGCTGGCCATCATCGTGGTGACTTCCGAACGGCAGATCGGCCAGCGGCAGCTGGCCGAAACCCGCGAGGATCGCGCGGTGCGGCGTTCGCGGCTGATTTTCCAGGCGGTACGCGAGCCGATCGCGCTGTTCGATGCCAACTTGAACAGCCTGCTGGTGAACAACGCCTTCAGCGAGTTGTACGGCGGCGACCTGCTGGAAAAGTCATTGCCGCTGGCCGCGATCGGTGACGGCGCCTGGAGCGACCCCTTGCTGCTGCAGCGGCTGAAGGATGTCCTGCTGCGCGACCGCGAACTGTGGGATTACGACGCCGTGCAGCCCGCGGACGGCGGCCTGCAGCGGCACGTGGTGATCAATGCGCGCCGGCTGCAGCAGCAGGATACCGACGAGCCGACCCTGCTGTTGACCGTCAACGACGTCACCGTGCGCGCCTTGGCCGAGCAGCAGGTGAAGGAGCTCAATCGCCAGCTGGAGGGCAAGGTCGCGCAGATCTCCGACATCAACCGCGAGCTGGAGGCGTTCAGCTATTCGGTATCGCACGACCTGCGCGCGCCGCTGCGCCACGTGGCCGGCTTCGTGCGCAAGCTGGAGCAGCACCTGGGCCCGCGGGTCGATGAGCAGGCCGCGCACTACATCGAAATCATCGGCAGCTCGGCCCAGCGCATGGCCTTGCTGATCGACGACCTGCTGGTCTTCTCGCGGCTGGGCCGTGGCCCGCTGCGCCTGCAGGCGGTGGACCTGCAGTCGGTGGTGGAGGAGGCCAGGGCGCTGGCCGAATCCGGCCAGGAGGGCCGCCGCATCGTGTGGGAGGTCGCCGTGCTGCCGATGGTGATCGGCGACGCCAACATGCTGCGCACGGTGTGGCAGAACCTGCTGGGCAATGCGGTCAAGTACACCGGGCAGTGCGCGGTGGCGCGCATCGAGGTGAGCGTGGGCCAGGGTCCGCAGGGCGAGTACGAGTTCACCGTGGCCGACAACGGTGCCGGCTTCGACATGCAGTACGCGGACAAGTTGTTCGGCGTGTTCCAGCGCTTGCACCGCGCCTCGGAGTTTCCCGGCAACGGCATCGGGCTGGCCAATGTGCGGCGCATCGTGGCGCGCCATGGCGGCCGCGTCTGGGCCGAGGCCGAGCCGGGCAAGGGGGCCCGTTTCCATTTTTCGCTGCCGGCGACCGACACCGCCGGCGCGCGTAGCTGAGAGTCGAGCATGAACAAGAAAGAGCTGCGCACCATCCTGCTGGTGGAGGACAGCCTGGCCGATGCCGAGATGGCCAGGGACGCGCTGGCCGCCGCCCATCTGGCCAATCCGGTGGTGCACGTGGAGGACGGCGTGGAATGCCTGGATTACCTGTATGCCCGCGGCAGCTGGGCCGCGCGCGCGCCGGGCAACCCGGCGGTGGTGCTGCTGGACATCAAGATGCCGCGCATGAACGGGCTGGACGTGCTGACCCGGATGCGCCAGGACGAACGCCTGCGGCGGGTGCCGGTGGTGATCCTGTCCTCGTCGCGCGAGGATGTCGACCTGGCGCGCAGCTGGGACCTCGGCGCCAACGCCTATGTGATCAAGCCGGTCGATGCCGATCAGTTTTTCAACGCAGTGCGTACACTGGGCCAGTTCTGGGCGGTGCTCAACGAGGCGCCGGAGCAGGGCTGATCCGGGCGAGGGGTTTGCAGGCCTGCGCGGCACGACGGCGGCCACGGCAGGGCGGGTCCATGAGCGGGGAGTCTGGGGGGAGACATGCCACATCGGCAGCAACGAACATTGCCGACCATTCGTGTGCTGCAGGTCGAGGACGACGCACTCGATGCCGAGTTGATCCTGGCCGAGCTGGCTGCCGACGGCATCACCTGCGAGGTGCGCCTGGTCGATGACGAGGCGCGCTATGTCGCCGCGCTGGACGCGTTCGGCCCGGATATCGTGTTGTCCGACCTGAGCATGCCGGGCTTTTCCGGCCATCGCGCGCTGGAGCTGCTGCGCGAGCGCGACGAGCATCTGCCCTTCATCTTCGTTTCCGCCGCGCTGGGCGAGGAGGCGGCGATCGAGGCGCTGCGCAGGGGCGCCACCGACTACATCCTGAAACAGAACCCGGCCCGGCTGGCCAGCGCGGTGCGTCGCGCACTGGTCGAGGCCGAGGCCAGCCGGGCCAATCGGCGTTCGGAGACGGAGTTGATTCGCGCCCAGCGCTTCGAAAGCCTGGCCATGCTGGCCGGCGGGCTCAGCCACGACTTGCGCAACCTGCTGCAACCGCTGCTGCTGGCCGGCGACAGCCTGCAGGACTACCAGGACGATCCGCGCCTGGCGCGGCTGGGCAAGCTGGTGCGCGACTGCGGCAAGCGCGGCCTGGAGATGGTGCACTCGATGCTTTCGTTTGCGCGCGGCGCACGGCGTGCCGAGCAGGTGCGTGTGGGTGCCTTGATCAGCGCGTTCGACCTGCTGATGCAGGGCAGCGTGCCGCGCTCGGTGACGATGGAGCTGCGCATCGGCGATCCCGACCTGGCGTTCGAGGGCAATCACACCGAGTTGCAGCAGTGCCTGCTCAACCTGTGCCTCAACGCGATCCAGGCCATGCCGGATGGCGGGACATTGTGCATCCAGACCGCGCAGGTCGAACTCGACGAGGATTTCTTCCTGGCGGAGGAATCGCCGCGCCAGGGACGCTATCTGTGCATCAGCGTGATCGACGATGGCCCCGGCATCGAGCCGGCGGTGCAGCAGCGGTTGTTCGAGCCGTTCTTCACCACCAAGGAGAACGGTACCGGGCTGGGCCTGCTTTCATGCCAGCGCATCGTGGCCAGTCACGGCGGGGTGATGCGGGTGGACAGCGCACCGGGTCGCGGTACCCGCTTCGACCTGTACATTCCGCTGGAAGCGGTGATGGCCGAGGCCATGCAGCTCGACAGCCTCGACGACCTGGAGGGGGCGGCCGAGCACGTGCTGGTGGTGGTGGAGGAGGCCGGCCAGCTGTCGATGCTTGCCGATACGCTCAGTGCCTACGGCTACCAGGCGCATGCCAGCCAGAGCGGTACCGCGGCGTTGCAGTGGATCGAGGCGGGCGGCCTGCCGGATCTGGTGCTGATGGACGCGGACATGAACCTGTTCACCGGTGCGCGTACCTTGGCGGCGCTGGTCGAGCAGGGCTACCGGGGTGCCGTCGTCCTGCTGGCACGCGCCGACGCGCCGCCCGATTTGCGCGAGCTGCCGCCGCTGGAACGGCTCAGCCTGCTCGACAAGCCGGTGACCACCCTGGCGCTGCTGCGGACCGTGCGCAAGGCGCTCCGCTCCGGCGGCGACCGCTGATGCGCGCGCCGTGGGCCCGCCAGGTCATCGTCCGCGGATGATCCGCTACTACCTCGATCTGGCCTGGCGCAGCTGCCGGCGCAGCAAGGCACTGACCGCCCTGGTGGTCGTACTGATGGGTGTGGGCGTGGCCAGCTGCATGGTCACCTTCGCGGTGTTCCGCGCCGCCGCGGCCGATCCGATCCCGTGGAAATCGAACCGGCTGTTCGTGCCGCAGATCGACAGCTTCGGCCCGGCGCACAACGGCAAAGGCGAGCCGCCGCAGCTGCT